>JAPUDW010000427.1 GCA_027492915.1 Bacteroidota bacterium | reverse complement strand
ATCCAAACCGACCATCGTTACCGGCCAATTAGCACCAAACACCACATCAGCAGCTTCGGGATCGTCGTGAATATTGGCTTCGGCAGCGGGCGTTGCATTGCCGGGAACGAGGGCATTACCACCCATTAAAACGACCTGTTTCACATTTTGAGCGATACGCGGTTCGAGGCGTAAGGCTAAAGCGATGTTGGTCAATGGGCCGATGGGAACCAGTGTAACTTCACCGGGGGCGTTCATTATTTGCTCAACGATGAATTGAGCCGACGGTTGGTTGATGGCGGTTGTGGTAGGTGGCGGCAGATGAATATTACCTTGACCGTCATCACCATGAATGAAAGCGGGGGGATTATCGAAATTACCGGCTAAAGGATTGGCGGCACCTTTTGCGACTGGAATATCGGTGCGACCAGCGATTTCGAGCAAGCGTAGGGCGTTGGTCACCGCTAGGTTGACGTGAACGTTACCGAAAACGGTGGTGAGGCCGATTACTTCGAGTTCCGGTGAGTTGAGAGCGAGGAAAATTGCCATCGAGTCGTCAATGCCGGGGTCGGTATCAATGATGATTTTCTGTGGGGGCATATAACCTCAAAGTCGATTTATATCAGTGTAATTTGATTATGACATTGAGACATCAAAACGCCAAGATGAGGAAGGATTTTTAACGCAAAGGCGCGAAGAGGCAAAGGTGCAAAGATTTTTAACACAAAGTCTCAATGGCACAGAGGCACGGAGATAGGTTCAAGCGAAGATGAAAAAGGTGCCTGTTTTACAGGCAATAACAGGCTGAAAGATCCATTGTGACCCCTATTTGTGAAGGTGCGGTATGAAACGACAAACCGTTTTCTAAGGTTTAGGAAGGCAGCCCCCTCATCCCTATACCTTCTCACCCATAGCAAAAGGTTCACTTTCTAACAATTTTGGGCGTTTTCGCTTAACCTCACCCCTCCACTCCCTCATGTCGTTCGCAGCCCTCTCCAATTTGCTGAGTACAAACTGAAGCGGTAAACCCCCTCCGTCGCTGACGCGACACCTCCCCCGCAAGCGATGGAGGAAAGTGCGTAAACTAATAAGGTTTGAAAATAGGGAACGATCTGAGACCGTTCCCTACGAGAGATGGTAGATGGGGTAGTTGAGATTAGTGCTCGACGGTTACGGGGGTGAAGTAGACCTGTTCGACGGGAGTGGTTTCGCCGGTAATGGTGAATGAGCCGTGCAAACGGATGTCGTCTGAAGCGCTGCCGACCATGACCGAGATCGCACCGGTTTCGACTACATACTTCATCTGGCGATCATAGAAGGCCAAGTGGCGCACGTCGAGATCAAAGCAAACGGTTTGCTGCTCATTTGGTTGCAAAGAAATGCGCTTAAAGCCTTTCAACTCCTGCACAGGCCGCGTAACCGAGGCTACAGGGTCGTTGAGGTAGAGTTGAACCACTTCATCACCCGCGACTGCACCACAGTTTTTGACGGTGGCACGGATCGTTAGTGTATCGGCGGCGGTGACCTGAGATGCGCTCAGTTGAAGGTTGGTATACTCAAAGTTGGTATAGCTGAGGCCATGACCAAAGGCAAAGAGGGGTTTGGTGGTCATGTCTTCATAAGTCCCCTGCCAATGGCTGCGACCACCTGAAGGCTTATGATTGTAGTAAAGAGGTACCTGCCCCACATGACGCGGGAAGGACACCGGCAATTTGCCACCGGGATTTACAGCGCCAAACAGAACATCGGCGATGGCAGCGCCGCCTTCTTGAGCAGGCAACCACGCTTCGAGGAGCGCGGAAGCATTGGAAGCAATCCATTCGACAGCGTAAGGGCGTCCTGTCAACAAGACAACAATGGTGGGTGTACCGGTTGCGACTACTGCTTCGACCAACTGCTGCTGAACACCGGGGAGAGTGAGGGTAGCGCTATCGTGTGACTCGCCACAGGTGCAACCGCGAGCCAAACCAGATTTATCACCCACGACGACAACCGCAACTTCGCTTTTACGAGCGGCTTCCACCGCGTCGGCGAAACTGGATGTTGCGCTGCCGGAGGTAGTGCATCCCTGTGCGTAGTGCAATTGGGTTTCGGGCGATACGGCGGCACGAATGCCAGCTAATACAGTGGTTGACTCTGGGAAATGATCCGACCAGTCGAACACTCTCGACTTTTCGGGCGGGGTGGGTGCGCCGAGGCTCACATCAGGGTCAAAATTACCCTCAAGATGGGCGGGGTAGTGATATTCGCCCTGTAGCAAGCGTATGCTATCAGCGCTAGGGCCGATGACGGCTAATGATTTGATAGACGGCTTGAGCGGAAGCAACGCGCCCTCATTCTTGAGCAGAACAATCGACTTTTGCGCAAGGGTACGGGACAGGTCAAGTTGAGCAGGCGTGTTGAAAATCTCGATGGCTTTATCGGCGTTGACATAGGGATTTTCGAACAAACCCAACTGGAATTTGAGTTTTAAGACCCGTTGAACAGAGGCATCAATCAAGGCGGTATCGATTTGACCTGCCGCAAGTGCGTCCAGCAACGGCTGCCCGTAACAATCAACACCGGGGAGTTCAACATCAATACCAGCTTGTAAGCCAAAGATGGCAGCTTCCTGCTTGTTGGCGGCGATTTTATGATACTGGGCGAACATGTTTACTGTGAAATAGTCGGAGGCTACTACACCATCGAAGCCTAATTCACCACGCAGCAGATCAACCATGAGGGTGCGGGAACTGCCTACAGGGACACCATCGTGCTCATGATAGGCGTTCATAAAGGTAGCAATATTGGCACCATAGAGTGCCGCTTTGAAGGGTGTAAGAAAAACTTCGCGCAGTTCGCGGTCGGGGATGTGGGTGGGTGCCCAATTCATGCCGCCTTCGGAAAAGGAATGACCGAGAAAGTGCTTGGCGGTGGCGGAGATGCCCTGCGTCCAATCATCAGTTTGAATACCCTGTACATAGGCAGTACCCATCGCACTTATTAGGAAAGGGTCTTCGCCATAAGTTTCTTCGTTACGCCCCCAACGCGCGTCACGCACCACATCAAAGACAGGGGCAAGGGTGTTATGCGCACCGACTGCCCGCATCTGCTGGCGAATGACATCCGCCATCTGGCGAACTAAATCCGGCTCCCATGTGGCACCAAGGCCGATGGCTTGCGGGAAGGTGGTGGCCTCGCGACCCAAGTAGCCAGCACAACTTTCCTCGTGGACGATGGCGGGAATACCCAAGCGGGTTTGCTCGACCAGAAAATGCTGAATACTGTTGGCGAGGTGGGCACTTTTCGCGGGAGGGAGCAGCGCCCCGCCGCCGACACGGGAGATATGCCCTACTCCATTGGGGATATTCTGACGGGCTTTTTCGGGCGAAAACTGGCGCTCGGCATGTTCGGTCTCGATAATCTCGTTGACCCAGATCCCCCAAAGTTGAGCGACTTTTTCCTCGATGGTCATTTCCGCAAGTAAGTGACGGACACGCTCGTCGAGGGACAGAGTGTGATCGTGGTAAGCATGTGTAGTGGTCATGTATGAACCTTCATTAGCCTTTGATTTCACCGCCTGTAAGGCCGGTAACAATGTAACGCTGGGTCAGCAGGTAGAAAGCCACAGCGGGAACGATGAGCAAACTGATAAACGCCATGACACGCCCCCAGTCGGTGGCATACTGCCCTTGAAACTGCATGATGCCGAGGGTGAGCGGCCATTTTTTCTCGTCATTGAACACGAGCAGTGGCAGGAAATATTCATTCCACGCTTTGATGGTTTCCAGCACAAAAATTGCGCCGAGGGCAGGACGCGCCAAGGGCAGCAGGATATACCAGAAGAAGCCAAGCGTATCACAGCCATCAATATAAGCTGCATCTTCAAGTTCAATCGGAATGGCGCGGAAGAAGCCGCGCAAAATGAGGGTCGCGCCAGGGATACCAAAAGCGACCAGTGGCAAGATGACACCGAAGTAGCTATCGAGCAAGCCAAGCTGGCGGACGGTAATGTACACGGGCAAGAAAGCGATGGTGATGGGGAACAACAAGCCGAGGGTGAAAAAGTTAAAGAGTAAATCACGACCGGGAAAGTCGAGGCGGCTGAAAATGAAGGCCAGCAGACTGGAAAATGTTACGGTGAGCAGCGTGTCGCCAGCGACAATGATGCTGCTATTGGCAAGCTGCTGCCAGAAACTCGAATTGATGAGGATGTCGGTGTAGTTTTCCCAGCGGAACACCTGCGGAAGGCCAAAGGGCGACTGGAATAGTTCACCCGTGTTCTTAAACCCGCCCAAAACAGCAGTAATTACGGGTGCGAGAACCACAAACGACAATAGCAATAAGACACCATATTTAAGAACACCCCACACCAGATCGTTTAGGTTCAATGTGGGCTTTGTTGTACGCGACGATACAGCGGACATTATGTTTCTCCTTATTTAGCTGACTCGCCCCGCATAATCGCGGCGCAGCAGCGTACGTTGGTAGCCGACGGAGAAAATCAGCGAGATGACAAATAGGATGACGGCCACAGTCGAGCCATAGCCCAAGTTGAAGCGTACAATGCCGAACTTATACATATAGGTAGCGGCAAGTTCGCTGGCGTTCACCGGCCCACCATTGGTCAGCACCCAAGTGATGGCAAATTGGTTGAGTGAGCCTAAGATCGAGAGGAATATGGTCAGACGGATGGTAGGAGCCATCATGGGGATGGTGATGTAACGCAGCACACCCCATTCACTGGCGCCATCAATCCGACTCGCGTCTTCGATTTCGGTCGAGACCTGCTGCAAGCCCGCCATATAAAGAATCATTTGCAAGCCAAAATATTTCCATGTGATGACTGCAAATACAGCGAACAATACGGTGTTGGTATCGGCCAATAAGGTCGCGGGCTGGTAGTTGGGAACCAACGCGGACAAAATGATGTTGACGAGACCATTCTTATGGTAGACGTATGTCCAGATAATGGCGGTAATGATCTCAGAAAAGACGTAGGGTAGAAAGAAGATCGTGCGGAAGAACATGCGGCCTTTGAGCTTGCGACCCACTGCAATCGCCAACAGCAAGGCGCTAGGAAGCTGGATAAGCAAGGACAGTACGACGATCACAAGGCTGTGCTGAAGCGCAAGCTGGAACACGCTATGGTTTAGCACCGCGCCGTAATTATCCAACCCCCGAAAATCCGTGGCGGGGCCGAGACCATTCCACTTAAACAAACTATAGTAAAAAGCTTGAATCATCGGAAAAATCAAAAACAGAATATATATGATTGCGCCGGGCAGAACGAAACCGGCAATGATGAACCATTGTTTTAGGCTCTGCCGCTGGCGCTGCTGTGTCTGGCTTTGTGCGCGTGGCAAGACGCGCGTTCGAATTGCACCCAAAATAAAGCCCTCACTCTGCCAAGCATAAACTAGACTGGTTGGCAGCTTGTAGTAGACAACGAGTATGAGTATCTTTAATGTGGGTTAGTGAGGTGTGGAGATTGGAGAAGTCATTGCCCAATGCTAACCATCTCCACACCAGCTAACCTATTTCGTTTTTAAGGCGCTAATTCCATAGCGGCCACTTCTTCGACAGCCTGTGCGGTTTGTTCAGGGGTTAACTGACCGGCAGTTAGACCTTGAACCGCGTCCAAGACAGCCTGTGCAACGGGCGGCGGCAGGAATTGATCGTAGTAGAGTTGGTAGTAACCGGCGTTATCACGCGCAGCTAACACATCGACCAGCAGCGGATCGGTGACGAGATCGTTCATCCCAACGATGGTCGGGAGGATACCCTTGGTTTCAACCGCAGCGGCGAGGTTTTCGCGGCTCATGATGAACTTAGCAAAGTCAATCGTGGCATCCGGCGCATCTTTACCAAAAGCGTAGCCGTCACCACCGCCGAACACATCCGACGAATCGCCCAGTTGATCGGGAACTGACGGGAACGGGAACCAGCCGAGGGTACCTTCTGGCAAGCCTTCTTTATCGGCGCTGCTGTCCCTCATGACAGCGGGAGCCCACTGTCCCATTAATTCCATCGCGGCTTCACCATTACCCATGTGAGCGGCTTCTTCGGTGTAACCTTCGCCCAAGAAACCATCTTGAAAGGCATTCAAGTCAACCAACTGCTTGAACAATTCGCCAGCCTTTACAAAGGGAGCATCGGCAAATGAGCCGGTACGGTTGTAGGCGGCATCGAAGGCAGCCTGACCACCGGCGCGAACGGCCAATGAAGCCCACCAGAAATGCCCCGGCCATTTATCTTTTTGACCGATGGAAATTGGGGTGATGCCTGCATCCTTCAACTTCTGAACGGCGGCGAGAAGTTCGTCCCAAGTGGTGGGGGTAGATTCGATACCGGCCTGCGCAAACAGGTCTTTGTTGTACCAGAAACCGACCGCACCGAAGCTGTAGGGAACGCCGTAGTATTTGCCATCGTGAGTGTAGAGGTTCAACGCACCCTGAGTTGAGAATGAGTCACGCCATTCATTATCATTAGCGGTCATTTCAGGCGTAACATCGCGCAGCAAACCGGCTGATGCGAAGTTGGCAAGCACACCACCACCCCAACTTTGGAACAAGTCCGGCGGGCTGCCCGATTGCATGACTGTGGTGAGCTTGGCTTTGAAAGCTTCATTTTCAAGAACGGTAATTTCAATCGACACATCGGGATTGGCTGCGACGAAAGCATCAGCAATACTCTGGTTGAGAGCTGCTGAATTTTCAGCCGTGTCGATGTGCCACCAATGGATGACGGTTTTATCCTGAGCGGCGACACCACTCAAGGATGCGGCGAGGAGCGTAAAGACTAAAGTCAGTAAAACTAAACGTTTATGGGATCGCATTCATGGACTCCTTACAAATAGCTTTTCTATCAATCGGTATTTTTAGAATGTCCGGTTATGATCTGGTCGACATCACCCCCTTTCATGGGATATTAGGAACTGGATAAAAACATTAAATCGATCGGCACGAATCGCGAACAACAAGATGCGTAGCCAGCGTAACCCTTCTCGCTGGACGGTCAGGATTTTCAATTTGTTCGAGCAGCATTTTGACAGCAACACGCCCCATCTGGGCAAGCGGCTGATGCATGGTCGTGAGTTTGGGGTAAACGATGGACGATTGAGGAATGTCATCAAAACCGATAACGGAAATATCGTCGGGGATGCGCAAACCGGCATCTCGAATGGCTTCCATCACCCCATAGGCGGAAAGATCGTTAGCGGCAAAAATGGCGGTCGGGCGCTGCGAGAGTGATAGCAAGTGCTTGGCGGCAGTGATAGCAGTGGATTGCCAGAAATCACCTTCGATCACCAATTCGTCAAGATATGGCACATCATGATCGGCAAGGGCGGCTTTATAACCTTCTAAACGGTCAACCGCACTACTCAGTTCCATGAGGCCGGTAACAAAGGCGATGCGCCGATGACCGGATTCGAGTAAGTAGCGAGTAGCATCATAGGCACCCTGCCAATTGGTGGCATCAACCACCGAGCTTTTGTCGGCAGCATCCCATTGGTCGATGAGTACATACGGGAAATTGCGCTGACGAAGGGCATCCAAGTAGGCCGAGGCAACCAGCGGCACGATGAGTAGAAGACCATCAGTCAGACCGTTAGCGATCTGGTTGACATAAACGGACTCTTTACCCCGATGACGATGGGTCGTGTACAACATCAGGTCATAGTTGGCGCGTTTCAGTTCTTCATCGACACCACGAACAATTTCGCCGATATAGCCGTTATCCAAGCCGGGGACAAGCAAGCCGATGATCTGTGAACGCCCGCCTGCTAAGCTGCGCGCTTGCAAGTTGGCAACATAGCCTAGTTTATTTGCGGCATCCATGACGCGCTTACGGGTGGATTCTTTGACGAACTCGTAACCGTTTAAAACACGCGAAACGGTTGAATACGACACACCACATTCACGGGCGACATCGATAATGGTGATAGCTTTTACAGGGTTATTGCCATTTTCAGTCATGATGTTTTTGCAAGCGTTTGCAACACTAGTGAAAAAATATATGTAAAAAAGCCGGAATTCGCATATAAACAGAAAATTTCAAAAACATTGTGCTATTTTGCACGAATTGCCCATCAAACGTTTTTGCAAACGCTTGCAAAAACAATCTAACATTTATTGTTAAGGCTGTCAAGAAATTGGTGATGGTAGTTGTGGAGAGGTGGAAGTCAGGGTACGATTTGTGTGGTGGTTGCCACCGATTACACTCCGGTATGCCACACAAGGAGAGAAAAGCACGATGCACACATCTATTCAAAATGGCATCATCATTACCCCGCAGGAGCTGCTACGAGACCACACACTCATCCTCAATGATAAGACAATTGAAGCAATACAGCACAGTGGAAATGCGACCTACTCCGGTACGGTGATTAACGCACAGGGGTGCTATGTCATACCGGGTTTCATTGATGTACACGTCCACGGGGCGGTCGGGCATGACACGATGGATGCAACCCCAGAAGCGATCCACGGTATGGCGACCTTCTACGCCAAGCACGGTGTTACCAGTTATTATCCGACGACGATGACGATGCCAGCGACAGCAATTCAGGCCGCGTTGGAAAATGTTGAACACTGCCCCCAGCCGACGAACGGGGCGCAGCATCTTGGAGTGCATGTCGAAGGGCCGTATCTGAACCTCGCTTACAAGGGCGCACAACCGCCCGAATATTTCCGACCACCCGCCTCTGCTGAATATGGACAGTGGTTGGAAACAGGGGTGTGCAAACTGATCACTATAGCGCCGGAAGTTGAAGGCGGTATGGCGATGGTGGAGGAATTGACGGCGCTGGGGGTAGAGTTCGCGATTGGTCACAGCGCGGCGACCTATGATGAAGCTGTGAAAAGTTTTAACGCCGGCGTACGGCAAGTCACGCATGTATTCAACGGCATGGTCGGCTTGCACCATCGTGAACCAGGAGCATTGGCGGCCATCCTAACAGATGATCGTGTGGACGCTCAATTGATTGCAGATGGCATCCATGTGCATCCGGGCATGATACGGCTATTGGTGCGAGCAAAGGGCGCAGAGCATGTCATGCTGATCACGGATGCGATCCAAGCAGCAGGATTGAGTGATGGTGAGTACAGCCTCGGTGGGCAGCAGGTGACGGTAAAGGACGGCATCGCCCGTATCGCCAGCGGCGCATTAGCAGGCAGCACATTGACAATGGATCAAGCGGTGCGGAACATGGTGAAATTTACTGACCTGCCGCTGCAAAAAATTATTGGTATGGCTTCAACGGTAGCGGCACGAGCCATGCGACTGCCACACAAAGGTAAGTTACAAGTAGGGTGTGACGCGGATGTGGTACTGCTGAACCGCGAACTCGACGTGATGATGACGATTGTTGGTGGTAACGTGGTTTACCGCGCAGAAACGTTTAATTGAATAAGGCGATAAAATGACCCACAGTGTTTATTGGACTGCAAAAAAATTAGCACAACGTTTAGCACTCATCGAGCCGCTGGTGTACCGGAAAGCGGTGGCGTTAGCCCCTTTCCGATACCAGACTATTCCGCTGCCTGAGGATGCGCCACCCGTCGGCGCTGACGTGGATGACAGCCAATGGGAACGCCTGCACCCCAACACCTATTGGGCGGGATGGCTAACCAACTTCATCCTGCGGAATGACATTCAAATTCCGACAGATTGGGACACAAATATTCCGGTTGCCATACGCTTCCGGTTGGGCGTTTCGAATGATTTCTCGCACCCCGAAGCACTGACCTATATTGATGGTGTTCCTTACGCGGCGTGTGACCGCCACCATTATGAAATCCTACTGCCCGACCGTCTGCGTGATGGGCAATCGCACTTGATCGCGCTACACGGATGGACAGGCTTGGGCGGCTGGGGAAGCGGACAACCCGATACACGCCTATTCGCCGAAACCAGTGAGTTGGTACAGCTTGACCAGCCGACACGCGACTTTATCGCGGTGGCGCGGGTGACGTTGGGCATTGCAAATGTGATCGACGAGGATCAACCCCAGCAAGCACGGCTGCTGACGCTGCTGGATGAAGCCTTCAAATTACTTGACCTTCGTGAACCGTTTGGTGACAACTTTTACAACAGCGTTCCGAAGGCAACAACCTATCTTCGTGAGGGATTGGCAACGATTGGTGGGCCAATGGATGTGGACATCTTCGCCACCGGACACGCGCATATTGATGTGGTGTGGTTGTGGACGCTGGGGCAAGTGCGGCGGAAAGCGGGACGCACATTCCATACGGTCTTGCGGCTGATGGAACAATTCCCTGATTACCACTTTACACAGAGTCAGCCACAACTTTATGACTATGTGCGGCAAGATTATCCCGAATTATTCGAGGACATTAAGGCAAAAGTTGCTGAAGGACGATGGGAAACGATTGGCGGGATGTGGGTGGAAGCCGACTGCAACCTAACGGGTAACGAGTCGCTGGCACGGCAGTTCTTACTGGGGCGAACCTTTTTCCGCGAGCATTTTGGTGTCGAATCGCCGATTCTGTGGCTGCCAGATGTGTTCGGTTATGCATGGAATTTACCACAACTTATTAAGCAAGCAGGGTTAGAATATTTCTTTACGATCAAGATCGGGTGGAGCCAGTACAACCGCCTGCCCTACGACAGCTTTTGGTGGCAGGGTTTAGATGGCACGAAGGTACTGACACACTTCAGCCCGACGCCAGATATGAGCAACCCGAACTTTGCCAGCACCTACAACGCGGCGGTGTCACCTGAGCAAGTCATGGGGACATGGACAAACTTCCGGCAGAAAGACCTACGCGGCACAGTGGAAACGCCTCCTTCGCTGATGTCGTTCGGTTGGGGTGACGGCGGTGGTGGGCCAACGCGCGAGATGCTTGAAAACCTGCGCGAGTTGAAGGCGTTCCCCGGTACGCCACGCATGGTACAGGACAGCGCCCATGAGTTCTTCCAACGGTTAGCGAAGCTCGGTGATTACCTACCGACATGGAACGGTGAACTGTATCTGGAATATCATCGCGGCACCTACACGACACAGAGCCGAAACAAACGAGGCAACCGCAAGAGCGAATTTTTGCTGCATGACGCCGAGTTCCTCGCCAGCTATGCGGCGCTGCTCGACAACGGATATGCTTATCCTGCTGATACCCTGCATAAAGCGTGGGAGTTGATCTGCCTTAACCAATTCCATGACATTATCCCCGGCAGCAGTATCGAAGAAGCCTACGTGGAGTCGCAGCAGCAGTATGCACAGATCCGCGAGATGGGCGAAGGGGTGAAGCAAGCCGCGCTCAACAGCCTCGCCAGCTACAGTGGTGGGGATGTAATTATCGCTAATCCGTCAGCTTTTGACCGTTATGACCTCGTGACAGTGGAAGGCATTCAAGCAGGCGGTTCACTGCAACGGATTGATGGTACGCCAGTCGAAACCCAAATAACTGACGATGGCAAACTCTTAATTAACGCTGGCAAGCTGGCACCCTTGAGCATTACGCCACTGCGTTACATCAATGAGGCTGAAGTTGAGCAAGAAAGCACACTTACGGCTACCCCTTCGCTGCTGGAAAACGCCTACGTGCGAGTGGAACTAAACGGCGACGGCGACATCACGCGCATTTATGACAAGGCCAACCAGCGCGACGTGATGCCTTCCGGCGCAATTGCCAACCAGTGGCAGGTGTTCGAAGACCGCCCGATGGACTTTGACGCATGGGACATCGACATTTTTTATGATGACAAAATGTGGTTGGCTGACCCCGCAACATCAATCACGGTGGTGGAAAGCGGCCCGCTACGCGCGACATTGGAAATCCAGCGGCGGGTGCTGAACAGCAGTTACACGCAGCGGGTATCATTGGTGCATGACAGCCCACGCTTGGACTTCGACACGCACATTGACTGGCAGGAAAAGCATATCTTGCTCAAAGCAGCTTTCCCTGTCGATATTTTCTCACCGGTTGCGACCTTTGAAATCCAGTGGGGGAATGTGGAACGCTCGACCCACCGGAACAGCAGTTGGGATTGGGCGCGTTTTGAGACGTGCGCACAAAAGTGGGTTGACCTGAGCGAAGGTGATTACGGTGTCAGTTTGCTCAATGACTGCAAGTATGGTCATGATATTCAAAACAATATTATCCGATTAACACTGCTACGCAGCCCAACCTTCCCCGACAAACATGCCGACGAAGGTGAACACCGTTTCGCTTACAGCTTACTGCCGCATGTAGGCGCATGGGATGAGACTACAGCCCGCGAGGCTTATGCGCTGAATGATCCGTTGATTGGCTATGCGCCCGAAACCACACGCAGCGAGGGCATGGAACTGGGCAGCCTGATTGCCACAGCGAACGATAACATCATGATTGAAACGATCAAACGAGCCGAGGATGGTAACGGGCTGATCGTACGCTTTTACGAATACCGGCGGCAGCGTGGGACGATTAGCTTGAACTGCCGGTTCAACATTGGCGAGGCGTGGCGCACCAACTTGATCGAGGATGACCAAGAGCAAGTGATCGTTGATGGCAACCAACTGAGTTTGTTCATGAAGCCGTATGAAATCGTGACATTAAGGTTGATACCTGCACAATAAACCTCTGACATTTTTAGCTACTACAACCAAAATGAGCCTGCGTTCTCGGCAACATGTAATTATGCCAAAAAACGCAGGTGAAATTCGTCTTTGACGAGTTGGCACGAATTTGTTAGATTTGACCGGATTTAGAAACATTATCAACTAAATCTACAGATAGTTTTTACAAGGGAGTGCATATGCGGACTTTTCGTGCAGGCATTGTCGTTCTACTTTTGACATTTGTACTGTCGCTGGCAACCGTTGGCGCGCAGGACAACACCCTCCATATCCTTTTTAATCAGGATATGCGTACATCTGACCCGCATATCGCCTATGAAACTGAAACATGGCCGACTGCCTCCTTGTTTTACGTCGGGTTGGTGAAACTCGCCGATCCCGGCACTCCAATCCCTGCTTTGGCTGAATCATGGACGATCAGCGATGACGGTACCGTTTACACCTTCAAGCTGCGCCCTGACCTAAAGTTCTCAAACGGAAGCCCGCTGACCGCTGAAGAAGTCAGGTGGAGCTTCTTGCGCCTGCTGAACCCCGCAACCGCCTCGCCGACCTCATTCATGTTCGAGCCGCTGGTGGGCGCGTCGGACTTTTTGGCTGGCACGGCTGATGATGTGGCGGGTATCAAGGTTATTGACCCGCTGACAATTGAATTCACGACTACCGCTCCTGTGTGGACGATGATGCAGCGTTTTGCCCTGCCCCCCGGTTTTATCGTTTCACAAGAAGGGGTTGAGGCAGCGGGTGATGACTTCGGTCGTAAGCCGTTGGGTGCTGGTCCCTTCATGATCGAAAGCTGGGAAAGCGGCGTGATGATCGTCGGCAAGAAAAACCCGTACTACTTTGAACCCGGCCAACCGGCATTTGACGGTTTTGATATGCAGTTGGGTGTCGAAGCATCGGTTGAAATCCTGAAGATTGAAAATGGTGAAGCTGACATTGCGCTGGACTTCGTATCCAGCTCAGACTACCCACGCTTGGCGGCGGACACAGTGCTATCACCGCAACTGATCGCCTCCGAAGGCTTCCCAAACACCGGTTACGTCATCATGAACAATAACAAAGAACCGTTCAGTGATGTGCGTGTGCGCCAAGCATTGAGCATGGCGGTTGACCGTGAACGCCTCGTCCAGATCAAGAACGGTCGCGGTACGCCGATTGGCGGCTTCCTGCCGGCCAGCGTGGTTGGGCACAATCCCGATGTTATTGCACCAGCCTATGACCCCGAAGGTGCGAAGGCACTGTTGGCAGAAGCGGGTTACCCAGATGGCTTCACCACCAATATGCTCTCGACACTGTTCCCCGATGATGTGGCATTTGCGCAAGCAGTTGTCGGTGATCTTTCGGCGATTGGCGTAACTGTCGATCTTGAATCCATCGACACAGCGCAGTTCCTTGATGTAGTCAATCAGAAAACAGACGATCTGAGCTTGATCATGACCAACTGGTACATGGACTACCAAGATCCGTCGAACAACTGGGAGCCTTTGCTGCAATGCGGCGGCTCATACAACTGGGGCAACTACTGCAACGAAGACCTTGAAGCGATTTTCAACGAAGCCACCAAGATTCCGTTGGGTGAGGAACGCTGGGCGGCATTCTCGGCATTTGAAGGCGCAGTTGCTGAACAACTGCCCAACATTCCCTTGATCCAAGCCGTTGACTACTACTTCTCCAGCAGCCGTTTGAATATCCAAACTGACCCGGCAGTGCTGCTGCGCTTTGCCGAGGCCACGCTCAAATAATTCACCTCTGAATCGTCTAATTAAGTATAGGGACATGGCAATCATGTCCCTATACGGTTTATTCAGGTAACAATGTGATCGCATATATCATTCGTCGTCTGTTGGGTGCTTTTGGCGTGATTTTTGGCGTCGCCTCCATTTCATTCCTGCTTGTGTTCCTAATGCCCGGTGATGCCGCCCGCATGTATGCGGGACCCCGCGCACCGGAAGAAACGGTGCAACGTATCCGAGTGTTGTGGGGTTTAGACCAACCGCTGCCGGTGCAGTACATTCGCTACATGGGTCGGGCGATACAGGGCGACCTCGGACAATCCACCCGTGATAAACGCCCGGTGCTGCAAGCGGTGTTCGAACGCTTACCTGCGACCATCCAATTAGCCGTAGCTGGTTTGTTTGTTGAGCTGCTCGTAGGTATTCCGCTGGGTATCCTCGCGGCGACGCGCCCCGGCTCATGGATCGACCAACTTGCCACGATTGTCGCGCTGGTCGGTGTTTCGATACCACAGTTTGCTTTGGGGTTGGTGGCGCTGTATGTATTTGGATTCTTAATACCGATCTTTCCGCTCGGAGGCTACGGCACGCCGCTGCACCTCGTCTTGCCGGCCTTGGTGCTGGGTGTCGGTGGTACGGCTTTTTATTCGCGGGTGCTGCGCAACAGCATTTTAGAAGTATCGGGCGAAGATTATGTCCGCACTGCACGCGCCAAAGGTTTATCGCCACGCACGGTTCTTTCACGCCACATCTTGCGTAACGCCCTGATGCCGGTTGTCACGCTGGCAGGACTTGATCTAGCCCTGCTATTGGGGGGTGTTGTGGTGATTGAGGCGGTATTTGGCTGGCCGGGTATCGGTTTGCAAGCGTGGACGGCTATCCGCAACCAAGACACACCGATGATTATGGGAACCGTACTGTTCGCCTCGGTAGCGGTCGTATTCCTCAACTTATTTGTTGATGTCCTTTATATCGCCATTGACCCACGCGTTCGCCTAACATGAGGACATCATGACCACAATTGATCTTCAACAAAAACCTATTGAGCGGGGCTTCTGGGTACAACTCCGGCGCTTGCCCCGTGCTTGGATTGGTGCAACTCTAGTGTTACTGGTGGCATTAGCAGCAATCTTCGCGCCGATTATCTCACCTGCCGATCCGCTTAAACAATTCCGCGATGGCCTTTCACCGACAGGCACCCCCTTAGCGCCTGATGCACGTTTCCCGCTCGGCAGTGACAATTTGGGACGCGATATCCTGAGCCGAATGCTATACGGCGCACGGGTATCACTTACGGTGAGCGTGGTTGCGAACGTCACGGCTGCTCTTCTGGGCACGTTCCTCGGCTTATGGGCAGGGTATTACTCCGGCACAAGCGATTGGATCATCATGCGGTTTGTCGATGTGATATTGGCATTCCCTGCCATTTTATTAGCATTAGGCATCGGCGCGGTGTGGGAAAAAAGTTTTACAACGGTGATTGCCATTTTGACCATCGTTACCTTTCCAGCGCTGGTGCGTTTGGTTCGCAGCCAAGTATTGAGCGTCCGTGAGCGCGTATTCGTGGAAAGTGCGCGGGCGCTGGGCGCGACGGATTGGTACATCATTTTTCACCATATCCTGCCGCATACAGTCACAGTGACTGTGGTCTGGGCAACCCTGAGCTTCGCGAATACCATTCTGGTTGAGGCGGCGCTAAGCTTCCTCGGTGTGGGTATTCAACTACCAGCCGCAAGCTGGGGCAATATGATTAACGAGGGGCAAAGCCGATACCGTATCGCCCCGTGGATGATTATCGTCCCATCCTTGGCTATCCTCATTACGACCCTCGGATTTAACCTGCTGGGTGACGCTGTGCGTGATGCACTTGACCCACGCACATCGCAGCGCCAATAACGAAAGGAACATGACCATGACCCAACCTACGACTGAAGGCTATATCCCGTTTAAGGGGTATAAGACGTGGTACAAAATTGTCGGCGAGAAAGAAGAACCGGGTAAACTGCCCCTGCTGCTACTGCACGGTGGTCCCGGCGCTTGCCATGACTACCTGTGGTCACTGGCGGCGATGGCGGAGACCGGACGACGGGTGATCTTTTACGACCAAATTGGCTGTGGCTTGTCACAAATTGGCGAGTCGAAGCCGGAGATGTGGACGGTTGACCTGTACGTTGAAGAAGTTGACGCGGTGCGAAAGGCACTCGGCCTCGACAAAATTCACCTGCTCGGCCAGTCATGGGGCGGTATGTTGGCGATGGAATATATGATTCGCCAACCCAAGGGCGTTGCCAGTGTGACGATTGCCAGTTCACCTGCCAGCATGATTCAGTGGGTAGAAGAAGCCAACAAGCTGCGCGAAGAACTGCCACCCGAAATCAATGCCACACTACTCAAACACGAAGCGGATGGCACAACTACCGACCCCGAATATGTGGCGGCGATGACTGAGTTTTATAACCGCCATGTGTGCCGCGTCGTACCGAACCCCGAATATGTACAGCGTAGCTTTGCGAAGTTGGGCGAAAACCCCGAAGTTTATAACACGATGAACGGACCGAGCGAGTTCCATGTAGTCGGCACCCTCAAAACTTGGGACGTAATCCCGCAGTTGGGCAAGATCAACGCACCGACGCTGGTGACTTCTGGCCGATACGACGAAGCGACACCTTTGATCGCTGAAACAGTTCATAACGGCATTCCCGGCTCAGAATGGGTATTATTTGAGAACAGTTCGCATATGGCGCATGTCGAAGAAGCTGATCGCTACCTACAAATATTAAGCGCGTTCATCGCCCGACACGAGCCGTAGAACCCTTTTTGCGCGGTTGATGTAAGGAGTACGCCAATATGAGCAATTTTACGATTCCAAAAGACCAAAAAGCGTTTGCGTTTGATGCCAGTATTCCACCTGTCCTTGAAATTGACAGTGGGGATACAGTGACCTTTGAAACGGGTGACGCGGCCTATGAACGGCTGTCCAAAGGGGAAACCGTCGAAGCGATTGGGCTAGAGAATTTCAACGCGGTTACCGGCCCTGTGCGGGTGCGCGGCGCAGAAGCAGGGGACGCGCTCAAAATTGAGATCAACGATATTCAGGTCACACGCGCGTGGTCGGTGTGGCTGCCGGACTTCGGCGGTTTGGGCAAGCACACAAAAGAAGTGGGTGTGAAGCCGATTTTGCTCAAGAATGAACGGGCTTATATTAGCAACCGTCTGAGCGTCGAGATTAAACCCATGATCGGCTGTATTGGCGTTGCCCCGGCGGCAGGCAAAGGCTCGACCTTTATGCCTGCTTACCCCTACGGTGGCAACATGGACTTGCGCGAGATGTCAGCAGGCGCGACATTGTACTTGCCCGTTCAGGTGGATGGTGCGCTGCTAGCAATGGGCGACCTACACGCGGCGATGGGCGTGGCTGAACCTACATGGGTGAGCCTTGAAGCGGCAGGTAACGCCACATTGACGATCAGTGTTGAGAAGAATATGAAATTGAAATTCCCCCGTTTACGCATCGGCAGCAGTACCTACTGCCTCGGCATAGGCGATACACTGGAAAAAGCGCACCAAGCCGCGCTTGATGAAGCCTACAGCCTACTCATCAATGAGCGTGGACTAGAGCCGTTCGATGCTTACGCCTTCGCCAGCGCTGTGGTTGACATGCGGCTCGGCGGCCCCGCAACAGCCATTGTCATGGCGGTTGTACCAGACTTCTAAAAACATTAAATCAATGTTAAGATCGGCTCGATTTCATTTCTAACCACCATTCGTCTTACCCCGCAGGTCGCTTTGATCTGCGGGTTTCGTTACCTAAGGGGGGATTTATGGCTGATGTCTCTGCGCGCGGCATGTTGACGCTGGATGAACTGCGGCAGAAGGTCGAAAAAGGCGAGATTGAAACGGTCGTGGCGGTGTTTACCGATTTATACGGTCGTTTCTTGGGTAAACGTGTCACTGGCGAGTTCTTTGTGGCACAGACGGCTGAGTCGGGTATGCACGCATGCGATTACCTGCTGACGGTCGATATGCCGATGGAGCCAATCCCCGGTTACAAGTACGCCAGTTGGGAACTGGGTTATGGTGACTTCCACTGTGTCCCTGACCTGAAAACACTGCGGATGGCCTCATGGCTGGATAAGTCGGCGATGGTCATCTGTGATGTCTACGACGAAAAAACCAACGCCCCTGTATCAGTTGCACCGCGCAGCATCCTTAGCAAGCAGGTGGCGGAAGCCGCCAATGCGGGGTATATGGCACAGGGAGCCTCTGAACTCGAGTACTTTATTTTCAACGAAACTTATAAAACGGCGCGTGACAAAGATTATACAAAGCTGGAATACTTCGGGTCGTACATCGAGGATTACCACATTCTACAAGGCACACGCGAGGAAGTACTGAACGCGGTTGTGCGCAAGCAGTTGATGAACAGCGGTATCCCCGTTGAATTCAGCAAAGGTGAATGGGGGCCGGGGCAGCATGAACTGAACATCCGGTATGCCGAAGCGCTGACGATGGCTGACCACCACAGCATCTATAAGCAGGTGTTCAAAGAAGTGGCACATCAGCTTGACCTATCGGTGACATTTATGGCGAAACCCGATGACCGTTATGCAGGGTCGAGCAGCCATATTCACCTGAGCCTGTGGGACTTGAACGGGCGCAACAATATTTTTGATGGCGAGAAAGAAATCGGCCCGATACACGGATCGGACGAGTTTCGTTGGTTCTTGGGGGGCTGGATAGCCCACACCCGTGAACTGATGCCTTTTTACGCGCCGACGATTAACTCGTATAAACGCTACCAATCCGGCTCGTGGGCACCCACCAGCCTCGCGTGGAGCTTTGACAACCGGACAGCAGGCTTCCGCGCGGTCGGGCATGGCAAGTCATTACGCATCGAGTCACGTATCCCCGGCGCGGATGTGAACCCATATCTAGCCTACGCTGCGGCATTGGCTTCCGGCTTGGATGGTATACGCAATAAGATCGAGCCACCAGAAATCTTTAAGGGCGATGTGTACGCAGCCAAGAACCTGCCGCAAGTCCCGCGCACCCTGCGCGAAGCCATCAGCGCAATGGAACGCAGCGCTTTTGCCCGTGAGGCGTTTGGCGACGAGGTTATCGAGCATTACTTGCACTTCTACAACACCGAGCAGGCGGCGTATGATAAAGCCGTTACCACATGGGAACGCGCCCGCTACTTTGAGCAAATTTGATGTGGTCATTTATTTAACGGACGAACTGCATAACGTCCATATTTAGGGTTGCCCTAAGCAAATTTCAGGAGTTTTGACATGCGTTTGAAAGATAAAGTTGCATTGATTACGGGCGGCGGCAGTGGTATTGGCCGCGAAACCGCACTGCTGTTTGCGTCGGAAGGCGCTGCTGTAGTGGTTGTGGATGTGAACGATGACGCGGGTAAAAAAGTGGTCGCTGAAATTGAAGCGACAGGTGGCAAGGCGGTTTATGCTCACGCGGATGTATCCAAGGCGGCTGACTGCGAAAATATGGTCAAGGTTGCCGAGCAAACTTACGGCAAGCTGAATATCCTGTTCAACAACGCCGGTATCTCCCACGCGGATGACGACAACGCCGTGACCACCGAAGAATCAGTGTGGGACTTGACGATGGAGATCAACGTCAAAGGCGTGTTCCTCGGCTGCAAGTTCGGCATTCCTGCGCTGCAACGGGCAGGTGGCGGCTCGATCATCAACACCGCTTCGTTCGTAGCCATCCTCGGCGCGGCGACCCCCCAGTTAGCCTACACCGCCAGCAAGGGTGCGGTACTTTCCATGAGCCGCGAACTGGCGATGATCCACGCGCGCCAGAACATCCGCGTCAATGCGCTATGCCCCGGCCCACTGCGTACCGAACTGCTGATGAAGTACCTGAACACCGAGGAAAAGAAACAGCGCCGTTTGGTGCATATCCCGATGGGGCGCTTCGGCGAGGCCAAGGAAATCGCTTATGGCGCTTTGTATCTGGCTTCCGACGAGTCATCGTTTGTGACCGGCACCGAATTTTTGGTTGATGGTGGCATCACCGCCGCCTATGTGACACCGGAGTAAGAAACCCCTATCCCCCGCCCCCTTTCCCCGCAAACAGGGAAAGGGGAGTTTAATGCAAAGAGTTCATGAGGTATATCATAAATGGTTGCAATACAAGCAGCATTTGAAGGATTAGCCATTGGTGGCAAGCGTATTGCCGCCAGCGATGGACGCACCGCCCCAACCACCAACCCATCGACGGGCGAAACTATTGCACAGGTGGCACAGGCCAACGCCGCCGATGTGGACAGCGCCGTTAAAACCGCGCACACCACATTTAGCACAGGCCGCTGGCACGATATGCACACACGCGAACGTGGGCAAATTTTGCATCGTATCGCTAACCTGATCCGCGAACGGGTGGAGTTCTTGGCACAAATCGAGTCGGCAGACGGCGGTAAGCCAATCAGCGCAGCAAGGGGCGAAATCGGCGCGGTCGCCAACACATTCGAGTATTACGCGGGTGCAGTCAACAAAATTCACGGGCAGACGATTCCGGTGAATGCCAACGGCACGCACATGACCTTCCGCGAACCACTGGGCGTGTGTGCGCTCATCATTCCGTGGAACTTCCCGCTGGTCATTACGGGCTGGAAGGTTGCCCCCGCGCTGGCGATGGGTAACACCGTTGTGGTGAAACCCGCCAGCGCCACCCCATTAAGCGCGTTAGCACTGGCTGATCTAGCGCTCGAAGCTGGGCTACCAGAAGGCGTGTTTAACGTCGTTACGGGTTCGGGCAGCGTGGTCGGCAGCGCACTGGCAACCCATCCCCTCGTGCGCAAAATCTCCTTCACCGGCTCGACTGAAGTTGGCGCAGGTGTGATGAAGCAGGCGGCGGATGGCATCAAGCGCGTGTCGCTGGAACTCGGTGGCAAGTCGGCGAACATCGTATTTGCGGATGCGCGGTTGGATGCGTGTGTCGCCTCGTCGCTGTGGTCAGTGTATGACAATGCCGGACAGGACTGCTGTTCTCGCAGCCGTATTCTGGTCGAGCGGCCTGTTTATGATGAATTTGTCGAGAAGTTTGTGAACGTCACCAAAGGTATCAAGGTGGGTTTGCTGACGGACGAAAGCACCGAAATGGGACCGCTGATTACGGCCTCCCACCGTGAGAGTGTCGTCAACTACATTAACATCGGTGACGAAGAAGGCGCGAAACGCTTGTGCGGCGGCGACATCCCAAATGGTGTGCTGGCAAATGGTAATTACCTGATGCCCGCCGTTTACAGCGATGTAACGACCAACATGCGAATTATGCAGGAAGAAGTATTCGGGCCGGTCGTCGGCATTATGCCCTTCGACGGCGAGGATGAGGCCATCCGCTTCGCCAACGACTCGCCCTACGGCCTGTCCGGTTCGCTATGGACACGCGACATCGGACGAGCGCTGCGAGTTGCCCGTGCGGTCGAAACAGGGATGCTGTCGATCAACAGCAGCAGCAGCGTCCACATCGAAGCCCCATTCGGTGGTATGAAGCAAAGCGGTATCGGGCGCGAACAAGGCATGACGGCGCTGGAACATTACAGCGAACTCAAGTCAGTGTTCATCGCCAACGACTAAACACATTTTAGATTAAGGGCGAGGCAGAAGTCTCGCCTTTTTCTTTTTATACGAGACTGACCATGACTACTAACCCCATACTCACCTACCTTACGTCCCGGCTCGACAGATATATCGCTGAACTCACTACCCTCTCCGGCATGGACTCGTACTCCCACGACCGCGAGGATGTGAACCACGTTGTTGATTGGCTGCAAGACCGGCTGACAAAACTCGACTTTACGATTGAACGGCATGTCGAAACGGTGGCAGGCGATAACCTGCTGGCGACCCGCAAAGGCACAGGCAAAGGGCGTGTGCTGCTCGTCGGTCACAGCGATACGGTGTTCCCGCGCGGAACAGCCACCCAGCGCCCAGTCACCATCAACGGCGATACCCTGCTAGGCCCCGGCACCTGCGATATGAAAGCAGGACTACTCACGGGCATCTACGCGGTAGAAGCACTCGACAGCATCGGATTCACCGACTATGAAGAAATCAGCTTCTTGATCGTGTCCGACGAGGAAATTGATGAGCGCTACTCGGTGCCGCTTATCCGCAGCGCCAGCCGTGGTAAAGATGCTGTACTGACGTTGGAAGCCGCCCGCGCCAATGGCGACATTGTGACCGCGCGGAAGGGTGTGCGCTCGTTTGTGGTGGAAGCGTTCGGGAAAGCAGCGCATTCGGGTGTCGAGCCGGAGAAAGGCCGCAGCGCCATTCTCGCCCTCGCCCATCAAGTGATCGCCCTGCACCATCTCAATGACTACACGAATGGTGTTTCGGTCAATGTGGGTGTAACCGAAGGCGGACGAGCGCGGAACATTGTTGCTGACCACGCCAGCATCAAGTTCGAGGCGCGGGCTTATGACTACACGCACCTCAACGCCACGACGGAAGCCATCCTCGCGCTGTTTGCCCAACCACTGAATGACGTAATCTTTAAAATCAGCTATGAAGATGTTCACCCGCCGATGCCGCGCACAGCCGCCATCGAAACACTGGAAGCCGTAACCAAGCGCCTTGCCAATGAACTCGGCTTCGAGGTTAAGGGCGCAAGTACGGGCGGCGCAGCAGACGCAGCTTTCGCGGCGGATGAGGGTGTGCCGGTGCTGGATGGGCTGGGGCCAGTCGGTGGCCTCGACCACAGCCCTGACGAATATATCCTCGTCAGCAGCATCATCCCGCGTACCGCCCTGCTGGCGCGGCTGGTGATGGCTATCGTCAAAGGTGAGACTTCGTAGTATTGTTGACCCAAATTCGCGCAAGATCGTCGTGAAGCGGCGTTTAAGTTAGTCCAAGGGGAATTCTACACATGACTGATAGCATTCAATCCGCCATCACCTATTCGCACCACCACAAAGAGGAAGCGCTGGAAGGCTTTATTAAGCTGCTGAGCTTCCCGTCGATTAGCGCTGACCCTGCCTACAAAAATGACATTAAGGCTTGTGCTGATTGGATCGTGGGCGAACTCAAGCGCATCGGCTTCGAGAACGTCCGCACTATCCCCACCGAGGGGCATCCGGTCGTATATGCCGACTGGTTGAAGGCTGGCGACGATAAGCCAACCGTGCTGGTGTATGACCACTACGATGTACAGCCGGTTGATCCGCTGCATCTGTGGCAGTCAGAACCCTTCGGCTCGGAAATCCGTGAAGGCAAACTGTACGCACGCGGCGCAGTCGATAACAAAGCCGGTGTATGGGGCAACTTGATGGCGTTCGAGTCAATGCTTGCTACCGATGGAACGCTGCCCGTAAACATCAAAATCTTGTTCGAAGGCGAAGAAGAATCCGGCTCCCCCAGCATGGGACCATTCCTCGAAAAGTACAAAGACCTGTTCACCGCCGATGTGATGCTGAACTGCGACGGCGACTTTGAACCTAAAGATCCCACCATGTCCTATGCCGGACGCGGTATCATCAGCGGCGAAGTTAAGCTGAAGGGGCCGAAGGTTGATTTGCACTCCGGCGGATTCGGCGGCATCGTGCAAAATCCGCTGCATGTTGCCGGTAAAATCATCGGCTCGTTCCATGACGATAACGGGCGTATCACCATCCCCGGTTATTACGACACAGTCGCCAATTTGGATGATGCTGAACGCCAACGCATTCATGACGGCTGGCAGCCGGAACGCATGGAAAAAGATGCGGGTGTGCCGCTGACGTGGGGTCGCAGCATTGCGCCCGATGCGGAGCGCGGTACCGTGCTGCCGACCGTCGAAATCAACGGCATGTGGGGGGGCTACCAAGGGCCGGGAACCAAGACGGTGCTGCCTGCCGAAGCAGGATTCAAGTTCACCATGCGCCTCGTGCCGGATCAGAATCCACATGAAATCGCCAAGGCGATGAAGGCTTACATCGAAAGCTTTGCCACCCCGACCGTGACGGTTACGGTAGAAATCGGTGAAGAAGCGTGGCCTTTCGCGATGCAAACCGAAGGCCAGTACCTCGACGCGGTGCAGGATGCGCTGGAAGCCACCATCGGCAAGCGTGCCAAGCTGGTTCGCACCGGTGGGTCTATTCCGATCCTCGGCATGTTCAACCGCCTGACCGGTGTGCCGATGACGGGTTACGGTTACGGCGAGGGCGAAAACATCCATTCGCCGAATGAATACGTGGTTGTGGACAGCTTCTTCCAAGCGATTGAAGCGGGCATCCGCATGTACCACAACCTCGCCAAAACGACCCAATAAGCAAACGGTTATCCGCAATCGTTGGGGCTTGCCGCTGGCAAGCCCTTTTTATTTACAGGTGACAAATTTCACAAACAGTGATAAACTAGTATTATTCACAAATTAGTGGATGCTGTTCCGGGACGACCCGGTGCATGCTATGTTTTCTGGGGACGACCCCATTAGCGAAAGAGAACATCGTATGCCGTGGGTAATCCTTGTTATTGCTGGTCTTCTCGAAGTCGTTTGGGCGCTCATGCTCAAGCAGTCGGAAGGGTTTACCAAACCTGCGCCGACCGTGGCTTTCCTCATTAGCTTATGTCTCAGCATGTTTCTACTAGCACAGGCTATCAAGTCACTGCCTGTTGGCACGGCGTATGCCGTATGGACGGGTATTGGCGCGCTGGGTACCGCCATAGTGGGCATGATCTGGTTGGGCGAATCTCGGGAGATACTGAAACTGCTATCCCTACTCATGCTGGTCGGCGGCATCATCGGGCTGCGCCTAACGAGCGCTCATTAGCAATTATAGACGAGGCGTAAGGATCATCGCCCTAATTCTTACGCTTCATATATGGATTCTGACACGACCAAGTTCGATTATATAAGTTCGATAAACAGCCTCACTTATGCCATGAGTGTTCACGAATACCAAAATCAGCGTCGATAAAACCAAGTTTACGGTACAAACTCTGTGCCATGTTTGAAGCCCAAATCCACGTTTCAGTATAGCCTCGCTCACGGATTTCTTTCATGAGTGCATAGGTTATGAACCCACCAAATCCCTGACCGCGGAAAGCAGTTGGTGTTGAAACATCATAGATAGAAGCTCCGCCGCCAGCATCTAACAACGTTGCGGATGTAACGGGTATATCATCCACGTAACCTGTGTAATGCAGCGAGAATGCATCCGCCCCATACCCATGCCGTGCATAAGCATCGTAGAACCATGCGAATTCTTCACCAAACCCCGCCTCCGAAACTTGCAACCACTCCGCCATCATCGCGTCATTACGCACCTGTTCGATGCGGAAATTACGCGGTACGCTCGGCTCGGTCGTGAGGGTATTCAGGTCAGTCCACAACCAATTGCCAGCCCGCCCTTCCGGCATTCCCCGTGCCGCTAAACGCTGCCCAAGTTCGACAGGTTGGTCAGGAGGGAAAATCATCCAGTCGATTTCATCAACCTCTTGGCCGATTTCCTCGAATAGCGCATCAATACGTTCGTCAAGGTTTTCTGAAGGCCAGTTGACACGGAGGATCATATTACCCGGAGTAAGCTTCTTACTGGCAAACCAATATACATCACCATCAACAGTGACCATATCGGGCAGCCCCGCGAACAAATCCATATACGCAATCAAATTTCCCTGTATGCGGCGTGGCAAATCACTTTTGGACAAATCGAGCAGCACATCTGGCATAAATTATCCTATCGCTAAATAAGGTTTCTACAGTTCATAGTAGGTCACAAAAGATAAATTAGTCAAGTAGAATAAAAAGAGGCGCTTTCGCACCTCTTCCTGAATTTATACTTGAAACTTGTCGCTTGAGACTACTCACTACTTCACATCCTGCCACGCACGGTGAACTTCAGTTTGACCACGCTTCATCGCTAGCAGCAGCGCATCTTGGTCAACCGGAATTTTGAAGATGCGAACGCCGGTCGCATTGTATATAGCGTTACAAATGGCTGGAGTCGTGTTGATCGACGGAATTTCGCCCACGCCTTTCGCGCCGTATGGCCCATCAGACGAACGATGCTCAACCAAGCGGGAGATAATCTCTGGCGTGTGTTTGATGCTCGGCATCTTATAGCGCGAAAGCAACCGCGACCATGGCACACCATCTTCGAGGATAAAGGCTTCGCTCATGCAGTTGCCCATCGCCATGATGATACCGCCCTCAATTTGGCCTTGCAGCATCAACGGGTTAATGGCGCGGCCAATATCGGTACTCGACAGAATTTTCAGCACATGCACTTCACCCGTGTCGGTATCCACCTCGACCAGCGCGGCTTGTGTGGCGTAGCTGAAGGCGAAGTGCATATCGCCACCCGTACCGAGCGGCTGGGTTTTGGGCCCCCAATACTCATGGCGCGTCTTGGGTGAAAGGCCGCTTTCCTTCATCCACGTCACCACTTTGCCCATCGGCACGGAATGGCCGTTACTTCGTAGCAAGCCTTCTTCATAGTAAATCTTTTCCGGCGGCACATCCAGCATCTCGGCTGCCGAATTAGTAATGGCTTCGCGCAGCGCGACTGCTGCCAACCGTGCGGCATTACCTGTCATGAACGTCTGGCGAGATGCAGTCGTTGGACCACCATTGGGTGTCAGATCAGTGTCGCACAGCAGAACCTTCACATTTTCATAAGCGATGTGCATTTCTTCCGCTGCGCATTGGGCAACCACATGGGCGATACCCTGCCCCATATCAGCAGCAGCCGTCCGCACTTCAATCGTGCCGTCCTCAAACGCCTCGATCTCTGCTTCGGATTTATCCGGTGCGCCGCCGCCCAACCCCGTATTCTTATAAGCACAGGCGACACCCCACGCATAAGCTTTATGCCCCTCACGCCACTTCCATTGGAAGCCATGCCCATTCGACTTGGCGACCATATCGCCCTTCACATCGTCAATCGTTTCCAGCAAACCCACCGACTCGCGCAGCAGTTGTCCGGTCGCAGTAGTTACCCCAACTTTTTGGGCGTTCATCCGCCGGAACTCAATCGGGTCGATGTTCAACTTCTCCGCCAGCATGTCCATATTCTGCTCGACGGCAAACGCTGACTGCGTGACACCGAAGCCGCGGAACGCGCCGGATGGCACATTGTTGGTGTACATAGCGTAGCAGTCGATCTTGGCGTTCGGCACTTCATATGGGCCGGTAGCATGGGTGGTCGCACGGGTCATCACCTTGTCGGAAAGGGAAGCATACGCCCCGCCGTCACCATATAATTCGGCCTGTACCGCGATCAATTTGCCGTCCTTCGTCGCGCCGGTCTTGATGCGGATAATAGTCGCGTGGCGCTTGGGGTGAAATATCAACGACTCCTGCCGCGAGTACAGCATCTTCACTGGCTTGCCCGTGACTGTCGCCAGCATCGCGACATGAATTTGCCCCGCGATGTCTTCTTTACCGCCAAATCCACCGCCGATCAACGTACCGATGACGCGCACATCGGTGGCTGGAATACCCATCGCTAATCCAATCTGGTCGCGGTCTTGATAGGGAATTTGCGAACCCACATACACGGTGAGTTTCTTATGATCAGTGTAGCCGTTTGGCACACCAATCGCGCATTCTGGCTCAAGGAAGGCGTGTTCGGTGGTCGGTGTGCGGTACTCATGCTCGACAATAACATCCGCTTCCGCGAAACCCTGCTCGACATCACCATGTCGCACCTTAATGTGCTTGAGCAAATTTCCGGTCGGGTGGTTCGGGTGCAGCACGGGCGCTTCTGGCTTATGGGCATATTCAGGGTCGCCCACCACCGGCAGCGGCTCATATGCAACCTCAATAAGCTTTAGCGCTTCGGACGCAATCTCCTCGGTTTCCGCCGCAACAATTGCTACCGCATCGCCTGTATAACGCACCACATCGCCGCACAGCACCGGCCAATCGCGATACACGAGGCCATGCAAATTTTCGCCGGGTACATCTTTATAAGTCAGCACCGCCTTGACACCCGCCAGCGCCTTCGCCTTCTCAGTGTGGATGCTCAACACTTTCGCATGAGGATGCGGCGAACGCAGCGTCCGCGCGAACAACATATCAGGGAACATGTAGTCGTCCGTATACTTCGCAGCACCGGTGACCTTTTCGGTCACATCTTGCGGCGGTACCGAACGGCTGATGACGTTCATCGGTTCATCCACAACTGGCTCGTTTACGGGCAGCGGCGACAACCCACGCTTCTCACGCGCAGCGGATTGTATGGCCTGCATGACGCTGGTGTAACCCGTACAGCGGCAGTAGGTATCCTTGAGCGCCACCTTAATATCATGCTCACTAGGTTCGGGCTTCTCGTCGATGAGCGCTGCGGAGGTCATAATCAAACCGGGGGTGCAGTAACCGCACTGTACCGCGCCGTGCTTAATAAAGTTGGATTGCAAAGGATGAAGTGTCTCGCCGTCGGCTAAACCTTCAATGGTGGTAATGCTGCGTCCCTGCGCCTTGAACGCCGGATAAATGCACGAGTCGACGGGCAAGCCATCGACCAGCACCGTGCAGATGCCGCATTCGGCTTCCTCGCAACCAATCTTTGTACCCGTCAGCCCCAAGTCAAGACGTAGAAAATGGGCGAGAGTGCGTGAATCGGCAACTTCTATATCATACGGTTGACCATTTACGGTAACGTTCAGTTGGCCCATTGGTAAACTCCTAAACCCCTACACCTTCAGGAACTGCCGTACCTGTGCGCGCCCGTTCGGTCGCCAGCGTGAGGGTGCGCCGCAGCAGCACACTAATCATTTCACTCCGGTAATCTTCGGTCGCGCGGTATTTACTAGTACGTGGATGCAAAACGGTTTGTGCGAAGGCCGCGACTGACTCTATGGTATCACCATTTACAGCTTTACCGACGAGTTCTGCCTCCACTTCACTTGCGCGTCCCGGCTTCGGCCCAATCGGCGCGATACTAATTCGCGCCGCCTCGTAATTGGCTGACATGGGGTCAAGCTTGACCCAAACGGCACAGCCCATAATCGGTAGCGCTACGCCTTGCGGGCGCATAATGCGTTTAAAAGCAGTCGCTTCACCCCGTCCTGTTTGCTTGAAACGGAAGCCAAGCAGTAGGTCGCGTCCGATTTCTAGAAGCGACCTTCCCGGCCCTAAGAAAACATCGCACACCGGCAGCCATTTACGCTGCCCTTCATGGAAAACTTCGACTTCGGCAGCCAGCGCCACCAGCGAGGTTGTCCCGTCGCCGGCTGGTAGTGCGTGGGCGACATTACCGCCGAGCGTTGCTACATTCCGCACCTGCGGCCCACCCACCACGCCGCAGCTTTCGACAAGGCACGTCGCGCCGTCAGCAATCGCCTGTGACTTCACAATAGTGGTGTGTGTCACCCCTGCGCCAATCGAAATATGGTCACCTTCCTTGCGGATGTTGAGCAGTTCGGGGATATGTGTGATGTCGATTAAGGCTTCATGGGGTTCAAATGCAATTTCGGCGCGGGCATCTACCAGCAAATCGGTTCCGCCAGCGACGATCCGCGCTCGTCCCTCATAATCACTCAGCAGTTGGAGGGCTTCATCAACCGTATGCGGTGTATGGTAATGGTTCCAAAGTTTCATGGCTTACCTCAATGACTCATTTTATAGGTAAACCAACAGGCACTTTTCGTTGGGGTTATTACCCAGCGCCATCTCGTTTGCCAGACGACCTGTGGTTCCTAATACTTTAACCTGTTTGCTCGGCTTTATCCAGCATATCGCCTCATTTTATCGACATCTCAAATTATGATGAGTTTACACAATTATTAAGATATTAAACGGCAAAAACTGTACAACGTGCTCTGTTAAGCTTTGGCATGTATAGACAAACGAGGGGCACAATGTGGAACTGCGAAGGTTGCATAAAATACCCCCAAACGACTGCTTTCCAAAATCGGGTTAACGGTTGTGTAACGTCTGGTTAAATGGGTGTGTCCAATATGCGGGGATCGTGTTACAACGATTAGTGAATACCCTGCTCGAACCTGCTGCATACCATGTCTGTTTGCAATCAATAGGGGCATAAGCGATAATTTTGGACGCTTATTACCTTATGGATAGTAACGTGGTTATGGGCAGTCGTTGAAGCTGCTGACCCACTTTTGTAATTAGCTCAAGGAGACTTTTAGATGAGGAAATTAGGTATTTTATTAACAGTAGCACTGCTGCTGCTCAGCGTGGTCGCGGTCAACGGTCAAGAGCCGGTCGAACTGCGCATCACATGGTATAACGATGGTACGGAAGGCGAAGCGCTGCGTACTGCGCTCGACGCATTTGAAGCCGCCAACCCCGGTGTCACGGTCATTGTCGATGATGTGGGTTATGCAGACCCGAACGTTTACCACTCCACCATTCAAGCACAGGTCGAGTCCGGTTCGCCGCCCGACCTCGCCCGCGTCAACGATGGCTTCCGTTTCGCTGGCACCTACCTCGACATCACACCGCTGGTCAAGGATGCCGCTTACTGGACAGAAAGTTTTAGTAATGATGTATTGAACTCGCTGCGAGTCGATGCAAACGATACCGGCATCTACGGCTTCCCCCTCGGCTTCACCATCACCGCACCCTTCGTCAACCGCACCCTGTTCGAACAGGCAGGTATCGAAATACCCAGCGACACTAAAGAAGATGTGACATGGCAAGAATGGGCTGACGTTTCCAAGCAGGTCGCGGATGCAACCGGCACACCCTTCGCCATCGCCTACGAACCGCGTGGTCACCGCTTCTGGGGCTTTTCCATTTCAGAAGGTGGCGAGTGGTTTAATGCAGACGGTGCTTTCACGGTCGATTCCGCTGGCTTCCGCACCGCCGCGCAATCCATCATCGACTGGCACCAGAACGGCATCAGCGATCCCGCCATTTGGGCGAACTTGCCCGATGGCCCACGTCTAGCGCGCGAACAGTTCATTAATGGTCAGGTCGTATTTCTCTACAGCGGCAGCTTTGCGGTCGGTGGTTTAGCAACCGGCATCGGCGACACTTTTGACTGGTCAGCCGTTCCCAACCCCAGCGGCCCCGGTGGCAGCACGGGCAGCCCCGGTGGTTCACTCTTGGTCGGTTTCGCTGGAACCCAGCACCCGCAAGAAGTCGCCAACCTCTTGGACTTCTTGACCCAAGAAGATGTGCTTGCTGAATTCAGCGTGAAGTCCTCGTTCCTCCCCGGTCATTTGGGACTCGCAGAAGCAGGTTTGGAATACGCCGATAACGCTGAAATCCTGAACCAGCTTTCACTGGAAATCCCCAAGATCGACGAACAGGCTTACAAGCTGCAATACAGCAAGTACGCCTTCACCTACAACCGCCCGATTGATGGTCGGTTGGCACAGGTCATCGCGGGTGAACTCTCCTTGGATGATGCCATCATCGCCATCCAAAAAGATGTGGACGACGCGATTGCCGCCACCGAAGCTGGCTAACTAGCTCTTGTTTAGGGGTGCGGCTTCTAATAGGATGACCGCTCCCCGATAACTAATTGTCCGAGGAATGCCTGATGGCAAGTGTCCCTGTCACGAAAAGTTCAACCGCTTACCGCCGCCGCCGACCTGACTGGTTGACTGAAGTGCTGGACTGGATCATGCACCCCGTTGAATTGGTATTTGTACCTATTCAGCGGCGCTTCGGCACCCAAAAGATGGCCTGGTTCTTCGTCCTCCCGAACCTCATCATCTTCGCCATTTTTATCATGCTGCCCATGCTGCTGAACTTCTATTATGCTTTCACTGGCAGCACCAACTTCTTCCCGCAAGATCGTCCTTTCGTCGGCACCAATAATTTCACAACGCTTCTCACCTGCGAAAACTTCCTCCAGCCTGTCACCTGCGAACAGGATATTTTCTGGCGAGCCGTTTGGAATACCGGTGTCTATGTGGTGTTCGAGGTTGGGGGCATTGTCCTCATTTCACTCGTCACCGCCGTTGCCCTGAACCAACGCATCAAAGCGCGGGGTTTCTTCCGCAGCATCTTCTTTTATCCCGTGCTCCTATCGCCGGTCGTCGTCGCACTCATCTGGAAATGGATTTTGCAGCGTGACGGCGTGCTGAATGCGATCATCGTTGCCCTAGGCGGGGAGCGTGTACCCTTTCTGCTCAACCCCGAATGGGCGCGGATTTGGGTCATCATCGTCAGCATCTGGGCGCAAATGGGTTTCTACACCCTCATCCTATTAGCTGGTTTACAAGCCATCCCACCCGAATATTACGAAGCGGCGCAAATTGACGGTGCTTCCAACCGCAACAGCTTCCGCTATATCACCCTGCCGCTGCTCATGCCCACCATGCTCGTCGTGCTGGTGCTGTCGCTCATCCGCGCCGTGCAGGTATTCGACCAGTCCTTCGCGCTCACAGGCGGCGGCCCCGGCACAGCCACCACCTATATCGTGCAGTACATCTATAACACGGGCTTCACCAGCCCCAGCCGTCAGGCAGGTTTAGCCGCTGCTGCTTCGGTCGTGCTGGCTGCGGCGCTGATGATCCTCACGCTTACGCAGCTGCGCCTTGGGCGGCGAACCGAGGAAAACACGTGAGAACCGTCTACAACTTCCTCACCCAAACAAGAAATCAATTTGGCCTTACCCGCAGCGATCTAGCCACCTACATCTATTTATCGCTCGGTACGGTCGTTATGGCAGGGCCGCTCATCTGGCTGGTACTCTCATCATTCAAGCCGCAGTCGCAGTTGGTACGTTTCCCGCCTACGCTGCTGCCCTATCAACAGCAAACTGTCACTGTCGCTGGATACGAAAAGCCGCTTGAACTCTTTAACGTCACGATGGAAGATGGCACGGTGCGCCAGCTCGCACAAGTCTCGCGCATCGGCCTCGAAGCGCAAATGGTAGACCCCGCCGCACCAGACACCATCGTCAAGGTCAAACTTGACCAGCGTGAGCCAATTGAGTCCCTTGCATTTGGGTTCGATAATTACACGCGCGGTATGCAAGCCTTCGACTTTTGGACGTATTTCCGCAACACGCTCGGCGTTACAATCTTCGCCACCATCCTCACCCTCCTCGTCAACAGCATGGCTGCCTTCGGCCTCAGCAAATATCAATTCAAAGGCCGTAACCTGATCTTCATAATCATCATCAGCACCTTGATGATTCCGCTGTCAGTTATTCTTATTCCGGTGTTTTTAGTTATCAGCGAAATCGGTTGGACGAATAACCTGCTCGGTGTCATTGTTCCCGCCGCTGCCACACCGACGGGTGTTTTCCTGCTGCGGCAGTACATGCTCACCATCCCCGACGAACTGCTGGACTCGGCACGAATTGACGGCGCGAGCGAGTGGCGCATTTACTGGCAAATCGTACTGCCGCTGGCTGGCCCTGCCCTCGCCGTACTCGCTATATTCTCGGTCATGTGGCGCTGGAATGATTTCCTCTGGCCGCTGATCGTACTCAGCCGCAACAACCTGTTTACGCTGCAAGTCGGCCTCAACTCGTTTCAAGGCGAGTTTAATACGCAGTGGGATCTCGTTCTAGCAATGACCGTCCTAACCCTGCTGCCTGTCACCATCGCATTTGCTTTTCTCCAGCGTTATATTACGACGGGTATCGCCACTACAGGGATGAAGTAACATGTCTCAATCTGTCACGGTTGTTGGCTGCGGTGTCATCGGTCTTACTTCGGCCATTCGCCTGCAAGAACACGGCTTTAACGTCACCATCATCACCCGTGACCTTCCGCCCAACCTCACCTCGGCGGTAGCAGGGGCGTACTGGTACGGCGGCGAACTGGCTACCCACTCATCACGTCACCGCTGGTCATCCATTTCGCTGGCAGAATATCTGCGCCTCGCCAGTGGCGACTATTGCGGCGTATCCACCTTCCGCATGTTAGAGGTATTTGGTTCACCCGTAGATGAACCGTGGTACAAAGACCTGCTGCCGTTCTATGCGCGTGTTCCCCGATCACAACTGCCTGTTGGATACGCCGACGGCTATTGGATCGAAATCCCGATTGTCGAAACACCCCACTACCTGAACTATCTCGTTGAGCGCTTTAAGCAAGGTGGCGGTCAAATTCAGCAGCGCACGATTACAGACCTACAAGAACTCGTGCCTGAACATCCGCTCATCGTCAACTGTTCCGGTGTTTATGCTCGGCATGTCGCCCATGATGCGCAAGTCTATCCGGTACGTGGGCAGGTCATCAAAATCACCGCGCCGCATATTACCACCGCCTTCAACGATGACGATGCCTTCACCTACATTCTGCCGCGCAAAGACGGTGTAATACTCGGTGGCATCTCCCAAAAAGACAATTGGAATTTAGAGATCAACGCAGAGGATTCAGTCGATATCCTGCGCCGCTGTGAAGCCGCGCAGCCTGAAATTAGCTCAGCACCCATTATCGCGGAATTCGTCGGCCTGCGCCCCGGTCGTCATGAAGTCCGGCTGGAACGCGAACAACTCACCGAAGATTGCACCATCATTCACAATTATGGTCACGGTGGCATCGGCTACACCCTATCATGGGGCTGTGCAGCCGATGTGGTCATACTCGCAGAGCAAGTGACAACCCAATAAAAAGCGGAGATTTCTCCCCGCTTCTCGAATCTAAAAACGATCCGTTAATTCAGTTTAACGGGCTGACCAGTGGCAGCGGACTCATAGGCAGCGGTGACGATCTCAGCCGCTTTTACGCCATCTTCCCCTGTAACGGCGGGGGTGCGTTTTCCACCCACGGCATCGACAAACTCGCGCAGCATTCCCGCGTTACTATCCGAACCCCAACCATACCACAACGGACGCCCAACCTTCTGGCTGTAAACGGTTGTGTACTGT
>JAPUDW010000426.1 GCA_027492915.1 Bacteroidota bacterium | reverse complement strand
CGACCTTGTTCACTGGGAGCATCACCCGATGGCGATCCCATGTACTGAGGAATGGGAAGGCTCGATTTGCACCGGCTCGACTTTTTACCATGATGGCACATTTTACGGCTTTTATGCCACACGGCTGACGAGTGACCGCACAGAGAAATTGAGCTTGGCGGTGAGTAAAGATGGGATCACGTTTGAAAAGACTTTACCCAACCCGTTTGCAGAACCGACAACCGGATACTCGCTCAAGCATTATCGCGACCCGTTTGTGTTCGTAGACGAAAACACGGGCGAGTTCAATATGCTGGTGACGGCGGCGTTGGAGCCGTATCCGCTGCATGGGCGCGGCGGCTGCCTCGCGCGGCTGACATCGCCCGACCTGAAAACGTGGACGGTCGAACAACCGTTTATCGTGCCGGGGGGTAAGGCGGGGTACCCGAATATTCCCGAATGCCCAGATTATTTCTTCTGGAACGGTTGGTACTACCTCGTCTTTAGCCTTGATGGGAAGGCGCACTACCGCATGTCGCGGCAGCCGATGGGTTCGTGGCTGCGTCCGGCGGTGGATGTGTTTGAGGATTCGAGCGTGGCGCTGGTGATGAAAACGGCGGCGTTTACGGATAACCGGCGCATCGGTGTGGCATACCTTGGCTGCTACCGCGACAACAAGGATAGCGGTGAGCGGATTTACGCGGGGCAGACGTTGTTCCGCGAGATCATCCAACATGAAGATGGCACACTAGGGACGAAGTTCGTGCCGGAGATGGTTCCGGCGTGGGGTGAGAAGCTCGATTTGCCCTATTCGCCGCTGACGATGGAAGCCACAGGCAGCGCGGACAACATCCACATTCGCGCGGTTGAGGGGCAAGCGGTGGCGATGCTGGAAGACGTGCCACAGAACGTACACATCAGCCTGACGGTGAAGCCAGCGACCAACTCAGCGGCGTTCGGTTTGGGGATGCGCGGATCGGGTGATTTCGAGAAAGCCTATTTGTTGACATTCCTCCCTTATGAGCAAAAGGTGACACTCAACCAGCAGTCGATGAGCCATGTGGAGCGGTTGGACGAACCGTTCACACTGGAGATTGTGGTGAAGGATGATGTCATTGACGTGTGCGTAGATGGGCGGCGGTGTTTGGTGGATCGCGGGTATGAACTCAAGGGCGACCGGTTGTTCCTCTTCTGCGAGAACGGGGAGGTCACGTTTGAGGATATTGAGGTGGCGGCGCTGGTGTGATGAAGGGCGGCGAAACCCCCTCAGCCGCAGGCGAGGGAGGAAAAGGCGTGGGTGATGATATGGGGGGGATTGGGAGAGGGGAATGGTCTGAGACTATTCCCTACGAGAAGATAATAAGTGTGGTGGGCGCACAGCCGTGCGCCCCTGCAAACAATCATCGGGGATTGCTATTGAATGTGTTTTTTCGGCGGGCGGCGGCGGAACATCTTGATATGCTGCTGGGGTTTATGCGGGATTATTATGCCATAAGCGGTATCCCGTTTGATGCGGTGACGCAGCGCAGCGGCTTGAGCGGGTTGATCGCCAACCGGCAGCACGGGTATGTGTGGTTGATCGAGCTAGAGGGGGCGGCGGTGGGGTATATGGCGATGTGCTTCGGCTACCGTTTGGCATCCGGCGGGCGGGATGCAGTGGTGGAGGCGATTTACCTGCTGCCGGAAGCGCGGAATCAGTACATTGAGGTGAAGGCGATGCAGGTGATGATCGACACCTGCCGTAGCAACGGTATCCAAACGATGCATGTGGAAATCAACGCAGCGGATGAGGCGGTGAGCGGGTTTTACGAGCAGGCTGGGTTCGAAAGGCGGGGGTTCGCGCTGATGTCGAGGGTGGTCGGGGGATAGGAGTAAATAATTTATGCAGAATTAATTATTAATTGAGCTTATCATCCTATATAATGGAAAGGCAAAACTAGTCCAAGTAAAATATTAGTGCTGGAACAAATGCAACATTCGCAAAGTGAGCTTGTATCTATTATTAGCGAGATGGAATCGCTCAAGTTTATTGATTATGGTCGTGTATTAACCCTTTCTGAAAAAGCTCAAAGGCTTGCTGAAACCTTAAATGAACCGGAGCTTCTAGCGCGTGCCTTTAACGGGGCTGCCGGCGCATTCAATATGATAGGGCAGCTCGATCACTCTACGGAGAATGTTATGCGTGCCATTCATTTGGCACAGCTCCATAATTTGCCGATTGTAGAGGGTTGGGCGCTTACCGTGCTTTCAGCAAATTTTCAATATACCCGTGATTACAGCTCTGCTCGCCAACTACTGGATCGCCAACGCGAAATCGCCCGTCTGGTGAATGATGACGCTATGTATTCTGCTACGTTGAGTGACCTCGGACATATGTATCTTTCTTTAAATGATACGCAAAAAAGCATTGATGTGCTGCAAGAAGGATTGGAATACGCCCGACCGGAGTTCTATAACGGCGCGATACGCAGTGTTATTCATATCAATTTGGCAATGGCCTATAGTGAAGTCGGTGAACAAGCTCTGATGGAGGAGCATGGACGGGCGGGTATTCAGTGGAGCCAAACTGCGCGCTCAAGAGATATGCTGGCAACCGCATATCTTTATCTCGCCAATGGGCACATCCGCTTTAAAAATTATGAACACTCGCTTACTTGTTTGAACGAGGCTTACGCAGTCATCCAACAAATACATACGCCGTGGTTGACACTCAGTTATCTAGATACGCGCGGAAAGCTGCAAACTGCGCGAGGTGAGATTGAGGATGCTATTCAAATACTTGAGGAAGCACTGACAATTGCGCATACACATCAGCTATTTGAGCCTGAAACGCAGATCTATGAGTCGCTCATTCAAACTCACCAAGCAAATCGTGACCTAGAAGCGGTCTTCCGTTATCAAAAATTACTGCATCAAACGAGCGAAAAAGCCAATTACCACAACTTCGAAAAACGCCTCGATATTCTACGTACTATTTTTAGTACCAGTATCAATTGCCACTATTCGGCGCTTGAACAACTTCCTGAGCCTGCGGTAGCAACTGAAGAAGTCTACGGCAGTGATGAAATCATTGAGGATGATGAACCGCCAACAAGATTACGCAAAGAAATTTTGACCCGATTATCACATGAGTTCCGTACCCCGCTCACGATTATTGGTACGGGTGCGGATCTACTGACGAATTATTATGATCGTCTGAGCGATGCCCAGCGCCGCAAACACCTTGAACGTATCCGCGAACGGGTGAATTGGATGACAACCAAGTTGGATGATATTTTGCTGCTGTTGAAACTCAACCACAATGACCACCAGCGGTTTATTCAAGAAGTTGATGTGCAAGCGCATATCGAGCAAGTGCAGCAGGAAATTGAGCATTTTTATGGGGATGTGAATCGGGTGAAATGGCATGTAGCGGAGGGATTAACGCAGTTTGCAACCGACCCCGAACTGCTACAGGAAATTTTTATCCAGCTTATCAGTAATGCGCTCAAATTTTCGAGTGATGTGGTGAATGTCTCACTTCAGCAGCAAGCCGCTCAATTAATCATTCAGGTCAATGATACTGGTATTGGTATCCCACCCGATGAGATTGGCCGTGTTCAAGAAATTTTTTATCGGGCGACGAATTTGGATGAAGTGCCGGGGTATGGTATTGGGTTAGCAATTGTTAATCAGGTCGTGATTGCTTGTGAAGGACAATGGCACATTACCAGCGAACTCAATGTAGGGACTCAAGTGGAAATTATCATTCCCATGCCGGGCAACCACTAACCTAATGGACGCCTGAATATACGAGCGCAGATACCTTTTGCCTATCTGCACTCGCATGTGTTTCGCCTAAATGTCCTGATTTTGCGGGAGCATGACAAGATCGCGGATGGTGACATGCGGCGGCTGCGCGAGCATGAAGGCGACAGCGTGTGCAACATCCTCCGACTGGATGTACTTGTGTTCCCCCACTGATAGGCGTTCGATTTCCACCGGATCATCAATGCCCCACAACTCATTGGCGACCGCACCGGGGGCAACCGCGCCGACACGGATGCCATACTGGGCGACCTGACGGCGAAGGGTGTGAACGAAGCCCTGAATGGCGTGCTTGGACGCGCTGTAGACGGGTTCCCAATGAATATCGACAAACCCCGAAATCGAACTGCTCACCAGAATATCGCCGGACTGCTGGGCTTTCATGTGCGGCAGGGCAGCATGGACGCAGCGCAAAACCCCGTTGATGTTGACATTCATGAGGTTGGCGAAAGCATCAGGGTCACCATCTTCGAATTCGCCGGGGATGTAGATACCGGCGTTGGCGAACATCACATCAATGCGCCCAAACTTCGCGATGGTCTGGTCGATCAGTTTGGTGATGTCGGCAGCGTTGGTAATATCGGTGGGGACAACCAGCGACTCGCCCTGCAAGCTGGCGGCGATGGCTTGCATCTTATCCACCTGACGGGCGGCGAGGACGACCTTGCTGCCGTAGCCGGAGAGCAAACGGGCGGTTGCCGCGCCGATGCCGGAACTTGCGCCGGTGATAATAACTACTTTTCCTGAAAGCCGTTTTTCCATTATTTTTTACCTAAAGTTGTTTATATACCGTGGTCAATCATAGCGTATCGGGCAGCTTTTGGCAGCACAGATTGACCTTACTCTCCGGCAGGTATGGGCGTTTTCTCGCAACCTCACCCCCCACCCTCTCTCTCCAATTTGCTGAGTACAGCTTGGAGAGGGGGAGTCATACGAAGTTTTTTAGAAGGTGGATATTCACCTCATTAAAAGTGTCGGAGACTAAACCCTCAAGCAAATGCGGGAAACATCCAAAAGTGGTTCCCCTGTTTAAGTATAAAAGCTCATTAGCGTGTCCCTACACATGTAATTTTGCAATTCATCCAGTTCAATGACCACCACTTACCAAATTG
>JAPUDW010000425.1 GCA_027492915.1 Bacteroidota bacterium | reverse complement strand
GAGGGCGTTATCGAGAACAAGTTTGGGAACACTTGGACGGCAACATCCTTAGCCCATCGTTTCAAAAAGCCCTTAAGCATCTCGAAAACGCTCCCTGTCTAAAAGCTGAATAATCGCTAACCCCGTGCAGCCATCAGGCGGTCACGCAGACGATCAGGCAACCGCGCAATGATGTGGGTGCCAATTTGCGCATCACGCCCAACCGGATAACGAGTCCGTGGCCGTGTCGTTGTTAAAGCGGTGTGGATGACTTCCGCGACCCGTTCCGGTGGCAAGCCATTCGCTACCGAGTTTTTGGCAAAGTTCCGCGCCCATTCAAACGCTGCGGCATAATACGTTTGCGCTTGTGAGGACATTTGTGATTGCAAACGATCAGCCGTTTGGCTGCCGCTGTCCCAAATTGGTGTGGCAATCGCCCCCGGCTCGATGCTGACCACCTTGATACCCCACGGCGCTAACTCCTGTCGCAGCGAATCAGTTAAGGCTTCGAGGGCAAACTTGGAGGCATGATACGCGCCAAGCATCGGCCCCGCAATCCGCCCACCAATCGAACTGACATTGATGATGCGGCCTTTCGTCTGCCGCAGCAGGGGTAAAATGGCCTGCGTGACCGCAAGTTGTGACGTCAGATTGACCTCGATCTGACGGCGAAACTCGTCAATCGGCACGAACTCTAACGGTGCAGCAACAGCGATTCCGGCATTATTCACCAGGCCAGCCAAGCCATTTTGCCCCACGATTTTTGCAACCGTGTCATGCAGCGTGGCGATTTGCTCAGCATTGGTGATGTCGAGTTGAATCGTATGCAAACGGGACGAAGCCGCCTGCCGCAGCGAGTCGGCATCTGCGGTACTACGAACACCAGCGAGAACGGTAAAACCTTGCTTATCAAGATGTAACGCGGTCGCCCGACCAATACCTTTTGCCGCGCCGGTGATTAAGATAGCAGCCATTTGGAGTATCCTCTGATGTGTGACGATGCCAAACAGTGTAAACTATGGAGCATAGTCCAGAGTCAAGAGGGTGATGCAATGTTGATAAGCGAACTGGCGCAGCGTACCGGATTGAGCATTGATACCATCCGCTTTTACGAGAAGCAGGGCTTGTTGGATGAAACGCATTACGAACGTAGCGAAAACCGTTACCGTCATTATTCCGAAGCAGGGTTACAGCGGCTTAACCTGATCAAAATGGGGCAGCTTACGGGCTTCACGCTGAACGAAATGCGGCACGCGATCCGTGCGTGGGAAACCGACGAATTATCACCCACCGAAAAAGAACATTACTTGTGCCTGAAGTTGGAACAGATCGAGCAGAAAATTCAAGCATTGAACGCCATGAAAGCTTTGGTAACCGAAAAGCTTGAGTATCTGCACGAGGGTGACACGTTATCAATGGTTGAGAAAGCAAGTTAAATGACGACTATCACCACACGCGCAGCTATACCAGAGCAGGATTTTGAAGCGGTGGCTGCGCTCCTCAGCATTTATGAGGGTGAAACGATCACGAAAGCGCAGTTATTGGCGAGTCATCGACAGCCGCCCGTCGGGGGTATAGCGCAGCAGTTTGTCGCGGAAGCTGATGGGCGTATTGTTGGTTACGGCATGACCTTTCGCCAGTCGTGGATGGCTAAGGGACGTTTCTTCGTAAAAATTTGGGTGCTTACTGACCAGCGACAGCAGGGGGTTGGTGGGCAGCTTTACGACACGGTTGAAGCTTTCGTGCGGTCGCAGGGCGGCAGCAGTTTTGACAGCAACGTGTTTGATAATGAGCCACATTCGCTGCGGTTCGCCGAAGCACGAGGATTCAGCACCATTCGCCACTTATTCGAGTCGGAGATTAAGCTACCACAGTTTGATGCCAGCCGTTTTGAAGGCGTGATAGAACAGGTTCAGGCGAGTGGCATCCGCCTGTTTACTTTGGCGGATGTAGGTAACACGCCGGAAAACTTGCATAAGCTGTGGGAAGTGAATCATACAGTGTATCAGGATGACCCCGGTGTGACCGAAGCATTCCCAAACTTTGAAGAGTTCCAGAAGCTCACCAGTGAGGCAGCATGGTTCAACCCCGCAGGGCAGTTCTTGGCCGCAGATGGTGACCAATTCGTGGGGTTGGGGGCGCTGCGCCACAACGCCGAAGATAAGTCGTGCTACAACATGATGACGGGTGTGCTGCGTCCTTATCGCGGGCGCAAGATCGCGCTGGCACTCAAGCTGCTGACCATTCGGTATGCCCAACAATTGGGTGCGCTGATTATTACCACCAACAACGACGCGCAAAATGCGCCGATGCTGGCGATCAACCGCAAGCTGGGTTATGTCCCGCTGCCAGGGGTTTACCGGCTGCTGAAAACTCAGGTTGAGCGATAAAGCTGTTTATTCCAGCCTCCCTTCCACAGTGATCGACTCACCAGAAGTAATCGCAGTCATTCGGATGTTAACCGCCTGATCTTTAAAGGTGAGTTTAAATTCGATCAGTTCGGCAGTACCCAACAACTCACTCGAATAGACAAAGGTATCCTTACCACGCCAACGACCTACGAGTTGAATCGACCCAAATTGGTCTGACGGATTGAATCGTGGACGGTTATCCAACCCCATTTCGAGCGCTTCGCCGTTAAGCGTTAATTGTGCCGTGGCCGCCCCTTCGGTAAAGTTCAGGGCAAGCGACTTTAAACCGAGGATATTATCATCCAACCAGTAGACATTTTGGGAAATACGATCAGCACTTTCGGGGAGCGTCGGGATCGTAATGGGTGGCTTTGGCGCTGCGAACGCCTGAACCGCTTCGTCGAGGATCGTCTTATTTTCAATACTTTCTGGCAGTGGTGTGTCTCCCTGAATGGCGGGGAGAATCATGTTGCGGAAAAGCATTTCCGGCTGCGCATATGATTTTATATCCACGGCGCTTGTGAACACGACCACTAAATGCGTTTCAGGGTGAATGATGATGTACTGCCCACCAAACCCCAATGCCATATAGTAGCCTTCAGCATCGACCCACCATTGATAGCCGTAATCGTCGGATAGCGATTGGGCGGCGATAAGCGGTTGGGTGGATGCCTTAACCCACGAGGCAGGAATGATTTGTTGGTTGTCCCATTGACCGTTGTTGAGGAATAAGTATCCGAACTTCGCCATATCACGGGTGGTCATACGCAGTCCCCAACCGCCCCAATAATTGCCTTGTTCGGTTGCTTCCCACTCCAGTGACCGGATGCCAAGTGGCTCGAATAAGTTTTTCTGAGCGAAGGTAAGCAATGGTTGTTGAGTTGTCCGTTCAACGGTTGTTGCAAGCAGATGCGAAGCACCGCTGTTATAGACAAATTGTGTACCGGGTTCATCAGCCATTGGTCGATCCAGTACGAATTGAATCCAATCAGGGCTGCTTCTGATTGCATCTGCCATGCCAATTTCAGCAACATTTCTTGTCCATTCTAATCCGGCTGACATGGTGAGCAAATTTTCGAGCGTAATCGCTTGCTTTTGCGCGTCCAAATGTGCGAAGGTGTAGTCGGGGAAGTAACTAAGTATAGGCTGATCGAGATTGTCGATATAACCCTGTTCCATCGCGATACCCACCAACGCGGACGTGAAACTTTTGGTACACGAATAAATGGTATTTAAAGTATCGGCATTATAAAACTCACGGTAGGCTTCCATCACCAGATACCCATTGCGGATAACAGCCACACTATGCACATTGATGTCATTGTCAGCAATAAAGTCGAGCATGGCAGCCAATGGCTTGGCGTTCATGCCTTGGGCTTCTGGCGACGAGGTTTGCCAGCCTTCAGTAGGCCACGGGAGAGGTGATGTTTGGGCAAGCACTGGATGAACCAGCACCAACATAAGACTTAGGCAGAAAAGTGTCTTTATATATCGCATAAAAAACTCGTTTAAATAATAAAAAAACTCACTACACCCTACTTTGTAGAACCTACAAGCAGAGGTAGTGAGAATGTATCAGATTATGCGACTTTGCAACTATTGGCTACTCACCGCGAGTCTGGAATGGAAATTACTCGATACCCAACAGTTCAACCACGAAAATCAACGTGGCATAACCGGGAATCGCACCACCCGCGCCGCGTTCGCCATACGCCAGATTGTACGGCAGGTAAAGCTCATACTTCGAGCCGACCGGCATCAACTGTAAGCCTTCTGTCCAACCCGCGATCACCCGGTTCAGCGGGAAGGAGATCGGTTCGCCGCGATCATACGAACTGTCAAACGTCTTGCCATCGATGAACGTGCCTTTGTAGTGCACATTCACGGTATCGGTCGCCTTGGGCTTTGGACCCGTCCCCGCTTCCAACACCTTGTACTGTAATCCGCTGGCGGTGGTGGTGACGCCTTCTTTTTTGGCGTTGGCGGCGAGGAAGGCTTGTCCGGCTGCTTGCATGGGTTGATCCTCCAAATATTAGTTGAGCGGCAAATAGGCCGCCGTAATCCGGTGTATTATAGGGCGAAGACATTAGAGGAGCATATACCCATATGGCTGAACAAATTGGCACGCTGGTACTGGTACGGCATGGGAAATCCCAGTGGAATCTTGAAAATCGCTTTACCGGCGTTATAAACTGACCATATCGTAAAGTCCGCGTCCAACGCAACCTATTGCCTGTATTTTTCTCGTTTGGGTTCGGCTCAAACAGGGTTTGTTGGCTGGTTACATGCGTTCTCCTGCTGTCCAAATGCAGTTTGCGTAAGTCCTACTTAATAAAGGAATATTCCGATTTGAACCCTTACATCCTGCTTGTGTTATCGGTTCTGGGTGAAGTGGTGGCGCTCACGGCGCTGCGTTACGTGGTCGGTTTAACCAAGCCGCTGCCGATTATCGTGGTGGTGGTGGCATATGCCTTATCTTTTTGGGGTTTGTATATCGTCCTCAAGACACTACCAGTCGGAATCACATACGCTATCTGGGCTGGCTTAGGCACTGTGGGGACGATTCTGGCGGGCATAGTATTGTTTAAAGAGAAACCCGACTCGATGGCGTGGTTAGGTATCGCCCTGATTGTCGGCGGGGTGATGGTGATTAATTTGTTGTCGAAAAGCTCAACGGCCTAAACATTTGCTGGTTATTCGCTGACCAACCGTTTGGTTTCCATCGTGCCGTAACGCAGTGTCAGGCGGCTGTCACCAATGGTCGCCGTTTGGTTGATGAGCCATGTGATCGGTTCGCCGGGGGTGAGTTTGTGACCATCGAAGTCGGTGCCATTGGCGGAATGCAGATCAGTCAGGGTGATGCCTTTATCCGGCTCACGCGAAATCCGCAGATGAATCCGTGAAATCCGCGTATCCTCGATCACGAGATCACAACGGTTGGCGCTGCGACCAACCACCAACTCGGTTTGAGGCAAGGGTATCCGCTGGCGTTTGCCTTCAAACGAGATAATATCGAGGTAGAAATGATGAGTGTATGATCCGCTTAGAGCCTCATTTGTCTCTTGATTATCTGCACTTTGACTGGTTGTAAACACGCGCTTACCTCGTTATATACTGCTGATTAACCTGAGTTAAGGTTTAGATTATGCCCAAAAACAAACATAAGAACCATGTGGCAAATCGCCGAAATTTGTGTAAAATTGTACAAAGGCGATGAGTCTATTTTGTTTCGCGTTCATTTTCACAATAGCATATATTTTTCTTGAAGTGGAATTAAGTTTCTGGTACCAACTACCCATCCCTAAAAGTTGGTCACCCTACCGTCAGGTTTTCTAACCGTTATTTGTCGTCAGGAAGCATTTATGGCCTCGATTCCCCCTCCAAAACCGCATCAAAACAAAAGCGGGCTTAACGGTACTACGATTGTGATTATCGTCGTGGTCGGTATCGTCCTGATATTAGGCGGCTTGCTTATCGGCACATTCACGCCCAGTATATTCCCCGTGCAGGCCTCGGCTGAATCTCAACAGATTGATAACCTGTTTCATATCTTACTCGTCATTGGTGGCGTCGTGTTCTTGCTGGTGCAAGGTTTACTCGTCTACTCGATCTGGCGTTTCCGCGCAAAACCGGGTGAAACCGCCGACGGCGTGAATATGCATGGTAATACCACCCTCGAAATCGTGTGGACGGCTATTCCGGCAGTCATCGTCTTTGTGCTGACGATTTTAAGCTGGCAGGTGTTCAACACCATCATGTCGCCCAAAGATGGCGAAATGAGCATCGTCGCCAACGGCGCACGCTTTAACTGGAACTTCGAGTATGAAATGCCCCTGAGCATCATGGGCAAAGAATACGATATCAGCAAGCTTCCGCCGCCTATACAGGCTGACCTTGCAGATGATGGATTAATTACCCTGACCTCGGCGACCCTGTACGTCACCAAAGACTTGCCGGTGGTGATGCAAATGGAACCTGCGGACGTGATCCACGCCTTCTGGATTCCAGCGTTCCGCGTCAAGCAGGACTTGATACCGGGGCGTATCACCACCGTGCGCTTTACACCGACCTCAACCGGTGAATACCTGATTGAATGCGCGGAATTGTGCGGTGCCAACCACGGCGCGATGCGTGCGCCTGTGATCGTGGTTGCCAATGACGCTGACCTCGACGCAGCACTCATGCCAATTATGCAAAAGATGGTTGAGCCACCGGCACGCGCTGACCTGCGCGGTCGTGAGCTGCTCGAAAGTAACGTATACCCGTGCTACACCTGCCACAACTTGGCTGACCTCGCGTCCGCCAATTGGGTAGGGAACGTTGGCCCCGCGTTGAATGGCGTGGCTGACCGCGCTGCGACCAGTCGTTCAGCAGCTACGGGCGAAACCCCGCAAGAATATCTGTATAACTCCATTCACAACCCGACGGATTATCTTGTCCCTGGTTACGGCGCATTGATGCCGCAGTTAGGCATACCGGAATGTCAGGTTTGGGATATTGTCGCCTATCTGGCAACCCAGTCTGAAACAGGAGAACCGCCCTTCGAAGTTGTACCACCGGAACAATGTGTGGTCACAGGGCCGCCCGACGGCGCGGAAGCAACTGCCGAAGCCACGGCTGAAGCGACCGACACCGTTGGCGAAGCAGCCATTGAGCAAATTGGTGGCGCACCGGCTGAAGCCACCGAAGACCCGCTAGTGGTTAACGAGGCGACCGCCGAAGCGACGAGCGAAGCCACCGCCGAACCGACAGCGATTGCAGCAACCGTCGCACCGTAATTCAGAAATTAAAAGGGTTTAGCAGTTAGAAAAAGGTAGTTGGGAAAGGTTTCATTATGGCAAGCATTACCGTACCCGGAGGCTTAGCAGAGGGCGAGATCCGCAAGCTCGAACGCCCTAAACTGCGTATTGCCGATTACCTGCGCTGGAGCGTCGATCATAAGATTATCGGCGTGCAGTACATGGTTACTTCACTTGTTTTCTTCATTGTCGGCGGTACGCTGGCGATGATGATCCGTTGGGAATTATTGACACCCAACCTCGACCTTGTTCAAACCGGCAGCCAGTTCAACACACTGTTTAGTGTTCACGCGCTGGTCATGATCTTCCTTTGGATCATCCCGATGTTTGCCGGATTTGGCAACTTCCTCGTGCCGCTGATGTTAGGCGCGAAAGATATGGCCTTCCCGTGGTTGAACGCCTTCGCCTTCTGGCTGATTCCCCCCGCTGGCCTCCTGCTGATCGGCAGTATGCTGGTCGGCGCACCAGAAAGCGGTTGGACGCAGTATCCGCCGCTCAGTACGCTGTACAGTGGTGATGGTCAAACCCTTGCTGCTTTGGCGCTCCACTTGCTCGGTATCAGCTCGATCCTCGGTGCGATTAACTTCATCGTCACCATCAAGAACATGCGCCCTGAAGGCATGGGTTGGTGGCAGATGCCGTTGTTCTGCTGGGCAATTTTGGCGACCTCGATCATTGTGGTAATGGCGACCCCCTTCCTCGCGGGTGCGCTTACCCTGCTGATCCTCGACCGTGTTGGCGGAACCAGCTTCTTTGATGCCACCAAAGGCGGCGACCCGCAGCTCTGGCAAAACGTATTCTGGTTCTACAGTCACCCTGCGGTGTATATCATGGTACTGCCGGGCATGGGTATCCTGTCTGAAGTCCTGTCCATTCATTCGCGCAAGCCCATCTTCGGTTATAAGATGATCGCCCTTTCCAGCCTCGGTATCGCCCTTATCGGCTTCACCGTTTGGGCACACCATATGTTCACCAGCCTCGCGCCGCAGTTGCGTATCCCCTTCATGATTACCTCAATGATCATCGCCGTACCGACTGGTATTAAGATTTTTAGCTGGTTAGGAACGCTGTGGGGCGGTAAGATACGCTTGAATAGTGCCATGCTGTTCGGCCTCGGCTTCTTGTCGATGTTCGTGATCGGCGGGATCAGTGGCGTTATGTTGGCGGCTATTCCGTTCGATATTCACGTACACGACACCTACTTCGTCGTTTCGCATCTGCACTTCGTATTGTTCGGCGGCAGTGTGTTCACGATCTACGCGGGTATCTATCACTGGTATCCCAAGATCACAGGACGGATGCTCAACGAACGCTGGGGCAAAATTCACTTCTGGCTGACTTATCCAGCCTTTTTCATGACCTTCTTCCCGATGCACATCGCTGGTATGCTCGGTATGCCGCGCCGCGTCGCGATTTACCTGCCGGAATTTCAGGGCATTAACACCCTTATTAGCATTTCCGGTTTCGTGCTGGGTATCTCGACCTTCGTGCTGCTGGCAAACCTGATTATTAGCCTGAAGAATGGCAAGGTTGCCGGTGCAAACCCGTGGCGCGCCTTGACGCTTGAATGGGCGACAACTTCACCACCGCCAGTCACCAACTTCATTGACGACCCCGTGCCTTTCGTTGATCCTTACGGTTACGGTTCGCAGGGTTCGCAGGAATATCTGGACGATGTTGACCGCCGCTTTGGTGTGGGCGAGGAAGTATTCACGCCACGACCAGCGCCAACCCCCGCACCATCGGGTGACTAAACTAGGGTTGAATAGGGCGGAGTCACTGACCCGCCCGTTTTCTATTGTAAGCTGTAGATGTCGGGTTTTATTGGAACAATGAGCATGACTCAACAGGTATTGGAGCAAAAACAGTCACGGCAAGAACAACAGGCGCTTCGTAATCGCCGTACAGGCTTGGCGATTTTCCAGCTTTCATGGATTATGACCTTCGTCTGCCTGATTATTGTCAATTTCTGGATGCGTGCTGGCAGCGAAGCATGGCCGCCCGAAGGGGTAACAGTCGAGAAGCTCATCCCCACACTGATGACGCTGACCTTAATCGGCAGCAGCTTCTTCATCCGGCGGGGGACACGGGCGATCAAGGCTGATAATGTGTCCGGTTTTGCGGCCAACTGGCGCTACGGGCTGATACTCGGCGGTGTGTTCGCGGTGGTGATGGCAATCGAGTTTATCGGCGCACCGGGCAGCGGACAGTTCTTGAATGTGTACCGGTTGATGATCGGCTTTCACCATGTTCACGCGATGGTGATCGGTTACTACCTCATCCGTGTATACCAGAACGGGCGACGCGGTAACTACAGCGCGACCGACTTCTGGCCGGTCGAAGGAGGTACCAGCCTGTGGGATTTCGTCACCGTCGCATGGGTGCTGTTTTATGTGGTCTTGTACATTATTTAATGAGTCGGGTTGAAGGTTAAAAGTCGAAAGTTTATAATTCGCATCACTTTTAGCCATAAATGTTTACGAATTGACTGAACCGTTTTGAAACGAGAGGATTGGCTTATGCAACCAGGACTTGCCCGCGCAGTGCCACTGGGCATTCTGGGCTTTATCGGCGGTGCGCTGCTGGCGCTCGTCATTCGCATGTTACAGGGGCTTGATCCGGCAGGTTCCGTCGGGGCGGCCTTCGTGCTTGGTGCGTTCATTTCGTCCGGTACGTTCGTGTGGGGCATGGGTGCTTTTGACCCGCGCATGAATACGCACGGCGACCACGGGCCGGATGACGGTCATGATGACCATGCCATTGTCAAAGCTGCGCCAGTTGTAGAACCTAAACCGATCAGCATTTTGGGTGCCTTTACGTGGCAAATGACCTTCTGGACAATCCTCGGTATCTTAATCATAGCGGTACTGGCGTTCCTGCCTTCCGGCCCGCACATCCGTAATGTGCATCCGGGTGAGGGTGATGTCGCCAGCGTCGGCTTCGTAGCCTTGGGCGGCATTTACCAGCCCATCCGTGAATTCTTGCAGACAGCTACCGGCCTCGAACTCCTACCGGCGATGTCGGCGGATCTTTCGGCTTTGCAGGTGAGCTACCTCGTGCTGTTCATCGTATTCGTAGCCGTCACCATGCTTTCACTGTTCTTGGCCGGCGCGTTGTTTGCGGCAGCACTTCAATACTTCGCTAACGGTAAGAAGAACCCTGACAGCACCAATATCGCGTGGCGGGTATTAGTCTTTATTCTCGGTGTAGCGGCTCCCCTGCTGACAATTCCCCTGCTCATGCCGAGTAAAGAACTACCGATGGCGATCCTTGCGCCCGTATTTTTGATTGTGCCGCTGCTGCTGCTGATCGCTTACCGCCGTCCGATCTGGGCGATTCTGGTACTGATCGGTTTGCTGCTGCCGGTCATCGGCCCGCCGGTGAATATGCCGAATATCGCTTCGGTCATGTTCGCGGTGATCGGTGTGGGTGTGCTGTGCTTCATCTTCAATGTGCTGCGCGGCCTATTGTCTGAAAGTGCATGGCGCATCGCGGCTGGTGTGGTGTTGTCCATCGCCGTCATCGGTTTGGTGATCTATACCATCGGCCTGACGCGCTCCGATATTTGGGAATTGGCCTTCAGCCTACTGGTGATCGTATTCAGCATGCTGCTGCTGCTGCCCGTCCCTTACTTGAAGCTGATTATCCCTGCTGGCATGTGGAGCAAATTCGCTGCCATCAATTGGACGACACTCATCCCCGATGTGGCGGGCTGGGTAGCGAACGTGCTGCGTACCGGGCTGCCGAGCTTCCTCGGTCAAAAATAGGAGTTTATTGACATGAGTGAAATGAGTATCGAGTCAGCGAAAACACCTGCGGAAGCGCCTGCGCCTTCCGTAGTGTCACACAAAGAAGCGCCATCCCATACGCACGGGCACGACCCTATCGCCGAACGTGCCGAGAACCTGAAGTTCGCCACATGGCTGTATCTAGCCTCAGAAGTGGTGATCTTCGCGTCGATGATCGGTGTGTTCATCCTGTTCCGCATCCAACATCCCGAAATCGTGCTGAAGGTTCACGCGACCACCAATATCCTGCTGGTGACCCTGAACACCTTCCTGCTGCTGACCAGCAGTTGGGCGATGGTCATGGGTTTGCGTGAAATCCGCAACAGCAACCCGAAAGGCCTTATCCGCTGGTTCACACTGATGTGCGTGTTAGGTACGATATTCATCGGCCTGCAATACGTCGAATATCAAGAACTGGCGCACCACGGTATCGCCCTTTTCAATCAGGGTAACGAATACGACGGCTTCGGAATGCGCTTCTACGCCCCGACTGCCTTCCACGGCGCACACGTTATCATCGGCGTGCTGTGGGGCTTGTTCGTCATCAACAACACCCGCAAGGGCAACTACGACAGTAAGAACTACGCTGGTATTGAAGTGTTCGGCTTGTACTGGCACTTTGTTGACGTCGTTTGGGTTATCCTGTTCACACTCCTGTATCTGGTCTAAGGGGGCAACATGACTGAAGTTACACACGAAACCGAGTCCCATGTAACAGAGACACACGACCACGATCATGACGAGAAGTTTTCGTTCGTAGGGCGTACTTTCAACGTACCCGTTTATACAGGTGTGTTCATCCTACTAGCCGGTCTAACCGTCTTTGAAGTGCTGCTGTCGCGGCTTCCGCACAGCAGCATTATCACCATTATTATGCTGGCGCTGGCGGTCTTTAAAGCGGGTTTGGTCGTCTGGTTCTACATGCACTTGAACAAAGACAACCGCATCTTCCTCGCCACCCTGCTTATTCCATTGGCGCTGGTGATCATTGCAGTTCTGTTCCTCTCGATTGTTCCCGTGGGCGGCTACTCCTAAGCGATGGCGCTCATGAATACCCGCGTGTTCAGTTCAAGGTAGATTATCATGGGGCGAACCAATTGGTTCGCCCTTGCTCATTCTTAACGGGGGGATATTCATACCGTGCGTATCAATTTGACCGATCAAGTGGCAGTCGTCACCGGCGGCGCTCACCGCGTAGGCAAGGCTATTGCCTTAGAATTAGCTCGTCAGGGTGTGCATATACTGGTGCATTACGGCACATCCTCCCAAGAAGCGACTGAAACCGTGCGCGACATCAAATCATTTGGGGTGGATGCTTATGCCGTGCAGGCCGACATCAGCAAGCCGGAAGCCGTCGAAACGATATTCACAGCCGTGCGCGAACATTTCGGGCGGCTGAACATTTTCGTCAACAGCGCCTCCAATTTCCAAAAGCGTGACCTGCTGAGTGTGACGTTGGAAGAATGGCAGGAGACAATGGCGATCAACTTAACGGCGGCGTTCCTGTGTACACAGGCGGCTACGGCGATGATGCGCCAGAACGACCCGTCCGGTGGCGCGATCATCAATATCCTCGACCGTGGCGCGATTGACCCGTGGCCGGCATACCCGCATCATGGCATCAGCAAGGCGGCATTGTGGATGCTGACGCAGGTGAGCGCCGCCAGCCTTGGGCCAGACATCCGTGTAAATGGTGTTATACCGGGGCCAGTGATGAAGCCTGCCGGAACCAATATGACCGACGATGAGTGGGCAAAGGTCGGGCAGAAAACCACGCCGGTACAGCGTGTCGGCTCGCCGGAGGATGTGGCACGAGCAGTTGCCTACCTCGCCAGCGAGGACTTCATCAACGGCACGGCCATCCACGTCAACGGCGGTGAACATTTGCTGTGGTAATACCTTACAGCAATCATTTCATCCGGCTTAATGGTACGGCACGGTAATAGTGCATCCCTCTCATTTGAATATGATTTGGAATAGTTCGCTATTTCCCAAATTCAAACGAGAAAATAACCATCATGCCCCTTTCAATTATCCGTGCCACCATTGACTATGTTGACCAGCTTACCCCGCTGCTGGATGGATACCGGCAGTTCTACAAGCAGGCTTCTGACCTTGAGAACGGGCGAGCGTTTTTACACGAGCGTTTGACTAACAACGAGTCGGTCATCTTTCTAGCGCTCCTCGACGGAGAAGCGGTTGGCTTTACCCAACTTTACCCGCTGTTTACGACCACCTTACTCAAACGGATGTGGCTGCTCAACGATTTGTTCGTCGCACCAGCCGGACGCAAGCAAGGTGTGGGTGAGGCTCTATTAGAACGCGCCCGTCAATTCGGCATCGAGACCAAAGCACAACGGTTGATGTTGAAAACCAATGTCGCTAATACCACAGCTCAAAAGCTCTATGAACGTACAGGTTGGGTGCGGGAAACCGATTTTTATGTGTATAACATCGTTTTGTAGGCGGTTAGCAATGGCGCGGGAATGAATATTACTACTGCGCTCTATACCTCCATCTCCTTATGCCTTTGTGTTCAAAACTTTGGCGGTTAAAATAGCCCTCTCTACCAACTAAAGACTAAAGACTACCATGCGCCTCATTACCACCGATTTACTCAACAACCTGCTTGCCCAAGCCGCCGCCGACCCGCGCGGTCGTGTCCCCTACCGCTTTCATGAACATGAAGACCCCGTGCAGCGTATGTTGAACGCCATCACGCCCGGCAGCTATGTCACCCCGCACAAGCACGAAGCCCCCGATAAAGTCGAACTCATCGCGCCGCTGATCGGTACCGCTGCCATGTTCCAATATGACGACGCGGGTGCAATCACCGAACTGCACATTATGAGTCCGGCGGGGCCAGTGTTGGGCGTGGATATTCCCCCGCGCACCTACCACAACTTTGTCGCCATCACCCCCTGCGTCGTGCTGGAGATCATCCAAGGGCCATACCGTGCCGAAACCCACAAAAAGTTTGCACCCTTCGCCCCTCTGGAAGGCTCGCCCGAATGCGCTGCCTACCTTGCCAACCTTGAGGCAAAAATCCGCGAGGCGATGGGTGAGTAAATCGCTTTACCTTCGCAAATATTAATATCTTTACGATTTACCATTAAAGTGAACTGTAAAATTATTACTAACAAGAGTGAGGGCGATTTAGGAGCTAATGTATGGGACTCGACATTGATTTTTCGAAAATACTTCAAAGTGCAATTCAGCAAGCACAAAAAGAGGTTGGTACCGCGACATTGATTGTCGCAGGTAAATCAGGTGTTGGTAAAAGTACACTGATAAATGCAGTTTTTAAGGAAAATCTTGCTGAAACAGGTCATGGACGGCCTATAACAAAATACGCCAGAGAATATTCTAAGCAAGGGTTTCCGGTAACCATTATTGACACAATGGGACTCGAAAGTAATGAAGATGGTGCTAGAGAAGCTATGCAACAACTTCAGACGGAAATCAAACGCCGTAACCGCGATAGCGATCCCAATAAGCATATCCATATGGCATGGATTTGTATTTTGGAAGATGCACGACGTATCGATGATAGTGATATTGAGCTTGCTAAATTGTTCGCGGAGAATAATATCCCATCAATTGCAATAATTACTCAATCTAAGGCAGATAAAGGGTTTCGTCGTGAAGTACTCGAGCATTTGCCTCAAGTAGCAAATGCCATTAGTGTGTTAGCAGAAGACATCATTTTAGACGACACAGATATACGTATTCCTGCAAAAAATTTAGATAAATTAATTGACTTGACTATCGAGGTTGCGCCTGAAGGTCAAAGAAATGCTATTACTGCTGCAAATCGGGTAAATCTTCAGAAGAAATGGGATCGCGCTCATGCAGCAGTCGCTTCAGCAGCAGCTTTGGCAGGAGGTGCAGGTGCCAGCCCTGTTCCTATGACGGATGCAGCACTTATTATCCCCATTCAGATTGGAATGTTGGCGACAATAAGTGTCATTTGGGGACTTTCGGTCGATAAGGTTTTGTTGGCCACAATCATCAGTGGAACAACAAGCGGTGGCATTGGTACAGTTGCCGGTCGCTTATTAACAGCAAATCTTCTTAAGCTGATTCCGGGGGCTGGCAGTTTAGTTGGCGGGGCAATTAACTTTTTAGCCGCAGCTTCAATTACCACCGTTATGGGTGAGGCTTATATAGGTGCTTTAGATAGACTAACTAAAGATAATCCTAATCATATGCCTACAGCAGAGGAAATTAGCCGAGAATTTCAGCTAAACTTAAAACAATCTCCAACCACAGCACAGTAAATAAAAAACGCCTCCTGTGAGTAACAGGAGGCGTTTTTTCGTTTTCGTAGGAGTGGGTTTTAGACTTTCCCTTGTTACCAATGAGTACGAGGGAGTTAATACTCCACCGTCAGCAGCAAACGCACCGAACCCTGTGAGTTTCCACCCGCGTGGCTCAAGATCACGGCATAAATCCCATCACTCGGCAGCACATAATCACTAATCACCGAGTTATAGTTTTCGCCACCATCGTCGTCCGCCACCAACGGCGTCAGTTCGCTGTCCGTCAGGATCAGCAGCGAGTCAATTTGCTGATCAGTTGGGGTAGCAGTGGTGAGCGTCACTTTTTCCCCCGCTGTTCCCTCGAATGACATCACGTATGCCCGCCCCGGAGCCATACTCACCACCTGCGACTCGCCCGGTCGCAGCGTCAAGTCAGTGTTCTGGTCGCTCAAAATTGCCTGCACCCATTGCAGGTAATCACTGGCGGCGGCTGGTTGATCCCCCAACTCATTTTGGATCATCCCACGCTGTAGGTAGAGACTTGCGGCACGGGGTTCAATTTCGAGAGCTTGGTTCAGGTCAGGCAGCGCTTGCTGAAACTGCTCGGTTTGGATGTAAGCATCCGCTCGTCCAGCATAAGCGCGGTAATCATCCGTCACGGTCTTAATGAAGGTGTCGAAGTGCTTGATCGCGTCATCATAGGCTTCTACTTGATTGTTGATAACGCCCAGATAGTAATATGTTGTAGGGAAATCCGGCGCGATGCTCGACACCTGATTCATATCTTTAAGTGCTTTATCATATTCCGCTTGCGCCACATAAATCTGCCCGCGCTCGTAATACGCTTGTGGCGCATCCGGCGTGGCACGGATCGCCGCCGCGAAATCCGCCAGTGCCGCATCCATGTTATTTTGGTCGCGGTAAATCTCGGCGCGTGCGGTATAAGCCTCGCCTCTGGTTGCGTTGTCCGCGCTGGGCAGCTTGATGACGTGGTTCAAATCAACCATAGCAAGATCGTACTGTTCAAGCGCGATGTAACTTTGTGCGCGCCGGATATACGGCTCATAAAAAGTGGGGTTGAGCAGAATGACGATGCTGTAGTCCGAAACGGCTTGTTCAAACTGCTGCGCATCAAATGCGTTTGATGCACGCTGGTAAACATCCACCCCCACAATCGGAGGCGTGCCTTGTGCAGCGAGTGGTTGCAGCGCGGCTGTCATCATAGCCAGACTGAGCAGGAATATGGCTAATTTACGCATAGGTGGTCTCATGAGGGTCTGTCGAACTATCTTAACACTATAACACATTTGTCCCCTCGTGCTGTAATTGTCTATCCCAATTCTTAACTCTGGTTATCCAAAAGGAAGTTGATGTGGCACTCGAACAAATCCTCAATATTGTCCCTTGCGGCATTTGGATCGTGTTCGGTATTTATTCGCTCCTTAATCGTGACTAGCGCGTTCGAATTCGTCATTAGCCTCATTTTGCTGCTGCGTTAAAACGACTACGAGATGTGTAGCCCAAACCTCACCACCCCGCCCGAAATATCAACGCTGGTATCAAATCCTGCTAAATACCTATTGGGGATTATCTATATGTCCTACGATCAACCCCTGAACAATGCGCTATGCTTCTTTAGAGTGATGATTCATTTTGTCAAGAAAATTAGCTTTACGCTCATAAAAACCTGATATAATAATACGGTTTATACATATAGGGATTGCCCCGACCGATGGCTGATCGTTTTGTAATCGCCAATGTGCGCCGCTTACCTATGTTTGCTCGCTTGGATGCCCAGCAGTTGGATTGGGTTGCCAGTGTGACGCAGGTACAGCGTTATGAGCCGGGCGAAGAAATGTTTCGGCAGGGGACAACCGCGCAGGACATGTTGATGATTATCAGCGGCAGCGGGCTGCTGGTGCAGCGCGGCACCGATGGTGTCGAACGCCCTTTCGGCAACGTTGGCGCTGGCGAATATATCAACGACGCTGCCCTCTTTAACGATGTCATCACACCAGCTACCCTCCGCGCCAACGAAAGCAGTATCGTCCTCTCGCTGTCCCGCCAGCAAATGCGCAATCTCCTCGCCCACCATCCCGAACTCAGGGCTAATCTCGTCCTGCCTGCCTTGCCCAAAAGCCAGACGCAGCAGGTACAGCAGTTCCAGAACCAGCGCGAAAATGAAGATACACTCCTAAAAACCCGCAAACATATCGGCGCGTTTTTAGCCCGCGCTTTCGGCCTCGGCTTCGTCATTGTGCTAGTGTGGCTCATTGGTGCGTTCCTATCCGGCATGGTTCCCGGTTTCCCTGTGCTGATTATCGCGCTGCCCCTCACCGTCTTGCTCCTCCTCCTCATCGCTTATAACTATTTTGAGTGGGCGAACGATGAGCTGATTATTACCGACCGCCGCGTGGTGAGTATTCAGCGCACGATCCTCAACTTCAAAACCCAGATCAACGAAATCCCGCTGGATGCCATCCATGAGGTGAACGTTGCCCTGCCACCCCTCAGCGATATTGCAGGCCGTATGCTTGGCTATGGCTCGATCATCATCAAGACATCCGGTGATAATAACAACATCCGATTGGACGAAATCCCCAACCCCAAGTCGGTGCAGCAGGCCATCTTCACCCACCGCAAAACCTATGAGCAAGCGCAGAACGAAGCCAACCGCAACGCCATGCGCGGTGAATTGTCCAAAGCCATTGGCGGTGCTGCAACCGGAACAGGCGGCAGCACAGGTGGGGTTGCCACCACGCCCACGACCCAACCCGGTTTGTTCACACTCGAATATATCAATGACAAGGGCGAAACAGTTTTCCGCAAGCACTGGCTCCTGCTCTTGGCGCACATTTTCCCCCCGCTGATTTTGTTTGTGACGGGCATTGTCGTGTTCATCATCGGCATAGTCGGCCCGCTCATACCGGCGGCTGTAATCGGCCTCTCACTTTTCTGGCTGTATATTGCCGACTGGGATTGGCGTAACGATTTGTACATCGTTGGCGACCAAACAGTGACATTGATTCACCGCCGCCCGTTCTTCTTGCAGGATCAAAAAGACCAAATTTTGCTGGCACAGGTCGATAATGTGGTGTCGGATACACAGGGTATCATGAATACCATCTTTCAAATCGGGCAGGTCAAGCTGCTGCTCACCGGCACCGACGAAAAGAACGCCAAACGTTTCACCAACGTCTACAACCCGCAGCACATCCAGCAAGAAATTTCTCGCCGGCAAGACCGCGCCGCCGCTCTCAAACGGCAGGAAGATGCCCAGCGCCAGCAGCAAACCATCATCGACTACCTGAGCGTCTACCACGAAACAGCGGGTTTGCAGCCCTCGCCGAATGCTGACCCGTCAAATACACCCATGACGCCCGCCAAGATCACCGGCACATTTCCGATTGTTCCGTCCGCATCGGCACTGAATAACAGCGCTAACTTGACTGATGAGGAGTCCATTCAACCCCCGCGCGTCCGTGATCGTTCCCGTCCACCCGGCATCCCGCGCGTCCGGCGCGATGTTCCGCCCGGTACCTAACGGAGACGTTGCACATGACGGTGAAACTCCAATGGCTTAACGAGCCGTGGGCGCTGGCGATTCATTTTGCCGATAAGGTCACTTCGGACGACATCCGCGAGGTGATTGTTTTCTGTCTGCCGCGTTTGCGCGAAAACCCCATCTACTTTCTGCTTGATATGACCGAAGTCACCACCGTTGACCCGCGCTTATTCGAACTCTCGTCCCTGAGCGAGTGGATTTACCACCCCAACGGGCGCTGGTTCGTTTATGTCCGCCCGCACCGCATGTTCAGCGCCATCATGAAGCTGCGCCAGCGCGGCAACTATAAAGCCTTCGAGGATTACAGCGAAGCACTCACCTTTGTCGAAAGCACCTCTCACGCCGAACAAGAGCGCGTTAAACTCTTTTAGCGGCGTTGGATTTGTGCGATAATAAAACGTTATATGTCTATCTGATAACGGCAAAACCAATATGACTCTGCTCGACATCATTCGTCCTGATAACCCCATTCTTCGTAAAAAAGCCAAACGGGTAATGGCCTTTGACAAAAAGTTCCAAACCCTCGTCGATAATATGGTCGAAACCATGATCGAAGCCCCCGGTGTCGGCCTCGCCGCGCCACAGGTGGCTGTCAGCCAGCGTTTCGCCGTCATCCGCTTGTCCGACGACGAAAAGAGCAAAGAAGAATTTGGAGACCTCGCCGGCAAACTCTATGTCGTGGTGAACCCCGAAATTGTTAAAGCCAGCAAGGAAATGGTTGAAGGTGTCGAAGGCTGCCTCTCCATCCCCGGCTACCTTGGCACGGTTGACCGCCACGAAAAGATCACCATCGACAGTGTTGACCGCTACGGCAAGCCCCAGCGCATCAAGGCCGAAGGCTGGCTGGCGCGGGTGTTCCAGCACGAAATTGACCATTTAGACGGCAAGCTCTACATTGATATTGCCAAAGATGTGTGGGAAGCCCGACCCGAAGATGAAGAAGATGGAGTTGCGGAATAACACACCTTAACCACCGAATGAAACCGGTTCGCTGTTTTGCCCTCCTGCTGCTGGCCTTACTCGCTGCCTGCCAGCCGCAGGCCACCCAACCCACTGTTGACCGGCAGGCTGAACGCGCCACGCTGCCGGATGTCACCACGGTGCAAAAATGGCAGCAGGTTGCCACCATTTCCGAAGCCGAAAACAATGCCCCCAGCATCATCCCGCTGGATAATGGTGATTACCGCCTATTCTGGAATGCACCTTCGCTCAACGGCATCGGTAGTGCCACCAGCCCCGACGGTTTACGCTTTAACACCGACGGCGGCGCGCGCTTGATTAACGCCCCCGCCGGACAATCCGACTGCGCTATCGGGCAGCCGTGGGTCATCCAAATGGCGAATGGCTACCGTATGTACTATCAGGGTCAGCCGGAAACATGCGATGCGGCTGTTTCAGCGCTCGCCCTTGATGCGCGCATTTTCAGCGCGTTTTCCAGCGATGGGCACGACTTCAGCCGCGACTCTGGAATCCGTGTTGATGTGGGCAACATCACCGATCTCACCGCCGCCGGACGTGGGCGCGTTATTCAAACCGATGACGGCACCTTCCGCATGTACTTCACCGCCTTCCTGCCGGATAAAGGCACGACCCCCTATATCATGACCGCGACCTCGGTGGACAGCCTCTCGTGGCAGGTCGAACCCATCCCCTTGCTCGAAGGGGCGTATGATCCCACAGCCTTGCAGATCGAGGAAACGATCTATCTGTATGCCAGCTACTTGTCGGGCAATACCCTGCTGTTGGAGTCCGATGACAGCCTCACTTTCACCCCGACCGCATGGCTGGAGTTTTATGACACCGCCAACAACCCCATCCCCTCACTCAACAGCATCGACATTATTGATGTCATTGATGGCTCGTTGGTCATCTACGGCAGCGGGGCAGGCACCAACGGCATCGCCACCTTCAAACAGGTGATTGAATAAGACACATCAAGAAAGCTAATCTTCATATACAGGTCGAGGGCGCTGATGCCAGCTAAAGATTATTTTCATGATGCAGTTGTCAATAGTTTGGAAAAAGATGGTTGGGAAATTACGAACGAACAATTTCCTGTTCGAGTGGCAGAACGTCGTCTTTGGATTGATATTCGTGCTGCTAAGATAAATGCGCAAACCATTATTCTGGTTGAAGTAAAGACCTTCTATGCGGGACAATCGATGATAGAGGCATTGGCAAATGCGCTAGGTCAATATATGCTCTATCTAGCGGCATTTAAGTACTTGAGAGAAGATGTCAATCTCATACTAGCAATACCTGTATCAGCTTATGATGGGATTTTTAGCGAACCAATCGGTGAAACGGTACGCACAACGTACAATATAAAGTTGGCTGTTTTCGATCCCGAAACCGAGGAAATTGTAAAATGGATAACCTGAAAAATCTGGTAAAAAAGGCGATGGCTGGCTATGCCGTTCGAGGTTTTAATAGTGATGCCTCCCTCACCATCAGCTCGGATGAAAACCTGCTCACTGTCGTCGATATTGCCCACATGAACGGGCAGCGGTTAGTCGCTACCAGCCTGATTGTTCGGCTGGTCAATAATTATGTGGTTATCGAACATGATGATAACAATAAACCATTGGTGGACGCACTCATCCAGTTGGGCGTTCCTCGCAGCCAAATCATCTTGGCCTATGCCAACGAAAGCGTTCCAGAAGTTGCCTGAATTTTGTTCTCAGCGCCCACAAGATCGAGTAACCACTTTTACTCCCCCTCCGTCAGTTCGATCAACCGCCCGTCAGGGTCAAGGATCGTCGCCCGCCGTCCCCACGCCGAGTCCTTTGGTGCTGAAATGGGTTTGTAGCCAAGCAGTTCTGCTGCCCCGATAACCGCATCCACCGACTCAACTTTGATGCCGATCATTGTCGCGCCGCCAGCTTTGCGGTCGGGCGCTTGCCCCGCTTCTGCCGGATACACCTCAAGGACAGTTTCACCCAGCGCCGTTGAATAATGAACCGGTTCCGTGCCATGTTGTTCTTCGGCGAACGCTAACCCCAGCGCACGGTAAAAGCCGAGTGTCGCCTCTATGCGGCTGGTACGCAGCACAATCAAACTAAGTGATGGCATCCTTATTCCTTATCTATAATTTTTCTCACGAATGATTAGGTGGATAGCGACTTGGCGGTTCAATCGCCTTTGTTTTTACTCGGTACAGTGTGCATGTATCTGCATTTTGACTAAAATCTAATGACTATCGACTATGTGGTCTCTCGTAAGTTGTAAGCAATTGGTATTTATTTCCTCCCTCGTTTACGGGGGAGGTGTCGCGCTAGCGACGGAGGGGGTCTAGCTCGTGACTTTCGATAACCCACTCAGCCAACAACCAAAACTCTTTGGTTAAGGAGACCTAGATTGTCGTATACGACTCAGTTCCTCTTTGCTTAGTGGGGGCAAATCGCGGCGAGTAGTCCAATCAGGAACTCCATACCATCTTTGCTGTTCAGTGTCAAACTCTGCTATTGCGTCCACCTCTAGGCTTTCATCATCATATAAAATAAGAGATATGCCGGGACGAAGAACGTCCAATAGATATTTGGATACCTCCGTATTGATGAAAATGCGCTTTTTAACATCATCCGCTTCTGTATTATAGTCTACTGGTACTCTAAGTGACATTGCATCCTCTACTTATGATAGTTTGCATGGATTGGCTATAGCTTACGTGTTTGCTATCCGTCCACTGACATATTGGGATGAACTGCGTTGTAGGTATAGTTGGTCTGTTCGAGTCAACTTATTATGCCTTAAGTTTGAATTCGGTTAACACGAAAAACCCTTTTCAAAACATCCACCAACTATCTTAACATTCTCACTCCCTCAAAATGGTTAACGCCAACCCCGCTTAAAAGCTACCAAATGGTCGCCCAAATGGTCACCCTAAACGTCTGTATATCTCCTACAATAACATCAGGGTCGCCTGTAGGGGCACACGGCTGTGTGCCCAGCTTTCACCCAACGCGCACAGATTGCCCAACTTTTCGCGCCGCATTTGCTGCATTTGCCGCTTGTTCCGCATATTGTGCATTGGACTATCACCTGTTGACTGTAGACTAAAGACTGTCTTTTGCAGCAGCAGCCTTATTACCAACTTTGCAGCAGCTTTAGCCGAGCAATCCGCCGAATTGGCACAAAAACAGGTTTACCATTGCCGAAATTGCTGCCAAATTTGCTATCACGCACTCAAACGCCACGGCGTGAGGGATCCTTTAGGGCAAATGTGACAAAATCGACTGATTCTCAATAACAACAACTGCAACATTTTGAACATTTACAACGTTTGTGGCATTTGTATTGAAGCTAAAAGCCAATCGCTAAACGCTAATTGCTCTCCGTGGCTGGCGAATGTACACTAACGGCACTATCGGCTTCTAAAGGAACCCCAACATGAATCCCGAAGAATTTCGCCGCTACGGTCATCAGCTCATCGACCGGATTGCGGACTACCGCGCCAACATCGAAAATCTGCCCGTGCGCTCGTCGGTCACCCCCGGCAGCGTCCGCGCCCAACTGCCTGCCGCCCCGCCCGACCAACCGGAAGCCTTCGATGCCATCTTTAACGATCTGGATAGCATCATCATCCCCGGCCTGTCGCACTTCCAGCATCCGAATTTCTACGGCTACTTTCCCGCCAACAGCGAACTAGCCTCTGTTCTCGGCGACTATCTCAGCACCGGCTTCGGCGTGATCGGCCTCTCGTGGCAGTCCAGCCCCGCCCTCACCGAGTTGGAAGAAGTCGTCACCGATTGGATGCGCCAGATGGTCGGCCTCTCAGATGCGTGGAGTGGTGTCATCCATGATACGGCTTCAACCTGTACGCTGGTCGCCCTCATTTGCGCCCGTGAACGCGCTTCGAACTACTCGCTGGCATCCGGCGGCTTGCAGGGCAGTTCCGCCCCGTTGATCGTTTATGCCTCCGGTCAAAGCCACAGTTCGGTTGATAAAGCCGCACTGCTCGCCGGTTTTGGTCGTGCCAATGTGCGCTTAATCCCCACCGATGAAAATTATGCCATCCGTCCAGAAGCCCTTGCCGAAGCCATCAAAGCCGACCTCGAAAAAGGCTATATTCCCTGCGCGGTCGTCGCCACTACCGGCACCACTACCTCCACCGCTATCGACCCCATCGCCGCCGTAGCCGAAATCGCTAAGGAGTACGGCTTATGGCTGCACGTCGATGCCGCGATGGCGGGTTCCGCGATGATCCTGCCCGATTACCGCTGGCTGTGGCAGGGCATCGAAGGCGCGGACTCGATTGTCTTTAACCCGCACAAATGGCTGGGTGTGGCTTTCGATAGTTCGCTCTATTATGTGCGCGATCAAGAGCACCTCATCCGTGTCATGAGCACCAACCCCAGCTACCTGCAAACCACCGTCGATAATCAGGTCAAGAACTTGCGCGATTGGGGTATCCCGCTCGGTCGCCGATTCCGTGCGCTCAAGCTGTGGTGCCTCATCCGTGAGCAGGGGGTGGAAGGGCTGCAAGCGCGTATTCGCCGTGATCTTGAGAACGCCCAATGGCTTGCCGACCAGATCAAAGCCGTGCCCGATTGGAAGATTCTCGCTCCCGTGCCGCTGCAAACCATCTGTGTGCGTCATGAACCCGCGGGCTTGGAAGGCGAAGCGTTGGATGCCTATACACAGGCTTGGTGTGAACGGGTCAACAGTTCCGGCGGGGCTTATCTCACACCCGCTGTGCTGGATGGTCGCTGGATGGTGCGTATCTCTATTGGCTCGATCTTGACCGAGCGTCATCACCTTGAGGGGTTGTGGGCGCTCATGCAGGGTGAGGTCGATTAGGTCGTGCTCTGTATAGGACAGCAGCTTCTAATAACCAGTGGGCAAGTCTAACCCCCTCATCCCAACCCTTCTCCCCCGCAAGCAAGGGAGAAGGGCTTTAAATCACCAATGTGGGCAAAAGTTGTCTATCCAAAAAGATTTACAATGGTTCAAATACAAACTTGCACCATTGGTTAATAAGATTGCTGTCCTATAAGGGATCAATAAAAGAGGAGGTAGGCTTACCGCGAACCATTCTGCTTGGCTAAATACTCCCGTCGCAGCAGCGCGAACAGGTGCAGGTTATAAAAGCTGCCGTTCTCGTAAAACTGCTCGTGCTGGATACCTTCGTGCTTGAAGCCGACCTTTTCCAGCACCCGCGCCGAAGCTGGATTACGTCCGTCCGCGTCGGCTTCAATCCGGTTGAGGTTCATTTGCTCAAACCCGAACTTGACCATCGCCCCCACCGCCTCGGTCATCAGCCCATTGCCCCAATGGATACGTACGAGGTCATACCCGATGGACGCACGCCGGTCGTGCCGCACCCAGTAATTAAACCCGCACATGCCGATCACCGTCGGCTTGTCCTTCAGGGTAATACCCCAGCGCAGTTCAATCTCGTCGCTGTACCCCGTGCGGATCGCCTGAATAATGTCGCGTGCTTGGTCAAGCCGTTCATAGGCCAAACCGGTGTTATAGCGCGTCACCTCAAAATCGCTGCGGATCGCGAACACCCCTTCCACATCGTTTTGCGTGAGTTCACGCAGCGTTAAGCGCGGTGTTTCGAGTATGGGGAATTTGCCAAAGCTGAACAATTCGGTCATGAATGCGCTTCCGCTCGCATATCTGCCCACAGCCGTTCAATCTCCAGCACCAGTTTGCGTCCGCTGCGCTCCAGCAGCCACACCGCTTCAAGCTGATCGTTGTTTAGTGGCTCGGTCTTACGCATACTGTTAATGTGCAGGAAGTACGCGCACTGCAAGATCATTTCCATCGGCGTGCGTGCCGCGTACATCAACCGGTAACGCGGGTCAGCGTTTTGTAAACTGCCCGGTAATGCGTTGGCGGTTTGATACTCGTCGATGGCCTCGATAACCTTTTCGACCGAGAAATCAATTTCGCCCAACCGCTGCACCTGCCGTGGGGAAAGCGTCCCAAAGCGCTGCTGCGATAGAGCATCGTAAGCACGGTGAATATCATCACGTAAGCGGTTTATATCAACGAATGTGGCACTCATAGCATCAAACTCATCATACTCGACCAATAGTTAGCCGCCGTTTATCGAAGCGGCTTATTCAATTGGCTGTAGAACAAAATCTCAAAAGCTATTCCATAAATTGCATTTTACCTTAATTAAGAGTCAAATGTGGATTCCATATTTGTGAGAACTATACGGAAGTTTGCACGGGGGCGGGTGCAGCGGTCAATGCTGCCACACCCTCACCCAAATCCTACCTAGCTTTTATTCACGGTAAACGGATATGTCACACTGCATGACGTATCCCCAAAATTGCCGGTGTAAGCCAGAGTACCCACGATCTGCGTTGCGGAAACCACCTGTACGGTGATGTTGGCTGAAAACACCTGCCCGTTTTCGGAGATTTGCCCGATGCCCTGATACGTGTTGCCACCTGTCCGCGTCAGAATGTCGCCATCCAGATTAATCGAGTTCCCGCTAACCGAAACACCAATCGCCTGTGGGGGTAAATCAACAGCGACATCAATCGTGCCCGTTCCAAAGCACGATGCTTTCCCCGAACTGTAAACGATCACCCACGCGCCGCCCTGTGGAGCTGTCCCTTGGGTGCTGGTGCTGCCTGATGTGTTGTTGGCGGGTGGTGCGCTGTTCACAATCGGCACCAACGGCGGCGCGTTAACATCCAACACATCCTCGCAGTTGCCCTTCGATTTCACGTCGTCCTGCTTAACCCAGACTTCATTCACCGCTTTGTCCGGCGCGACCTGTTCCTTATCCAGTTTCCACCACAGGCTGCCGTCGGTGGCCTTCGCTTGTCCCTGTACTTTGAATGACGGGCCAGCACTTAGGAACACAATCGAGGTGCGGTTCTCACCGGGGCCAACCCGCACCTGAACACGGTCGTCAAAGCTGGTGCTAACCGTGCAATTAACGATTTTTTGCGCGACCGTCGCGGTTATGCCGCTAATTTCCTCGGTATTATCGAAGCTTTGGATGATAGCGAGCGCGGTTTCTTCCTCGCGCAGTTTCCCTGCCAGCGAGATTTCTTCCACCAACCCCGCGCTGCCGTTGCTGAACGGAATCACCATGACCCGCGCCCGTCCGTCATCCGCACTGTAGTCGTACTGCACACCACTACGCCCATCAATCTCGAACGGTTCGATTTTGATCGTTTTGAAAGAACGGTCTTTGTGATATTCATTGAAGTACATTTCTAGGATGGTATCGTGCGATGCTTCGTCAATGTCTACGCCAATCGCCTGTAATCCGGCGTAATCGAGAATGACCATCTGGGTTTGTTCGCTCTCCAGCGTCAGCGGGTCGCTCTTGGGGTCGAGCTTCCACGATTCGGGGAATTGGAAGGTTGCACCACTTTCAAATGTAAAGGTTTCGGTTGGATCATCCTGTGCCAGCACCGGCACGCTCAGTAACAACAACATTGACAGCAGAATGAGCCGCGCGGCACGGCCTAAAGACTGGCGCATATAAAACCTTTCGAAAGAATTCGAATTTGAAGGTTATAAGATCATAACACCTTGTATGGGGACTAGACTACTGTTTGCGCGTTGCATTTGCCTTGCAGGAGGTATGAGGAAAGAAGCAGAGATGGATCACCGGAGTTGATGCACGTACACCGCCTCACCGTTGATCATTAGCGTGATGGTGTGCGCGGCGGGGTCGGGGATGAGTTCGGATTGCCAAGGACTATTTTCTGACCATTCGATAGATTGGTTCGACCTTGTTTGCTCGTAACGATAGATGTTGTGACACAGAAATCCCAAAGCATCACATTGATATAGATCGAGCAGTGGACGTGTACCAAATCCTAAAGTTCCATAGGAGTGAGTTATTCGATAGGCGTACCCTTCAAATCTTAGGTCGCTCTGTTGTTCAGTGTGCCGGCCAATACCACCGGGTAATGCCGCTAAACCAATCGCATTTGCTATAACAAGGGCTAAGAGTATGGCAGCGACAAAATTGGAATTGGTAGGCTTCCACTTATCCGATCTCAAGCCCACAACAAAGATTGTAATTGGGATGATGAGACAAGTGAGTGACAAACGGATTGGAACACTATAAAGATCAAGCCAAAAAATTAAAACTGGGGAATTTGTTTCTTGTAATTCATAAATGCCGTAGATTAAGAAATAGGCTTCTACGAGCAAGAACAGTATCGTTATGGTGATCAGACTAATAATTCGAAGTTTCATTAAACTATTGCTTCACCTCATGCACGTACACCGCTTCGCCATTGATCATGAGCGTGACGGTGTGCGCGGCAGGGTCGGGGATGAGCGTCACTGACCCATCTTCGAAGGTTCCAACCTGCTGTTTGAGCGAGTATTGTGCAGCGAGATAAACTTCTTTGCAGATGAAATCGAGGGAGTCGCATTCCGAAAGGTGATAATAAAACTGATTTTCAGCAGGATGGTAAGTAGTTACATCTAAGTGGTAGGTGTGATTATCTAGCTTTGTACTCTGAAACATTGAATAGCTTGGCTGAATTAACAAAAATGCAAATGAACACGGACACAAAAGTATATTTACGAATACGATAACTGAGATACTTATAGACCCAAACTGCATGATTGGTTGTTCTTTAGTAAACCAAGCATAAACAATAATGATAGTAAAATAGCCCACTAAAGTTAAAATGATACCAAACAGGCTGATCGGAAAGATGTAGTCTGTGAGAACGGGATAAAATCGGAACCAGCCTACAAAGACATCCAATTTAAGCAGATCGGGGACAATGAGAAGAACAAAGCTAGAAATATCAACAATGGCGATTATGCTAGCAAGTATGAGTAAGGCAAGATTGGCAAACTTTAAGTACCGTTGGGATCGGGTCATACAGATTAGCATTCCATATATCTGTTTATGATCTATTTGGAATATACACCTCTAGTTTAATTTCCCCCAAAACAAAAAGGGACATGCCCTTTCGGATACACCCTTTATCTTTACCTTACCTCATGCGCGTACACCATGAAAACTAATTGTCTGAAGATAAGACTTCGCGGATTAAAGCTGCAATTTCAGCAGGGCTAATATCTGTACGCTCATTTTTAATATAGATCGTGAGCAAAATACGGTCGGTATTGGTTTCAACGTAGTAAATAACGCGGAAACCGCCGCTTTTACCTTTCGCAAGATCACTGCTTTTTACCCGCACTTTGTAAGCGTTATAGCCTACATCTGGGATTTGATCACCGGGGGTTTCACCATCTCGTAGCTGTTCAACTAAGTTGTCGACATCATCTATGACATGGCGATATTTCTTTTTCAGGCGCTTAATATCGCTTAGAAAAGTCTGCGCGAAGCTAACATTAATCGCTGGTTTTGTCATCTTCAAGCATTTCACGCAGCTTGTCATAAGGATAAACGCGCCCTGCCTTCATATCCTCCAGTGCATTGCGTAGCTGGCCTGCAACGTCAATCGGGTCATCTTCATCAATTGATGTTATTTGAGCATCCGCCTTGGCAAGCGCCAAAAGATATTCACCTACCGTTTTGTAGCCGCGTTCATGGGCTTGTGCCTCAAGCTGTTCGCGCTCATTTTCGCTTACAGGGGTATCAAGCAGAAAAAGTTGCGCCATCCTAATCCACCTTTCGCTTTTGCAACCATTATAGTGCAAATTGCACCTATTTCACCTCATGCACGTACACTGCCTTACCGTTGATTGCTAGCGTGACGGTGTGCGCGGCGGGGTCGGAGTGCAAAGTTGCCATATCTACTTCAAAATTTCCAATAAGGGTGGAAATAGTAAAGGCCGATTCTTGATAGATCTCTTCACAGAATAAGTCAAATTTATCGCAAGCATACAAGTAATAGTTAAACATTCCTTCTGTAGAATCGGGAGTGTAATACGCTAAATGATAATGGGTATTTTCGTGGCTCGTTGTACTAATTGCTTTCCAATATCCAAATGGACTGCGAAATGAGCCGGGAAGAAGAAGTAAAACAACAGCTGTAACGATTGGCAAAATACAGGGAAAAATCATGAGTAGTACCGCTTTTGCACCATAGCTACTATCCAGTTTAATCTTTGTAGACTGGGTATAGAAAAATGAAGTTGTAGCAATGAAAAGATAAGCTATTCCTATTATAAAAAATAATACAACAGCGAGAATTAAATAGGTTTCAAAGAAAGTTGGGGCAAAGATGAGTGGAAAGAAAATGCGTTTGCTACCCGCCCCGAATAACGCCCATAGAAATGTGAAAATAATTGAAATGACAACCGCTGCTATGGCAAGTATAAAAAGCAAACGATTTGCATAATTTAGAACACGTAACATCGCAATTTACCTGTGATATAAAAGGGCATACCGTCCCCGATACACCCCTTTGCGTCCTCTGTGTCTTTGCGCCTGTGCGAAGCCTCCCGTGTCTTTGCGTTAAATCCCCGTCTTACACCACAATCGCGTGTTCCTCGCGCACGGCACCGAGGTAGGCGCGTTCCTTATCCACGATTTCCGGCTCCAACTTCACGATCAACGGCGTAGGTTCACGCAGAATCTGCCCCGGTTGCAGGTCGCTTTTTGCCCATGTGCCAATCGCCTTGCTGCCGTCATAGATCAACCCCTTGTGCGGGCGGTTCGGCTCGGTGTACTCAACGATCTTTTGCTCGCCGAACAACTGCCCCTCGTAGCCGAGGAACTCATGCACCTTCTGCGAGGTGAATGGCAGGAAGGGCGAGAGAACCGTTTTCAGGTTGTCGATCACCCGCAGCACGGTATACACCGAGAGCGCCGCGTCGTCGGGGTTTTCCTTGATCGCCTTCCACGGTGCACGCTTGTCGAGGTAAGCGTTGCTCTCGCGCACCAGCGTCATGGTTTGTGTCAGCGCTTCTTTCAGCTTCACCGCTTCGATCAACCCGCCGATGTTCTCAAACGCCGCTTCCGACTTTTCGAGGATCGCCTTATCATCTGCCGTCAGCTTAGCGAGGTCGATGGTTGGCACCCGACCGTCGAAGCGCTTGTAGGCAAAGCTCAACATACGGTTGGCGAGGTTGCCCCACGCCGCCAGCAGTTCACCGTTCACACGGTTCAAGAAACCGTCCCAGTTAAAGTCACTGTCGGCGCTTTCGGGGAAGGTCGCGGCGGTATAGTAGCGCACCGCGTCCGGCTGGTAACGTTCCAGAATATCCGGCAGCCAGATCGCCCAATTGCGGCTCTTAGAAAACTTGTCGCCTTCAATGTTCATGAACTCGTTGGCAGGCACATCATACGGCAGTTGCAGGTGGGCATCGTAGTGCTTACCGATGCCGTCCTCATCACCGTTGTAGATACCGTCTACGCCCAGCAGTTCCGACTGCCAGATGATGGTGTGAAAGGGGATATTGTCCTTGCCGATGAAGTTATAAATCTCGGCTTCGGGGTTGTACCACCAATCCTTCCATGCATCCGGCTGCCCGTTGTTCTTCGCCCATTCAAGGCTGGCGGAGAAGTAACCGATTACCGCGTCGAACCACACGTAGAGCTTCTTGTTACCCCACCCATCCAGCGGCACATCCACACCCCAGTCAATGTCGCGGGTGATCGGGCGACCATGCAGCCCATCCGTAATGAAATTGCGGCTGAAGCGCACCACGTTCGTCCGCCAGTGCGACTCGTGTTTATCCAAATACTCGATCAGTTCCGGCTCAAACCGTTCCAAATCGAGAAAGAAATGTTCGCTTTCGCGCACGATCAGCTTATCTGCCGGATTGCCCTTGTTGCGCGGGTTAATCAGTTTGGTCGCGTCCAACAGGTTGCCGCAGTTGTCACATTGGTCGCCGCGTGCGTTGGCGTAGTGGCAGATGTAACATTCACCCTCAACATAACGGTCGGGCAGAAAGCGCTTCTCTAATTCGCTGTACATCAACTGCTGGGTTTCTTTGTACAGGCAGCCGTTTTCCAGCAGCTTGAGGAAGAAATCCTGTGTCACCTTATGATGATTCTCGGTGTCGGTGTGCGTAAACAGGTCGTAGGTGATGCCGATTTTCTGCTGCGTCAACAAGAAGCGTTCGTGGTAATGTTCGAACACTTCCCGCGCCGGAATGCCACGCTTATCCGCCTCGACTGAAATCGGCGTACCGTGGCTGTCCGAGCCGGAAACCATCAGCACGCGGTTGCCCTTCAACCGGTGGTAACGGGCGAAAATATCAGCGGGTAAGTACGCCCCCGCCAGATGCCCGACGTGTAAATCGCCGTTGGCATACGGCCACGCGACGGAAACATGTATCGTTTTAGGTTGGGTCATGGTCGTTCGATGTCCTTCGTGTTTAGGCTCGTCTCTGAGCGTGTTGTTAATCCGGTAAATGTCGAATAATCGTATTGTCTCGGAAGTTGTTAGGCATTTATGCTGTATTTATTCCCTCCCTTGCTTGCGGGGGAGGGTTAGGGTGGGGGTCAGCTGATACTCACAACCACCTATTTTGACTGCGCCGTATTATAACCCGACTCGCCGCCGAAATGAGCAGGCCGCTTAAAGTAAAACACTTCCGGGTCGCCTTCATCAAGGTTGTGTACCACGCCGCTCACCGTGTATCCCAGCTTTTCCAGCAAGCGCTGCATTCGTAGGTTGGATAGATTGGTAGAGGTGAACAGCTTTTCGGTTCCACAGGTCGCCTCGATATGCTGCATCAGTGTGGTCGCGTACCCGTGCTTGCGGTAATCATCATGGACGTAGACCAATTCAATGAACGGCCAGCCGAAAAAGTTGCGCTCCATTATGAGGTAGGCCACTACTTGCCCCGCCGCCTCAACCACGGTGCAGTGCCCATCGTTAACCGCTTTGCGGATAAACGCCTGCCGCAGCGGTTCGCCCTGCGCGATCAAATCCAACGCCAACAGCGCATCTATATCACTGCTCACGGCTGCCCGTATAACCTGTTCGTTTATCTGTTCGATCATTTCACTTGTCCACTATCGTTTACTGTTGACTGTCAACTGATGGCTGATGACTTGAATAAAAAACCGCCTGCCTTATGAGGACAGACGGTTTAGGGTTGCCAGTGTTGGTTATTTACCACGCACGGGGCAATCGCCTGCGTCTATCCTGACGTAAGCGCTGCATCATGCACATGGGTGAATAGCTATAGTTAATCATGTGGCAAAGTATAGCCGAACGCAGGGAGCAGAGTCAAGCATTGAGCGCTGCCCACGCCTGCCCTACCACCGTCGCATATTGATCGAACGCCGTACTTTCACCCGTTGTCCCGCCCTCGCGTGTCACCAGCGCCAGTACCGCCACCTGCATCTCCAATTCCCGTGCCAGTGTCAGATATGGGCTGAGATAGCGCCCGACCACATGCCCGCCCGCCCGCGCCCAGAATGCGGCCTCGGCGGGTGTTTCCAAGCGCGTGCTGCTCACACAGGCATACACTCCGCGTCTAAAGCCCCGTGCCCTAGGGGGGAGGGATTCAGGGTGAGGGTTGCGTGTAACATTTATCAACGCCTCGCGGCTGGCTGCATCAAATGCGGGTACTTGCTGCACATAGCCACCGGCCTTCTCACTGAAATAGGTGTAGTGCTGCCCGCGTGTACCGTCGATGTAATCATCCGCCACGACCCAATCGCCCGTTTCCAGCAGCGGTGACAGCGATCCTACCGATTCGCATAACCAGAGGTGGGTTGCGCCCAAATCCTTTAGTGCGCGGATGGTCGCACGGGGGTCGGCGTTGGTTGGGCTGGTGACAAGGATGCCACCTTCTAAAGAGCCGATTGGCGCGGATGTACCGTAGGCGGTGTCGTGGGTATCACCCGTTTGTGGTGTGTCGGTGAGTATAGCGAGTTGTGTCATGGTTATTCGCCCCAATTCCCTTGAAACCACGGATGGACTTCTGGCACAAACACCTCATTAATGACCGCCGGATCTTGCTCGACGATTTCCCACGCCGCGTCAATATTCTCGGCACGAATCAGAGCCAGCCCACCCGAATCATCAAGGTACGGGCCACCTTCGATTAAGATACCCTGCTGGTACAGATAACGCAGCCATTCGCCGTGTTCCGCCAGCGCTTGATCTTCCATCGGCTTGCCCATCTGCCAACCGCGCCCCACTTCGTAAAGGACTGCGTATGTTTTCAACTCGTACTTCCTTACTAAGCCTCGATGTCAGTGTACGTCCCACATTTAAGGTTGGAACGAACGCAGCACCCGCGCCGTGCCTGATAACGTATATTCACCTTGGTTGGCGGGTATCAATACCGTCTGCCCCAACTTGAACGCCACACTGATCTCGCCCGCCGTTACGGTCGCCTCGCCCTCAATACACGTCAGGATATGGAATTGGTCGCCGTGTGTATCGAGTGTAATCCGTGTGCCGTTGCGCGGGTTCAACTGGTGCAGCAGCGTCACAAAGTACGGCGACTGTACCACGTCCACCACGGGCAGGGTGTTGCCTGCCGTATGTGTAATCGGCGGGATGACTTCCATATTGGATACCTTCACCCCTTTGTCAATGTGCAGGGTGCGCGGCTGCCCGTTCAAGTCCATCCGACCCCAATCGTACAAACGGTAGGTCACATCCGACGACTGCTGAATCTCATAAATGACGATCCCCGGCCCCAGCGCATGGATGCCGCCAGCGTTGTTCAGCAGCACATCCCCCGCCACCGCTTCGTCATACACCAGCAGGTTTTCCAGCGTGTTATCGCGGATCGCCTGTGCCATCGCCTCGCGGGTTGTCCCCGGCTTGACGGCCTTCACCAGCTTCGCCCCCGGCTCGGCATACAGTACATACCACGCCTCGGTTTTACCGCGCGGGTCGCCTTCGAGTTCGCGTGCTTGCTCGTCGTTGGGGTGTACCTGCACCGACAGCCAATCCGATGGGTCAAGAATTTTTGCTAGCAAGGGGAAGCCGTCGGCGGGGTTGTTTTTGCTGCCGACCAGCGCCACGCCATATTCCTTCAACAGGTCGCCAACCGTGCGTCCGGCGAGCGAACCATTCGCCACAGTCGCGGTGTCGTGCATTTCCCACGACTCGCCGTAAGGTTCGTCGGTGGGCAGTTGCTTGCCGATAATCGTTTCGAGTTTGCGCCCACCCCACACTTTGACATGAAGTGAGGGGTTAAGTAGTAAAGGGTAGAGGGACATGATCTTTACCTCATCGTAGTTAGGGCTATTTTCATCCACAGCGTATGATACGCGCAAGTCATAGGGGTTATTGTACAGTTTTGTAACGAAGCCATTTGGGAAATAGTTTAAGGCGGCATCGATGCACACCCAACTATGAGAACTGGCTCGAATTCCGATGTCGAGATGTATCAGATTATGCGACTTTGCAACTATTGGCTACTCACCGCGAGTCTGGAAT
>JAPUDW010000424.1:2193-4921 GCA_027492915.1 Bacteroidota bacterium | reverse complement strand
ACGCACGTTTCAAGTTGCGAATAGCATTATCTCGATAGCTAGCCTTAATATCCTCACGCTTGAGATTCGACATACGAATATAATCATCGAGTGTCAACCCCTGACGACGCAAATCTTGGTCAAGGCGTTCGAGGTAGCTTTCGGTTTGGTCATCAACCATTTCTTCAGGGAAAGCAATCGTTGCGCCTTCGACAATTGCATCTAATGCTTCGCCCGCAAAGTTGCTTTTAGCCTGCTGTGCAACCGACTCTTCAAGATTCTCACGGGTACGCATCCGCAGTTCAAGCAGTGTAAGCGGCTTTTCCTCTTTTTCGGTAATTCGTGCTGCGAGGTCATCATTTAGAGCTGGAAGGGTGATCGTTTCAATCTTAGCGATCTTGACCTTAAACTCAGCCGTTTTACCCGCATATTCTTCGTACTCTTTTTCATCTTCGGGATATGTCAACTCGAAGCTACGTTCTTCGTCGAGGGCAGCGCCCAAAATTGCTTGACGGAAACCCGGAGCAGGTTCTTCATTCTCGTCACGCAGCACAATAACAGCAGCATGTTCGTGGATAAATTCATTTCCACCTAAACCGTGGTCATGCCCGTGGTCATGGTCATGGTCGTGCTCTTCACCTTCAACATGGCTGTGATCGTGGTCATGCTCTTCGCCTTCAGCATGTACATGAGTGTGTTCAGCCTCAGCCGCGGCACCTTCTTCACCCACGATCTTGGCATACAACTCCATCGTTACACGGTTTCCCATTTCAACAGGCTTGGAGCTTTCCTCGGTCAATGCCTGATCTTCTTGCAATCGAAACATTGCCTTATTCACCTGATCGTCATCAACGACCGGCGCAGTAAATTCACGGCGCAAGGAGCGATAGTCGCCTAATTCGACGGTCGGCTGCATCGGCACAAGGAATGTGAAAGTTGGTTCCGGGTCAGCTTTAAAGTCTTCAAGCTGTCCGGGGGCATACGGCGCAATCCCAGACTGATCAAGCGCCTCCTTATAGATATCATTGCCCAAAATCTCAATCGCATCTTCAAGGATCGACGCATCACCGAAGAACCGCTGCACGACACTATAAGGCGCTTTGCCCTTGCGGAAGCCGGGGATATTGTACTTTTGGCTCAGCCGCTTAGCCGACTGCTGTTTAGCTTTTTCCAGTTGGCTGGGTTCCAACACAACCGTAAAGCGGGCATTATGATTTTCTAGACGTTCAGTTTGGATGTTCAAGACCATATCCTTGCAGAGGTTAAGTAGAGCAAATTATAGCACTATGAAAATGGGAATTCTGTAAATCTTTTATTAGACATTTAAAACAGTGCGCTACGATGAGGTGGGGATGGCGGGACTCGAACCCGCAAGGTGTAAACCACATGATCCTAAGTCATGCGCGTATGCCAATTCCGCCACATCCCCGCGAAATTTGATTATATGCGAGCAAGATTTAGCTCACAAGGGGTAATCATTCCAGATCAATACGTGAAACCTGCGATACATCCATCTCTCCAGCCTTACCAAGAATGCTGGTAATTAAAAGCTGAGCAAAACGGAATAGACTCTGCATCTCCTCCATTCGGACAATATAAAGCTTTGCTAACTCCTGATCCGCTTCTGACATATCGCCCATCGTTTTCGCTAACCGCTTAGCGTTTTCACCGATCACGTTCAACGCACGGTCAACATCGCGCATTTCGCGGCCTGCCAACACGTTCGAAATAATCTGCCAAAAATCGGTTTCAGCTTCGTAAAACTTACGGCGGTCTCCCCTACCCTTTACCCACACCTGCCGTACCATTCCCAGATGCTCCAACGTTCGCAAGTTCATGCTCACACTGGCCTTTGAAATATCGAGCAGTACAACCAAATCATCAAGGCTTAAAGGATCGGCACTAAGCATCAATGCGCCGTAAAGCTGACCCATCACTTTACTAAATCCAAAGTAAGAGGCTAACTGGCCCAAACCGTCCAACATACTATCTTGAACGACTTGTAAGTTCGAGTCGTGGCTCTGGCTTCCATTTTTATCCAGCGCGGACATAGAGATACCTCAAACTTTTCTCTTCAGTAAGATAGCAACTTAGCTTGAATACTAGAACTATCGTATCATTCTTAAACAGTGCTGACAACTGTTCGACACGATTGTGACCGCACGAAATATCAGCAACCAATAGTCGAACTTGGCTTCACTCATAGCGAAGTGCATCAATTGGATTTAGTGATGCTGCTCGGTTCGCCGGATAAATCCCGAAAAACACACCGATACCGAGGGAAATCATGGTCGCCAGTAGTACACTCGAAAATTGGACAGTCGTTTGCAATTCAGGCAAATTGATGCTCACTAAAAACGCACCGCCAACGGCAATCAGTACCCCGATGCCGCCTCCTAATAACGCCATCACCGTTGCCTCAACTAAAAACTGAACCAAAATATCACTTTTCTGTGCCCCTACTGCCTTTCGCAAACCGATTTCACGGGTACGTTCCGTCACCGTGACCAGCATAATATTCATGATGCCAATACCGCCAACCAGCAGCGAGATGCCAGCGATAACAGCTAGAAACACCGTCAATAATCCGGTGATATTGCCTAACACACTTAACAAATCATTCTGCGTGAGAATCTGAAAATCATCTTCATCACGGAAATTGATCCGGTGTTCTTGCCGGAGAACCAACCGCATCTGCTCAACCAAACTGTCTACACTTTGTTCGTCGCGAGCCTGCACAATGATATTG
>JAPUDW010000424.1:0-2165 GCA_027492915.1 Bacteroidota bacterium | reverse complement strand
CGCGACAATCAAGTCATCGTCGCTCGCTCCAAAACCTGCCCCGCCGACTACATTCAAGATGCCAATGACCTTAAAATTAATACCTTCGATACGGATATTTTTGCCTACAGGATCTACCCCTATCGAAAAAAACCGCTTAACCGTTTCTTGGCCTAAAACGACAACTCTGGCCTGTGCTTCCATCTCCTCAGCATCAAAAAAACGCCCACTCACAACCGAACGACTGCGCACCGCCAAATAATCCGATGTAACGCCCAGAATTCGCACGGAAATTTGTCGCCCTTCATATGTGGCTGAGCGCGTAATCGAGCGTTGCGGCATAATCATGAGCGCATCTGGCACACTGAAGGGATCGGATAATGCTTGTACGTCATTTTGTGTAAGCCGCCGTGTCACACCTTCATCATTTTGGCGTGGCAAAATCATAACGAGGTTAGTTCCAACCCCCAAAAATTGCTGCCGTACAAACCCATCCACCGCCTGCCCTAACGAAACCAACACAATAACCGAAGCCACCCCTATCGTAATACCGAGCATGGTTAAAGCTGACCGCAGTTTATTACTACCCAGACCGATTAAAGCCATGCGCATATTTTCGATCATGGTTGCGCCTTTCCGGTGATGTTACTCAAAACGCAGCGCATCTATGGGTTTCATACGAGCAGCGCGGTAAGCCGGATACAAACCAAAAACAATACCCACGACACTGCTGACAATCGTTGCCAACAAGATTGCATCTAGACTAATGCTCACTTTCAAATCAGGAATAAAGATACTCACCAGAATGGTAGCAACCCAACCCAGACCAATGCCGATCATACCGCCGATAATGGAAAGGATTAAACTTTCGATCAAAAACTGACTCAGAATATCACTGCCACGCGCACCAACCGCCTTCCGCAAGCCAATTTCGCGGGTACGCTCAGTCACCGATACCAACATAATATTCATAATGCCGATACCACCGACCAACAGCGAAATGCCCGCTATCAACGCCAAAAATGCTGTTAGCACGCCGGTAATCTGCCCTAACGAGGTCAGTAAATCCTTCTGGTTGATAATCTGGAAGTCCTGCTCACCTTGGAACTGCACGTTATGAGCCTCGGTCAAATACACTTCAATTTCAACCGTTGCTTGATCCATCAATTTCTCGGATACCGCCTGCACGTAAAACACATCGACCTGATAGCCACCGTCCTTTGTGCGAGACTCATCAAGTCGTGTTTGGGCAGTACTGATCGGAATATAGAGCACTGTATTCTGATCACCTAATAAGCCAGCACTCTTTTCTTCCATAACGCCGACAATAGTAAATACACGGTCATTTATGCGGATTGTTCGCCCAACCGGATTTTCATTCTTATCGCCATATAAACGTTCTACAATCGTGGTACCCAGCACGGCCACACGAGCAGCATTATCGACATCCGATTGCGTAATAAACGTGCCGCCACTTCTTGGCTTCCAATTACGGACTTCTTCAAAATTAGGGGTAACACCACTTACCGCCACGGTTGTCCGTTTAGCCTCGGCAATAACCGTTCCAGCAATTTGATGTTCCATCGCCACTTGTCGAATGCTCGGTGCAACAGAGGGGCTATTGAGCGCCGCACCTTGAATAGTCGTCAACGGCATGATTGTTGTTCGCGTGTTGGAAGCCGGCACAGCGGAAAAAACAAAAAGAATATTCGAGCCTAAATCTTGAAATTGAGCCGCAATATAATTCTCCACGCCGCGCCCAAGACTCACGAGCGATATAACAGCACCTACCCCAATGATGATACCGAGCGTTGTTAATACCGCACGTAAACGGTTAATCAGCAGTGAACCAATTGCGATACGCAAACTTTCGAGAACATTCATAGTAGATCTATCATTGGCTCATTGATGGGAAACAACAATGAATCGCTTTAGTTGTATTCTTCTTCGTTGCCGCCGTAATAAGTATCACGAAACAAACCTTCCATTTCAGCGGCTTCTGAAGGACGCTCAGCCTCACCAGCGATTAATGGTTCAGCAATTTCACGGTCTGCTATGATTTTGCCATCACGTAGCATAATCACCCGCTGGGTATGCAGTGCAATCCACGGGTCATGGGTTACAAATACAGTCGTTATTCCTTGTTAGAGGTTAATAAGATTGAAGATTTGCATAAATTCCGTACC
>JAPUDW010000423.1 GCA_027492915.1 Bacteroidota bacterium | reverse complement strand
CAATGAAGCTAGATGAGTATCTTGCTGGTCGCTATCAGGCTTGTGCAATGAACTACAACCATTACATAAGACACCTATTTGGCGACAATTACGGAATCGACAAATACCTTACGTACAGTCTACAGTTTCTAGAGCTTTCGTATGAACAAATTTCTCATTCAAACGCTTCAACCTTAATCCCTCACAGATTACAAGCATTTATTGCAGAATTCGATAATTCACTATCAAAAAGCGAATATAACAGCGAGGCATATTCTTACAGGCTGTATTTTTCTAAAAAATTAGTAAACCATCCAGGACAAGCAGATCGTGTTGTAGAGTTTGTCAAACCTAATTCTGAGATAGCACAAGCAATCGATAAAGAATACTGGGTAAAACAAGAAGTTGAGAGACCAAAATTTCTGCCAAGTGTAATAGTTCACAAAATGCACACCCTTGGCTATAAAAGATTTACGGTGACTCAACACACTAATCTATGGAAGAGTCTTGACGCAAAAAATGCTGGTAAAGGCTATGGTGCCTTAGTAGCAACTACCTGGTATTGGTACGAATCATGGTTAATAGTTGTAGAACAGCACTGTAAAGATAACGCCAGTAAATATATGTAGACTCAATAGATTGTTCGCTTCGCCTTAAGTCCTGCTTACAAGGCTTTATTCCTCTAGCCAGCGGGTCTACAATACCCTTGTGGAATTATCCGCTGGCGACTTCCAACCACATCCTCTATATACTCCCCTCTGCGTCTTTGCGTTAAATCTCTCCGCGTCTTTGCGTTAAAAATCCCCATCAAACCATTTTCCAACCATTCACCAACCAGTTTAACAATCCCGCTCCCTCAATTTGGTTAATAAACTCGTCGCTTAAGAGTTACATTTTGGTCACCCTAAACCCCTCCCTTTCTGCTATGCTGTTCATAGAAACTTCTCTGTATGATCTTGGCGTTCTTCGCGTCTTGGCGGTTTAAATGTATCTCTGTTTTCCCTATGCTTTTTCTTGGCATACTGTGCGAAGCCTCCCCTTGTGGGATGGCGATTCATATTGAGTTTGGGTATTTTGCAGCAAACGTTGCGGCGGCACACCTATTGCACAGCGGTGGCATTCTCCCTCACATCCGCCGAAGTTGCGCCAATTCAGCAGTTTTAGCCGAGCCTCCCGCCGCCACAAAATGTCAATTCGGCGGATCGCTCCCTCACGCCCGCCCGCCATTTCGGCAGATAAATTGCAATTTCTGCATTTAAATAATAACGCTCTGTCTTTTCTCTGTGTTCTCTGTGCCTCTGTGGTTAAATCCCTGTCTTTTCTTCTGTGGTCTGTGTGGCTTTGTAGTAAAAAGGCTTGGCGGTTAAAATAAAAACCCTTGTGCCTAACCAAAACGGATAATCATCATGTCAGCTTTTAACCCTGTCACCGCCGAACTCATCACCGGACTCACCGCCATACTCGGTGAAAGCGCGGTCAGCACCGCCCGCGCCGATATTGTCCTCCACGCCAAAGACCAATCCCAGCACCACGCCGTCCCGCCGGAAGTCGTCATCTGGCCCACCGCCGCCGGACAGGTTGCCGATGTCCTCAAACTCGCCAACGAAAACCGCATCCCTGTCACCCCGTGGGGCGTGGGAACCGGCTTGGAAGGCAACTCCATCCCCGTGCGTGGGGGCATCCTCATGTCCTTCGAACGCATGACCAAAATCGTCGAAATCCACGCCGATGACTTTCAAGTCACCGTTCAACCCGGCATCGGTCACAAAGACCTCAATGCCCAGCTTGCCCGTTACGGCCTGTTCTTCGCGCCCGACCCCGGTGCGAACGCCTCCGTCGGTGGGATGCTCGCCAACAACGCGGCTGGTATCCGCACGGTCAAATATGGCGCGAGTAAAGATAACGTCCTCAAGATGCAGGTCGCCCTCGCCGATGGTCGCCTCATTAATGTCGGTTCACGCTCGGTCAAGCAGTCTGCCGGTTATGACCTCCTACACCTGTTCGTCGGTAGCGAAGGCACATTGGGGGTTATCACCGAAGCCACCCTCAAGCTCGTCCCCATCCCTCAGTTTATGAGCGCTGCCATCGCTGCCTTCCCGACCATCGCCTCGGCTGTCGAAGCGGTAGTCGCCATTCGTGGCAGTGGGCTTGACCCCGCCGCCCTCGAACTCATCGACGCGACTCATACCAAAATGCTACGCGAGGCTGAAGGCGTTGACCTCGTAGATCACCCCACCCTGTTCATGGAGTTTCACGCCGCGCAAGAAGCCAGCCTCGCCGCTGGCCTCGAAATGGTTAAAGAGATTTGTGATGAACTCGGTGCGCTCAGCTTCCGCTCAACAACCGACCCCGCCGAGCGCAAAAAGCTGTGGCACGCCCGCCACGCCAGCTACGAAATCATGGTACGCTCGCATCCCGATAAAACCTTCTTCATCAACGATGTCGCCGTACCCATCAGTGCCTACCCCGAACTCATCGCTTATGTTGAACAGTTGCGTGATGAGCGTAACATCACCTGTTATATGATCGGTCACGCCGGTGACGGTAACATCCATGTCGAATTCCCGTTCAAAGGGGCTGACGAATATCAAAACGCCCTCGAAACCAACGGCCTCATCGTTATGAGAGCCATCCAGCTTAGCGGTACGGCTACGGGTGAACATGGAGTCGGCATCGGTAAAGCCAAATACCTCCCCGCCGAACATGGCGATGGCCTTGATGTCATGCGTTCCATCAAGCAAACCCTAGATCCAAATGGTATCCTCAACCCCGGCAAAATCTTTATCGAGGATGTCCATTAAAAAATGTCGCTGTAGGGGTTTGCCGCTGGCAAACCCTCACCGCCAATTGATAAATCTTAAATCTCAGGATGTTCTTTCACCCATTTTTTGAGCGCCAACATTCGCCATGCCTTGTGGAACAGATCACGTACTTCGTCCTCACTCACCAGTGCCAACCGAACGAGTACGTAATCGTATGGTCGGTGATGGTCGGTAATAAAATAATTATCCGGTTCAAGTTGAATGAGCAGGTCACGTTCTACAATCGCTGATTTTATAATCAGGATATTGTCCTCGCCCGAAACCGCCAAAAACTTCTTACCGAGATAGAATGATGGGCTGCCGTGCGTCATGCCCTCTCGCACTTCCGGTAGTTCCAGCGCAAATTTTTTAACGTCCTCAAAGGTCAAACCACTCATAAATACACCTCCTCATCAACAAAACATAAGTTCTATCTAAAGTATAACAAAAAAGGGCGAAGCCGCTACCAGCCCCGCCCTTCTGTATTTTCGTCAATTAACGTCGGTCTATCATCCTATGGCTACCCCTAGCCACCACATGTCTTTCGACTAATGACTGTAAACTATCGACTAAAGACTGCTCATTCGATATGGTGCCCGTTCCGGTTGCTCGCCACTACCGGCATCGTCCCCATCCGGTTAATCTCCATCGCCCGTACTGTCGCGCTCAACTCCTTGTGTCGCGCTGCCACTAAAGCATTGACTAACCGTGTCTGCATCGTCAAAGCTTCGGTCAACGAGTCCACCTTACGGTGCAAATCCGCGATTTCAACTTCGCTCTTCAAATTCACCTGATAATCGTTCTGCGCTACCGCCCGGTCTTTTTCACCCTGCCGATTCTGAGACATCAAGATGACAGGAGCTTGTAACGCTGCCAGTGTACTTAGTGCCAGATTCAATAGGATGAACGGGTACGGGTCAAATGCACTGCTGCCCAATATCAAATTGGTACCGATCCATACCGTCATTAGAAGGCAAAAACTAATGATGAAGCGCCAACTACCGGCAATCGTCGAAATTTTATCCGCCAACCGATCACCGAGCGTCGCCTGTTCTTCCATCTCCTCATATACGTCGTCAGTAACGATGCGTGGACGCAGATCGTTAATCAGCCGCTGGGCTTCTGGACTGAGCAAGCTCTTTAATTCTTCGATTTCTTCAATGAGTTCTTGTACATGTTCATCTGGATCGTCCATAGGTGCCGCGCCCATGCGATTCAGCAAAAGATCATTGTACATAATGTCCTCCATGCAGATGTACTAGGTGCAGACATAATCCGATGACTCGGTGTCTACCCGCCAAACCAATATGCGTTTATAAGTTTGGAACCTGTCACACATCTCCCGCGAAGCTGCGGGACGGCGATAACGCTTGTGGCGCTATCCCCGGTGACTCATCTGCTGAGGGGTGGGGACGCTACCCGTGGGCGCTATCGCCGCTTTCTAAGTGCGGCTGTTCCTGATGACTACTGCCCTCGGTCATTTGATCCTTCTATACAAACGTTGACATAGTGCTAGGGAAAAACAAATCCCCAACATAACTTAGATAATACGCCGGAATTGATTTTTGTAAACCCCTCCAGCCATTAACATTTGGGGATTGGTCATAAACATCAATTCTCCGCGATATAAATAGAAAGGCGGGTAATTGTATACCCGCCTTTTCTGAGGCGACGGCCGGATTTGAACCGGCGCATAAGGCTTTTGCAGAGCCTCGCCTTACCACTTGGCCACGTCGCCATGAAGTACAAATTATAACGGCTGCGAAACCGAGTATCAAGTCTTAAACTCGAAAATCGTCTTCCTCTAGCGCATATTCCCAAAAACCGCCATAATATCCACCATGACTAACGAAGAACGTGACCTCACCCCTGAATCCGAAAATCCGTCCTCTGGCTTTGAACCGCTAGATGATGATTTACGCTACGCGCCGCCTGCCGAAACGCTGCAACCCGCTTCCGAAACCATCGGTGAAATCGAAATGGTCGTGGAAGATGAAATTGAAGCCACCGTGCAAGAAAACGCGTTTGAACCTGTCATGATGGAATCTGGGACAGATGATACGGTCATCCTACCTTATTCATCAGAACCTGATGCAGCCATCGCTGAGCCTGAAACGTTTAGCGAGTCTTCAGTCGAAGTCACAGGCGATTCGCTGCCCGTC
>JAPUDW010000422.1 GCA_027492915.1 Bacteroidota bacterium | reverse complement strand
TAATTAAGACCCACACGCAATTTAACAATCACATCCGCATTCGTTTTTGCCTTTGCCTGTTACCTGTTGACTGCCGACTAAAGACTACTTTTGTAGCAATTATTGCAGCAGCACACCGATTGCAGGCGGCGGCATTCTCCCTCACATTCGCCGAAGTTGTGTCATTTCAGCGGCAGCAGCCGAGCCTCCCGCCGCCACAAAATGTCAATTCGGCGGATTGCTCCCTCACTCTCGCCCGCCGTTTCGGCGGATGAATCGGCAAATTTTGCACAAAATGCGAAATTTGCGAAAAATGTGCCGAACTTGAAGCATTTTGGGGAGGCGTTGTCCGTTAATGCGTTGACCAATTGTCGATAGCCCACGCCAGTTCGTCCGGTGAAGGGGTGTAATTCCCAACCCGCCGCACCACCAAACCGCTGGCATAATTCGCCAGTGTCGTCGCCTCGGCTAACGGGATACCCGCGCTCACCGCCAGCGTAATCACCGCGATGGTGGTATCACCCGCGCCCACCGTGTCGTACACATCGGTGACAGCCGGTGCGGGGCAGTGCGTAACCCCGCCAGAAGCCGTGCAAACCGTTGCACCATCCACGCCACGGGTGATAACCATACCCGTCGTCAGTGCCAACGACTTGCAGAGTTCCTGCGCAGCTTGCTCGAAATCGACGTTGGTTCGGAGGTCACGCCGGAGATAATCACGGGCTTCGTCCGCATTACACTTCACCACCCCGAAGCCGCTGTATTTTTCGAGCTGACCTTGCGCGTCAGCCGTCAGCAAAATCGAAGTGTCAGTAGCCAGTTTGCGGATGGTGGTCACGAGCGATGGTGTCAGTAAGCCAGTGTGATAGTCCGAAAGTAAAACCGCGTTGACACGGGGTAACTGCCCATCAATCGCCGCTCGAACGTTTCGCTCTACTGCTTCGCTGATCGGTTCGCGGGAAAGCGTGTCCAGCCGTGCGACCTGTTGGGGAAAACGCAGACCCATGTGCGCCATGATGCGCGTTTTAACGGTCGTGGGGCGGCTGGGGTCAACAATCAGCGTGTCGGTTTCAATGCCGCGTGCTTGCAAGATTTGGCGAATGTTGGTCGCATTCGTGTCCGAGCCTATAATCCCGATTTGCACCGCTGTACTACCGAGCGCCACGATATTAGCCGCAGGGTTCGCCGCCCCACCGGGGATAAGCTGGCGTGACTCGAACTCCAGCACCGGAATAGGCGCTTCACGGCTCATGCGGGTTGCTTTGCCCGTCAGATACTCGTCAAGAATAAGATCACCAATAACAAGGATACGCTGTCCGGCGAGTTGAGGGATATAGGGTTTGAGGTTAGCCATTTTGACCTTTGAACAGTACCGCCAGCACAAAACGCGGTAAGCGCAGCATACGAACGATGCGCCACGGTTGCAGGTAAAGCCGGTATAACCATTCTAACCCGAAACGCTGCATCCACATCGGGGCGCGTGGCACGATACCGGCGATGAAGTCGAACGAACCGCCGACCCCCATCGCCACCTTAACCTGCAAGCGGGGGAGGTTGCGGGCAATCCACTTGTCTTGTTCGGGTGCGCCATAGGCCACAAATAGAATATCCGCGCCGCTGGCATTCACCCGTTCCACAATCGCGTCCTCTTCGTCGGGGGCAGGGCTGCCGCTGTAGATGCCGACAATTTGCAGGGTCGGATGCTGATGACGAAGGACGGAAGCTGCTTGGTCGGCCACGCCGGGAGCCGCGCCCAGAAAATACAGCTTCCAACCGAGCTTGGCTGCCTGTTCCGCGATTTTAGGCACACCGTCCGAGCCTGTAACCCGTTCCGGCAGTGGATTGCCGAGGTGTTTAGCCGCCCAGAGTAAACCCACGCCATCCGGTACACACAGGTTGGCACGGGAGAGAATATTGTGGAAGTTAGGGTCTTGCCGTGCGATCATCATAAATTCGGGGTTGATCGTACATACATGATGGATACGGCCTGACGCAATCCACTTGCCGATTAGATCCAGCCATTCAGGGTAAGTGATGGCATCCACTGGCAGGCCGAGGATGCGGATGCGCTTGTGCCAGCGCGGTTCTGGGTCGGGTTCGGGTGGGGAAAAGCGTGTCCCAACAAAACTCTCTGCGGTGATTTGTTGGACTGCTGCCAGAACGTGGTCAACCGTGACCATCCGCATACAAGTGCGGGCTGCACAGCCTTCCCGTAAGCCGATACCATGCCCAACATAGCTGCACGGGCTGCATTCGGGGGCGCTGCGAACGATGATCGATTTGCTTTTAGGTGTCCATGAACCCCATGCGCCGGCATTACTGGGGCCGAAGATCGCGACTACCGGCGTACCCACCGAGGCCGCGATATGCATCACTCCGCTGTCCGCGCCAATGTAAAGGTCGGCAGATTGGATGACACCCGCGAGTTCGGCGAGGCTGGTTTTGCCTGTCAAATCGAGCAGCGGGGTTTTCATAGCCGCTTTAACCGCGTCACCGCCATCTTTCGCGCCGCCGACCAGCACAATTTGGGCGTTGTACTGCTCATGCAGTGCATCCGCGAGAGCCGCGAATTGGGAGGCATCCCAACGACGGGCAAGGCTGTATCCACCGCTGCCGGGGTGCAGGATTATAGTGCTGAGTGCTAAGTGCTGAGTGCTGAGTTTATCGGAGGGACTAATTTTGATGGTGGCAGGGCGCTGTGCAGGTGATGCGCCGAGAATGTTGACGATATCGAGCCAATACTGCGCCTGATGTTTTGCGCCAAAGCCTTCATCACGAATACGGTGAGTGAGAAACCAACCATTGCCATTATCAAGGCCGATCACCTGTTTCGCGCCGGTAGCCAGCGCGATCAGAGCGAACTTGAGCGTGCCGAGTTTGAGGGTGAAATGGTGGAAAAACACCACCGCATCGTAATGCCCGTTGCGAAGGGCGAAGATGCGTCGCAGGTTGGCAGGTTGGAAGAAGGCTTTTGAACCATTGAACTGTTTTTTATCAAACGTAATGATGTCGTCAACGAGGTTTGTTCCCGCGATGACTGGCGCGGTGTGGCTGGTTGTGAGCAGCGTGACATGGGCATCCGGTCGGGCTTCGTGCAGGGCGGAAAGCGCTGGCGTTGAGAGGATCAGGTCGCCAATATCCGCGAGTTCGACGATGAGGATCTTTTTCGCGGAGATGTTATTGTTTCTGGAGTAATCGCTCATGCAGATTCTAAAATATTTAACAATTGAGTCGCTGCGGCTTCCCACGTGAAGGATTTGGCCTGCTGGTAACCTTTAATGGTTCGCGACTGTCGTAGACTCTTATCTTGCGAAAATTTGCTCATTGCGTCGGTGATGGACTGAACGTCCAAGGGATCGACCAGTAGACCCGCGCTGCCGACGAGTTCGGGCAAGCTAGAGGTGCGGCTGGCAATAACCGGTGTTCCACTGTGCATAGCTTCCAACGCTGGGAAGCCGAAGCCCTCATACAACGAGGGAAATACCAGCGCCACTGCACCGGCGTATAAGGCTCCTTTATCCGCATCATCAATATAGCCTGTCTCGTGAACGCCTTCAACGCCAATTGTCCATATTGGATCATACAACCAGCCCTTACCACCTGCTAGCACCAAGTCAATATGGTCGGTGGGGTTTTGGACGAGCCATTGAGCGTAGGCTTGGACGAGCCGCGCGATATTTTTGCGCGGTTGCAGGGTACCGATAAACAGAAAGTAGCGTTCAGGCAGGTTGTATTTTCGGCGTGTCGCTTCCAAATCACCGATACGGGGCGCATCGACACCGGGATAGAGGATACGGACTTTATCCGGTGATGTACCGTAGAACTTGTGGAGGTCGTCAGCCGTAGCTTGGCTATCCGCCACAATGGTTGAGGCACGTTTGGAGCTATAACGGGTCGTCCAGTCCAGATACACACGCTGGCTGGTTGGGTGAGCCTGCGGGAAATATTTGAAGCCCAGATCATGCACCGTGACAACTGCCCGACCCGGAAATAGGGCTGGCAGTGTGTGGGCGGGGACGAACGTTACATCCGGTCGATCTTGCCAGAGGGCAGCGGCGAAGCGTAAATGTGTCCATGCTCGCTGGAAGGGGATGACCCGCTGTTTGACCAAAGTCGATGTTGGGAATAGATCGGGGCGTGGTTGGTCACGAAAGTATAAGGTGATGTTGTGGGTGGTGTTCAGGCGAATGAGTGCCCGAATAAGCTGGATGGCGTAATTTTCTGTGCCGGTGACGCGCGAAACGGTACACCGGCTGGCATCAATCGCAATACGCACTTACTGACGCTGCCTGAATACCAGTGGGAGCAGCCAAATCAGGACAATGATGACAATCGCTATCGGCCACACTGAGGCAGCGAAGAAGGTTACATCCGTCGGGAGCAGGTTAAGGGTTATCAGTGAACCAGCGACCCCGACAATCAGCAAAATGAAAGCGGGTAGCACAAGACGCGGTTCCTTGGGGAGGGTGAATAGCCACGTCAGCAGCATAGCAAGGCCAATGACAGCAATGAGTAGAGGCCAGCCTTGTTCGAGGCCGAGCGAACCGGCTTGAATGAGATAGAAGTACATAGCCCCTTCACCGATAAACAGCAGCCCGAAAAACAGCGAACCACGCGCCCAACGGCGTGAAGCCAGCCAGCGCGAAAACAGTGTTAGCCCGATGCCGATCAGGATAACAGTGATCAGCAAATTGGTATCCGGCAGCACTCGTAATGATGTTCCGCTGAAGGTGAGCCATGCCCCGATGCCGATCAGCCAGACTGCCGGAATGATGGACGCAAGCTGACCGCGTTTGAGAGTCGAAAGGGGTGGGACTGGAAAATAGCGTTCGGGATTTTCTAAGCGGGCTTGGCGTTCGGCTTTGGCCTGTGCGTCGGCTTCGATACGGGCGATACGTGCTTGCTCAGCCGCTTCTTGTTCGGCGATAACATCACTGAGCGTGGAAACAGCCGCGAGGGCGGCTTCAATATCCAAAC
>JAPUDW010000421.1 GCA_027492915.1 Bacteroidota bacterium | reverse complement strand
TCGATATTGACACGGGTAGACTGCGATACTTGGAAACCAGAATTATCAAACATACAACTCCAACGGAAAGGAGGAATTTCCCGGTTGCCATTGTCGTAGTCGGTATAATTACCATCACTAGGGAAACGAATGCATTTGTCACCACTGTTACCCGTTAGTTCTGTTAATTTCTTCTGGTAATAAGCCGCGACATCATCAGCGCTTGGAGATGCAACACGGTAAACAACCTGTCGGGCACTCGACGAGCGATCTGCCTTAAACCAGAGGGTAGAACCGGGGGGCGGCTCAATTTCATAAGGGCGTTGGTGGCTGGCGCGATCAATAAAGAAGAGTGCAAGCCCACCCAAAATGATTAGAACACCGATTATTGCAGCAAGTGTTCCTAGTCGAATAAATGAAACATTACCGTCACGTCCGAGAATTGTCATCTTTCCTCCACAAGTGATTGCAGATATGCAACATCATCTGCGAGTATCTGACCATAGGATGTCGTCTTAAAGCGATCCGCCAATTCCTGCCAATAAACAATGCCTGTATTCACAAGCTCAACAGCAGGGGCGGCTCCGAGCTGCATCCTATAGAGCAAGTATGCGGTCATTAAGCTGCGAAACGGCTCTTGATCGACATCGCCTAACTGACCAAGCGCAGCCGCCGCCGCTTCAAAATTACCCGCACGATACTGTGCTTCCCCTAAATCGAAATAAACAATGGGGGGTGCATTCGCTTCGATTGCCTGCTGGATTGTCTCAGCAGCCTGCACGTATAATCCCTTTATTAGCAGTGTACGCCCAAAACTGTAGAGAGGAAAGTGGTCAAACGGCCTTAAAGCTAAAGCTTTTTTTACAATTTCTTCACTTTCTTCCAAAAAGCCAAGCTGCCGATAAGTATTCGCGAGAAGCGTTAGAGAGGAAACAGTTGGCTTTCCGGTTGTATGAAATTGTTCCAAGATTTGCCGAGCGCCATCAAAATCTTCCGCCAAATAGCGGCGCTGCGCCAAGGTGAAGGCTGTCACCATCGTGCGGTTGCCCCACATAAAGATGACCTGTAGGGCGAAGATAAGACCAATAAAGCCGATCAAGGCATTCTGGCGCAGTTCACCCGTACTGACTGAAAAAACCACTAGTGCGATGAGCATCAGCACAAACGCGGTGATAAAGGCAAGTTGTGTCGACTGTTCCCAAGCGCGAAACTTTGAGAAAAGATATGCGGTTATTTTACCCATTGTGGTTCAGCCTACATTTCCTGCATCAGCATCCGAAAGCGCTTGTTGAATAGCAGTCACTTCATAGCGAAGTGCTTGACCATAGGCTGTGCCATCAAGCGCCGCCAAACCAGACTGCCATGTGGCAAGACCTTCACGCGCACTCAACATCTTGGCAATAGCACGCACAGCGCGTTTCACCTCACCAGCAGCAGTATAGGCATGGGCGAGATGATAGAAAACCCGAACGGTATACATGGGCGGCATGGTGTATTGGGCTGCACGCTCAAATGAACTGAGTGCGGCCTGAGTTTGACCCGCAAACTGCTGCACAAAGCCTAATTCCGCCCAGATGACGGGCTGATCCGGTTCTAATTCAGCCGCTTTCATGAGGGCACGGGCGGCTTCATCATAGGTTGCTTGTAAACGATAGCCGTTAGCGAGGGTGATATACGAACCAGGATCGTTGGGGAATAGGCTAACCGCACGGTCAGCGGTCGCCTGCGCCTTACCAAGCTGCCCCGCATAAGCATAAGCGCTTGTGAGCAGCATCAACACCTCAGGCGTTTCCTTACCCTCTTTAATTGATCGCTGTAGCAAGGGGATCGCTTCGCGGAAGCGAAATTCTTCAATCAGGCGATAAGCATCACCATAGCCAGAACCTTGACTGCGCGATTGGCGCACGAGCAGCCAACCCACAAGCGTAAACCAGATGAGGAACATGACAGCGGCGACACACAAACCACCAAGCGCAACCTGAATGGAGGGTGACAGAATGCCACCGCGCAGGGTGCGGTCTGAGGAAAGCTCGTTGACCAAGCCGGCGACAAAGATGATGCCGCCGATAATGGCTAGCAACGGCGAGAGATAGATCAGAATCACTTGTAGGCGGCGGCGCATTAAGCCAACCTCATATCTTCAATTTTCAGATCACCATCCAATAGTTCATAGGCAATTTGAAGGTCGTCACCAATCACATCGCGCAGCGTGGCGGCTTGATCGTTCTTGAGGATGGTTTGCCACTCTTCCAGTCCGCTGACATGCTTTTTGAGTTGAGCCAGCATCTCATCCGCCTTCGCCGTTTGACCCAAACGGGCATAAGCACGCAGCAAATAAAAGTAGATTAGGAGGCGATGACGGGTATCTGGCACTTTTAAGTCAAGCGCTTTTTGCAGATGTTCAACGACTCCGTTGGATTGTTTGAGACGATCTTCAATCATGCCGAGGTTATAAAATGTAACCCAATCATCGGGTGCGAGTTTATTGGCCGTGCGCGCCGATTCTTGCGCCAGTTCATAGTTATGATCTTGCAGGTAAACCTCGGCAAGCCCATTAAAACCAACCGGCGAGTCTGGCGTAAGCTGCGTCATCTTTTGATAATCGCGCACGGCGGGTTTGAGCTTACCCCACAGGCGATTGACTTCCGCACGGAACTTATAGTGATAAGCGTGATTCGGGTCGCCAGCGATCACGGTATCCATAACCTTCACAGCTTCGGCATATTCACTTTTGCGTAAGTGCTTCACCGCTTGGCGATACTCAATCGGCATTCGATTACGCGTAATTAAAGGAATAGCAACGAGCCACCCGACCGCCAAACCGATGAACAAAATCGCAAGATGCGGAGCCAGCAAAAGACCGATTAAGACCGCGATAATCGGTGGCACAAGGACGGCAGCCCAATGCCCACGTTCTTCCGCTGAAAGGCGAATAAAGAAGATCGTCATCACGATAAGCAGAAAGACGATAACGATCAAGGATTGCAGCGGACGCACCCACGCATATTGGTTGACAACGACATTTAGCACGAGGCTAATAAGGCCAGTAATGGCAAGTGATGCTACCAATACACGGGAGTAAGTTGGGCCGAGAAATATTTGTATACGACTAATCATATGCGCTGACACACTACTCTAATCTGAAATTTCGAGATAAATACGTTTGTTGATGCCACCCTTGCTCTTATAATCGGTAATCTTTAAATGACCGACTTCGCGCGTATTCGCGACATGGGTACCACCGTCAGCCTGTAGGTCGAGGCCGACAATTTCGACCGTGCGAACTTCGGGTATACCTTCGGGCAGCAGGTTAATTTTGGTGCGGATCAGATCGGGGATTTGGAATGCTTCGTCGCGCGGGAGGATTTTTACACGGAGATCGTGCGCAGCCTGCACCTCGGCATTAATGCGTGATTCGATTTCCGTCACCAGTTCTTTTTGCATCCGCTCAAATTCGAAGTCCATCCGACCATTCAACGGTTCCATGTTGCCGCCCGTGACGCTCGCCCCGTAATCACGCCAAACGACACCGCAGAGGATATGCATAGCGGTATGGGTACGCATGAGCTTATAGCGCCGATCCCAATCCAGTATTCCGGTGACGGACGCACCAACTGGTGGCAACTCACCATCAATCAGGTGAACGTTGCCCTTCGCCACACTGGTAACCGTATATATTTTACCATCAGCAACGATTTGCCCCGCGTCATTCGGTTGACCGCCGCCACCGGGGTAAAAGGCAGTACGATCCAGCAGCACCCCATTTTGTTCGGCAGCATGTGCCGTAACTTTTGCGGTGAATTCTTTCACATAGCTATCGGTTTGATAGATCAATTCAGTCATTTATTGCCTCCACATCTGCTCGCATACGTACCATAACGTCCCGACCACCTACCGAGTGCCAGAAGGCTAACCCCTCAGGATTATCCGATGCAACATGCCAGTCGAACGACTTAATGCCGCAGGTACGAAACCAATCGGTAAGGGTGCTCACTAAACGACGACCAACACCGTGACGGCGCACGGCAGGTTCTACATAAATATCCGCCAAAAAACCAGCGGGTGGTTGTTCAAAAATATCAGGAACGAGATCAACCACCATGCCCAGCACAAAACCGACAACTTCCCCGTTGAGTTCGGCGACGAGCGCACAGGTATAAGGGTCGTCGCGACGGTCAAGTATACGCCGGACATAACGATGCTGCCCTCCACGGGCGGCGGCTGGTAAATCATCGCTTAGATTCTGGTGATAGGCCACCAAGTCCAGCCACATCTGCCCTAAGGCATCGGCATCACCGTTATTAACGGGTCGAACTACAATTTCAGCCACATTAAATCCACCCAATCTCTCGCACCCTGTCCACGCCAAAAGGCCTGCTGTACAGGCTGGCGATGCGGCACATGAGCGATCATACTATTTATACCCTGATCTGCAAGCCATTCACGAGCAGCGTTGAGTAGAGCCTGCCCTGCTCCGCTTGAGGGGGTGTGAAGATCAAGCGCCATTTCAGTAACACAGCCGACAGTTTGCGGGGAAAAGCCGGGGGGCATCTCTTGAAGCCATATCACCATAAAACCCAATGCAGCATCCCGCGAGGCTACCCAGATGCGGCAGCGGGCGTTACTTAGCCATTGATGTGCTTCTTCCGCCCAGCAATCTTTCGCATCAGCTACCAACACTAATCCGGCATCCGACTGTTGGTTGAGTACCTTGTTTTCGTACCAAATGTCAGCAAGGGTGGAAAGATCGTTTGATGTAGCAAGCCGAACGTTAATTGATTGCATACGGTCTCATCATCATAATGGATTTGAGCATAGCACCGAGCAACACGCAAATCAAGCACATCATGTACAATCAGCACTATGAGCAGCCCTACTAAACTCCCTCAACAGAATGAGCTACCCGATTGGATGCGACTTGCCCAACGAGGCTTCGATTGGGGTTTGCTCATCGTGTTGGCACTAAGTTTGATTGCGGCTGCCCCGTTCCTGCTGCGGAGCGATATTGCAACGAAT
>JAPUDW010000420.1:390-36001 GCA_027492915.1 Bacteroidota bacterium | reverse complement strand
TTCGATCATGTGGCAGATTTTTATCCACTACCACTTACTTTGCAACCACTACCAAAGACATTATAGCACAAAAATTCTTATTTGATGGTTTGATTTTTCAAACCTTTGTGGTAACAAGTGATTCGACCAAAATGAAATTTGTGGCTGCACCGCTGAGGACTAAAGTCGCTCAGCTAACAAGCGGACAAGTCCACTGAGAAAACACCTCTACGATTATATTCTGACCACCATTTTGACGACGTTTCACCAACGGGGAACCGCACAGATGCGATTCGCGGGTAAAGTAAGGGTTATGGAAATGGTTGTAGAAGTAAAAACGATTATGAAACCTCGTTTACATAAGTGGCTCCTAATGGCAGTAGTTCTTAGTTTCATTATAGTGAGCAACAATTCACAGCAATTTGCGCTCGCAGCTTCAAACCCGTATAGGTTGAAATCTTGTAGTGCAACAACAGCTAGATTTTCCCCAGACGGAAAACTAATCCTAACAGACTGGTTAGCACCACCAAATGATTACAATGAGTTAAGGCTGTGGGATATTCAGGCAAATCCTCCAAACCTCATTCGAAGTTTTTTTGGTAGCGACGATTCTGTCGTCTTTAATCCTAAATTCTCTCCAAAGGGTGATTTTATCCTCGCAGGCTATAACTCTGAAGCGATATTATGGGATATGCAAACCGGTGACGAGCTGCACATTTTCCCCCGTGATGCAGAAGATCCAACGGATTTAACTCAAGCAGTTTTCAGTCACGATGGACACTACATAGTTACATCCGGATATGAAAGTGCTTATATTTGGGACACTGAGTCTGGTGAAAGACTAAACCAGATTCATCCCGTTTCAGGATTCTTGCAAACGCAGCTTTCAGATGACAACAGATCTTTATTGACTATCGATGAAGGTGTCGGAGTTGCGCTTTGGGATGTTCAAAGTGAGCAGCAAATTTACACCTCTAATGATGGTTTTAATGCTGCATTATCTTTAGATGGACAATGGCTTGCGATTAGCGGGTATGATGGCTTAAGTCTAGTCAAAGTTGCAGCCTTCGAAAATGTGCGAGTACTTGAGCCTGAGGTTGATCGTTACCATTTAGGGTTTTCGCCCGATAGTCGATATCTCCTTACGGGAGATAGCCAATTTGAGAAACTGATCATATGGGATGTTTAAACAGGAGAGAAAATAGAGGAATTTAGCGGGAATATTTTAAATTGGAACTTCTTTCCAAATGGAAAAGATATTTTGATTACAAACGGAAATTACCAATCTAATACAACAGAACTCCAAGTTTGGAATGCAGATAAACAAACTATTACGCAAAAATCCACCATACTAGAATATGGTTCTGTTCACGACATTTCAAAGGATGGTAAATCTGTATTAGGGGTTTTCGGTTCACGAGTCCAATTACGGAATTTGGAAACCGAAGAAAAATTACTGGAATTTTGCTAAATAGATATGTAAAAAATCTTTAGTACATACGCCCTCACTCTTTCTTTTCGAGTAGGGCGAGGAGTTTGGTGGTGGTTGACCAACTGCGGATGGTCATGGATTTGTAAGCGGGTGAGGCGACAATTTTACTCAGGCGGCTTTTGGTGCGTTGGGAGCCGAGGCGCTGCGAGTAGATCACCCCTTTGCCCTGCCAGATTTGGTCAACACCTTCGCGCGGGTCGAAGATGGGCATGGATTTGGCGGCGGTGATGCCCATGAGGAAGATGGCATCACTGTAATATTTGTCGGGATGATCGCCGAAGCCTTTGGGCTTGCTGCTAATCACGGCTTCGTACTGTTTGCGGGATAGCACGAGCACTTTAATCAACTCGTCATCGAGTTTGAATTTCTCCAGCAGAAGCTTTTCAACCTGCGATTGGATGGCCTTCGCGCTTTTACCGGACTCTAGAATGATGTTACCGCTGGCACCGATGGTTGTCACGCTGGCGTAGTCGAGTTCTTCCAAGTATTTTTTCAAGCTCGCCATCGACACTTTATTTTTGCCGCCAACGTTGATGCCGCGTATTAGGACAATATAGGTTGCCATGATTCCCTCTCATCTGTGAAAGCCGGTTACCAAACCCAATGTACCGTGATTTGAGGGCGGAAAGAAGCACCTGATTTCCTATTGCAAGAATTCGAGATAGGTGGGAGTAGTGGTGCAACCTTTGGGTTATTCAATCAGCTTTTACTCAAGTGCTATAATCGCGGCTGTAGCGTTATAGGAAAAGACAACCGATACAATGATTACCGATGCCCAGTTCGCCCAAGCCCTCTACGTCTTACCCATGCTGAACCAAGCCGATCCACAGGTCATACGCGCCTTTCAGCAGCAGGCGTTCTTCGCCCGGATTCCTGCTGGAAAAAACATTTTTGTTGAGGGCGACGATGTGAACGCCATCGCGCTGCTCATCTCCGGTGCAGTACGGGTATATAAGGTCGGGGAAACTGGACGCGAAATCACCCTTTACCGCTTTGGGTCGGGCGAATCCTGTATTCTTTCTGCTAATGCGGTGCTTTCACAGCTCTCGTTTTCCGCTATTGCTACGGTTGAGCAAGATGCCGAAGCCGTGATGATTCCAGCGCCCAGCTTTCGACAATGGATACAGCAATACGACCTATGGCGCAATTTCTTGTTCACGCTGTTGTCGCAGCGGCTCGCGCTCGTTATGGAAATTGTTGATGAAGTGACGTTCCGCCGGATGGATATTCGTGTCGCCGGTTTCTTGCTGGAGCGTGTTAAAAACCAGAATCCTATCAGCATCACCCATCAGGAAATCGCGGCAGACCTCGGCAGTTCGCGCGAAGTCATCAGCCGAATCCTCGAAAACCTTGCCAGTCAGGGCATGATCGTCGTTGAGCGGGGTTTGATTCGCGTACAGGATATTCAACAATTGCAAAAGTACGCTGCTGTGTGACTTTGTCACAGACATTCCTGCCCACCTCGCTTAAGCTGTCATCATCAACCGCAAGTTTTAAGGGAGTTGAAAATGGCATTCGCAAAGTTTATGGCAGGGTCAGTCGGACGGGGCGCACGGATTATCGCGGGGCTTATATTGGTCGCGTTAGGGTTATTGGTCATCAAAGATACAGCAGGGATTATCATTGCCGTCATCGGGGTGGTGCCCATTCTGGCGGGTGTATTCAACTTCTGCCTCATTGCACCGTTAATCAACGCTCCTTTTTCCGGCAAGGCCGCGTCCAATCGCTAATCAGCATCTATGAAGGCACTAATTATGAATTTAGTGCCTTTTAATTCCCCCAAGTTTTCAATGAGTTGGCGATTACTGCCCTTCGAGCAACCTTGATTTTACCCAAAGCGTTTATTCGACCAGACACGGGCGTTGAGGACTTCGCCGATGCTTTGCGCGCCGCCCTCGACCAAGATGAGGTCGAACAGGACATTCGGGAACTGCTTCTGGATGACCTCGCGCATACTCTCGGCCATATCCGGCGGGGCGATGACGGTGGCGGCGAGGCTGCGGTCGTAGGGGATGTACTGGATGAAGTCCCAAACAGTCGTGACGATGGGGTGGAAGGTGTTCCAGTACGAGCGCCCATGCTCCATAAACCAATCCGGCTCATAACCGGGGGCAAGCACGATCATATGGAAGGTCGGTTCGCCGCGGATAGGCCCCGGCCCGCGCCCGATGTACCCGTTGTAATCACCGGGTTCACCGGAGGACAGCGGCGGTACGGTGCGTCGAAGCTGCGGCACCTGCTCCAAGCGGGTGAGCGCACCGGCGTGGTTGTCGTAGTAGTCGTTCTCTTTCCACAGGGCGATGCCGAAGTGCCACGGCGGAGCTTGGGTGGCGATCCAGTTGAACATGGCGACGGTCGCCTCGCCCATCGAGTCCTTGTCGTAGGGCGGATAGCGCTTATCCGGCTGTTCCGGCCCTGCCCACGGATAGGGGAACACGCCGCCCTCAGTGCCGAACACGGGGACAACGCCGGAGTCAAACCACTGTGACAGGCGATAATGAAAGGCGATACCAACCGCCGTGATGCCGTTGGGGTCGCCATCGGGGGTGAGGCGCGTACCGCCGAACACGGTACGACCGGGGTCGGTCGCCTGGCAAATGGGGTCGTAGGGATACTCGAAGTGCCAGCCGCCCTCGGTGCCGTTCTGGGCACGCATCTCGCGGGCAAGCTGTGGCTGCCCCGGCTGCTCCTGATAAAAGTGGTTGAGGGTATACGGGTGAGTCGCTAACCAGAGTCCGTTGTTGATGATGGCTTTGAAGCGGTCGCGGTGCTTATCACGCAGGTAGGTGAGCATCGCGTCCAACCACGGGATCGTGCCTTGGTCGTAACCACCGGCTTCCGCCAGCGCGGGGAAGGCAGGATAGCAGCCCATGTTGATGATGGTTTCGGCGAAGATCAACCAATTTTCCATGATGGGGGCGATGATCTGCGCGGTGTTGTTTGGCCCGAAGGCCAGATCACCCGGCGGCCATTCATTAATCAGGTTGGGTTCGTTGTAAAACTCGAACCACTTTACGCCCACACTGGCATAAGCTTTCCAGTCATTAATCAGCACGGGATCGACCGGAAATGCGCCGGGTGATGGGCGGAAGATGCGGATCACAGGCGTGACGTTGTTCATTAGCAGGGTTTGGCAGTCGCCCACAAACTCGGTACCGTTCGCCGCCATTTTGTACCAACCAAGCTGCAACCGCTTGACGCGATCCATCGTCGGCCCCTTATAAACAAATGAGTTGTGCAGCCCGCGTGGGTTCAATGACCACTGGTATTCATTCAGAAGCAATCCTGCACCTCATTCATTCTGGTAAAGCGGGTCATCCGCCGGTAATGGGGCCGGGGGTCGGGTAAATCGGTTGACTGGGGGCTTGTGGTTCTAGGGTGGGCGCTGCGACCGGTTCAGCAACGGCGGGTGTGGGTGTCTGAGTAATGAAGCCGCCAGCCGCGCGGGTAGGCGGGATAAAGCCATCGGCGCTGATGAGCGAACCGGGGGTTGGGCTAATCGGGACTTCGGGGGTCGGCGTGGGTTTCATTTCCACACCGAAGGGCTGGTTAAGCTGTGCCCGCTGGTTGAGCGCGTTACGGGTATCCTCGAAGGCGTCAAACACCACGCTGTCCAGAAGCGCATCCGGCACGTTTTGCGCCAACCAAACGCCCCACTGGCTGGCGGTATCACGCCGCGCCACGAGGGTAACGATGATGGTGTAACCCTTGGGGATCAGCCGCACGAGTTCAAGGTCAGTAACCACAATCGGGCGAAAGCGCGTCCAATAGGCACGCCCCGCGTCAAACAGCCATTCCGCGCCGAGGCCGGGGGCGATGAGTAGAAAGTGATAGTTGGGTTGGGTATCTGGTGAAGGTGGCATGGTGAACATGATACCATAGGTTGGAAATCGCGCGAAATACGGCTGGCCTACGTTGGGACATTCACAGCAGGTTTTAATGTGGAGGGAAAAAACGCATGGCAATTTACTATCATTTAAAATAACTTCACGAAAGTCATAAGAAAAGGATTAACCGCCAAGTCGCCAAGAACGCCAAGATTTAATACTAAGAACTTTCGGCAGACCACTTCAATAGTAAAATAGAGGTATAACGTCCGCTATACAGATGTAGGTCGCCTATGAGCCATTTCACCCCCACCATTGCCCAGCGTGACGGTTTTTCGATCATTGGCCTGTCGATACGGACGACGGTACAAGCCAACATGGAACACGGCGCGATCAAACGGTTAGAGGCGACCTTCTTCAAGCGCAGCATCGACATCCCCAACCGTGTCGGCAGCCATAAAATCCTGATGCAAATTTATCCGGCGGGCGGCTTCTTCAACGACCGCACGACGTATACCTGCATCCTCGGCTGTGTGGTCGAAAACCTCGACACGCTGCCGGAAGGCATGGTCGGCTATCCGGTTCCGGCGGGGCGTTATGCCAAAGTTACGCATGTTGGCTCCGAGGTGTGGATTAACCGCACCTACAGCTTCATTTACCGCCACTGGCTACCACGCAAGCAGCGCATTCAGCCGCCCTTCAGCTACGAGGTGTGGGATCGGCGCTACCTACCGGGGCAGGCGCAAAGCGAGATCGACATTTACATCCCGCTGGCAGAAAGTTACGAGAAACCCACGCGCCGCCGTTACGTATAAAGATTATATATCGGCCTAAACCCTCACCCTAAATCCCTCTCCCTCATGGCGAGGGACTTCAAGACACGTTTAAAATTACCGCACACAACTATGGAGCACAACAACCATGACGATACTGAAAGGCATCAACGCGGCGGTGAGCTTCTTGCTCGAATTGGCGATGTTAGGGGCTTTTGCTTATTGGGGGGCGCAATCCGGCGAAAGCACGCTGATTAAAGTCGTGCTGGCGGTGGGCTTACCACTGGTCGCTATTGTCATCTGGGGTGTTTATAACGCGCCGCGCTCGGCACGGCGTTTGCCACCCGTGCCACGCATCCTGCTGTCGCTGCTGCTGTTTATCGGGGCGGCGGTCGCGCTGGCGGTGGCCGGTCAACCAGCATTAGCGCTGGTGTTTGTGGTGGTGGCGGTGGTCAACCAAGTGCTGATTTACGTGTGGAAACAGTAGGGGTTTGCCGGCGGCAAACCCCTACAATTGAAAATATTTCTTAAACCGCGTCCGGTTTCTCCCACGTATAGTACACGAAATCCTGCGCGATGGTCTCGCCACCGGCGCGGTGAATCTGGGCCAGCGTTTGGGAACGGTGGTCGGTGCTGTGATTGAGGATTTGATACAGCGATTCCCACACGGGCGTACTGTAGATTTTGCCATCAGTGCGGCTGGTATATTCCACTACACCCTGCAACTCGCCATCCGGCAGCGCGTTCAGATATACCCACCACGCGGCCTCGACCCTATCCCAGCGTGTACGGATCGCCTCATAGGTCGGGTAATCGTCGGGCGTGAGGAACGGATCGGGCGGCAAGTTCTGCATCCGGCGCAGCCACAACCACTCAACCTCCAAGGTATGTACGACCTGCGCATGTACCGAGCCAATTGAGTAATCGGTGGGGTGGGTGAACTGTTCGGCGCTCAACTTGACCACACACGCCCATACCCGTTTGTTCGCCCAAAAGTTGTAGTCAAACAGCCGTATGACATCCTGCTTATTCACATTGATCCTACCTAAAATATGCCGTCATATGAGCACGATTATGCCCACATCTGAACCTGCTGCCAACCCATCTGTAAGGCGCGTGATGAGACCGTAATACGACATATCAGCATTTAATGATAAAATCGCACCATGTTTTGTGGTTTATCGCATTTAAGGATCAGGTATGATCAAATATTTAATCATTCTCGCAGCCGCAGTGTTGGTCGTTATGCCGGTCATGGCACAAAGTGCGCCTGACCAGATTAATGTCGCGCTGGAGGATTTGAGTACACTCACCAACCGAACGGTTACGCTGACACAGGTCGAGGCGTGGAATTACCAGCAAACGGTGTATGCCTCGCCAGCGCTGGGCTGCCCGCAGCAGGGCGTGTCTTACGCGGATGTGCAAACCAGCGGCTTCCAGTTCATCATCACCTACGGCGGCACCGTTTATGACTACCGCGTTTCGGAGGATGAGAGCATCGTCGTACTGTGCGGTACGGCTCCCGCGCCTGTAACTGTCCCACCCTGTCCACCGCCGGACGACCCCGATTTCCTCGCGCCACGCTTGAGCAAAGGTATGGATGCGCAGGTGGTGGAAGGCGGCCTGCCGAATGTCATGCGCGAACAACCGGGCAGCAGCAGCCAACCCCTCGGCCAAATCCCACCGCAAGATTCGTTTGTGGTGCTGGATGGGCCGCGCTGTACGACACTCGATAAAATTGTGTGGTGGCAGATTAATTATAACAACCTCATCGGCTGGACGGGCGAAGGGCAGGATGGGGAATATTGGTTGGAGCCACTCGGTACAGTTGCGGCACCCACCGCTACGCCGACTGCACCCGTCATTCAACTCATCACGACGGACAACGCCAACACGATTAGCCAGCTTTACACGGCGGATGTGAATACCCCTTATGTCCCGAATGAGCTGGATGATTCGACCCTCATCCTCGGCGGGGCAGATGGTTCGATTACCTTCTTGGATTACCGCACGAATGAAGTTCTGAGCCGGATTGAGGCTCATGACACGGCAGTGAACAGCATGGCGGTCGGTATTGACGGTATCCGGTTTGCATATTATCTGGCGACTGGCGATGCGGACGGTATCATCAAAATTTGGAATGTGGATATTCAAACGTCCGAACTGGAACTACTGACGGAGATCAACGCCCACACCGGCTCGGTAACCAGCCTCGCCTTCGACCAGCGCGGGAGTATCCTTGCATCCGGCGGCGCGGATACCAGCGTCCGGTTGTGGAGTATGCCGGATGGCGGTTCGTTGGCGGTGCTCAACGGCCACGAAGCCAGCGTGACACAGCTCGAATTTAGTACGGCGGCGATACTTTCGCACGACTCGACCGGTAAGTTGATGATCTGGGGCATACCAACGGATGCAAGTGTTGGTTAATATCTGACGACAACAGCACACGTTATCAGGGGGATATGTCATGGCATCCGCAACACCGAAAACGAAGTTGTATGTGCAAGCCACACTCAGCCGCAGACCCTTCTTCCGCCGCGCGTGGCTGTCGCTGCTGGGGGTCATCATCGCCATTTTCGCCATCTGGGGCTTATACGAAGCATCAAACCTCGATAAGCTGCCGTATGGGTTGTGGGCACCGATAACAATTGTGATCGCCATTGGTGGCCTGCTGTTCCTCATCCGCGCCATAGTCAACTTCGTGCGCTGGTTCCGTACCAAGAATGAAACGCTCAAGTTATTTAATCAGGGGATCGTCCGAACACGCGGCGATGAGACCCAAAAGTTCGGTTGGGGGTCGCTGCATACCTACCGCGAAGGCAGCCGTGCCTTACGATTGACCATGAAGAACGGGCAGGTGCTGAATATTGACAAGCGCTACGGCGACCTCGACCGCTGGGCGCAGTACATCCGCCGCTATGCCGCGCAGGTGACCGGCGTGTATATCGCCCGTGCTATCCGCGAGGAACGCCCCGTCGTGCTGCACCCCAAGCTGACGGTGTGGCCGGGGGGTATCGAAGTCGATAAAAAGGAAATTCCGTGGTCGGAAGTCGATGCGCGGCTGGTGGGTAAGAAGCTGACCATCTACCAACGGGCGAAATCCGGCGGCTTCCAAAAAGTTCGGCAGTACAATATGCATACGGTTGATAACGTCGGCGGCTTTCTAGAAGTCGCCCACTCGACCATGAAAAATCACCAGCGGGATCGTTTTGGAGTATGAGCTATGCCCCAAGAGCCTGTCCTCAGCCGCCACCGCCTGACTACCCGTTTCCGCTACGCGCTCGTCGTATTGTGGGTGCTGCCTGCCTGCATCCTGCTCATCAGCCTCCTCGTCGCGCGTGGGTTCACGCCGCATCTGGCTGACCCGCGTTTGCTGCTGCCGTTGGTGGTGATGGCGCTGCCCGCGCTGTACATCTGGCGCGAGGGTGTGGATGTGCTGGCGGATGGGTTACGCATCCGCATCCACGGCTGGCGCTACCGCCCGTTTGAAGAACTCGACAACTGGTACTTGGACACGCGCCCAAACCGCCGCCTGCTAACCGTGTGGGATCAAGATGGGCGCAAGATGCTGGAATGCCACGCCGCCCACCTAACCGACCTGCCCACGCTGCTCGCCACGCTCAAAGATAAACTCCGCTACCGCAACTGGCCTAACTAACCCACACGTACCATCCTCAACTTGCAGGGATGCGTTATAATCGGCGTGTTCGTTTGCCAAGTGAGGAGAAATACACATGCGTAAAATGGCTTTTTTCTTATCGACACTTCTCGCTGTCTGCATCCTTTTGATGTTGAGCAGCGTCCCAATGAGTGTGGTCACGGCTGGCCCCGCCATGCAAGCCACCTACGACCCGCGCCCGCTGTGCGCCGACCGTACCGGCGCGACTACGCCCATCGTCCGTTATGACATCCCCTACGGCACGGTTTCCAGCGGGGGTATTTACTGCCGCCCATTGGTACAAAGCGGCAAGTATCTGGTGAACGCGGCAGAAATCGGCAGCCAAGCGGCTATAGACCTCGGCATCAATCAGGCGGTTGATGTGTACGCCATTCTGTTCGGCGGCGGCACGGTGACTAGCTTCAACAATCCCTTCAAGATTTGCTTGCTCGGCGCGGGTTACATCTACTTCTTGGATGCCAACCAGTCCCCACGCACGTTGCAGCAGCTTACCGGCGAGTCTGACGGCACATATACCTGCGCCAGCCTATCGACAGCCGGTATCGTGATGCTCACCAACTCCGGCGGCGCGGCACCTGCGGCTCCGGCAGCGCCCGAAGTGGTCGGCACCCCCGTCCCCGGTGCAACCCTCGCCCCCGGCGTAACCGGCACACCGGCCGTCATCGGCGCGGTCGGCAACTGCACCCTGACCATCAGCAAGACGGTTCGTCTGCGTGCCGAAGCCAACACCACCAGCAAGGTTCTCACCCGCCTCGCCTACAACACCAAATGGACGGTGACAGGGCGTGTCGCTGGCTGGTACCAGATCATCTGGCAAGACACGCAGGGTTGGGTCAGCGACCAATTTGCGCGCGGCACCGGCCAATGCGGTAACAGTTAACCCACATCAATAGTTGCGTGGGGGTTTGCCGGCGGCAAGCCCCCACAAGCATCACGTATTCAAATAGCGCGTGTCCAACACCTGCTCGACCGCTTGCCCATCCTTCGCACTAACGTGGTAGCCTTTGGCCTTCGGGCGTGAACTCACTACCTCGTGCAGCACCCCATCCACAAAATGCCCCGCCGCGCTGTCATCAAAAGCGTAACCCGCGATCAATTCGCCGCTGCCCACTAACCGCTGATAGGACGGACGACGCTGGGCTTCACCGTCGTAGTGCGGTGTACAGCTTCCCTTCAACATGCCAAGGCAGGGCAGCGCCGTGAGCGCACCGGGGATCGAGTCGGTTAGGCCGCGCTCGAACCAGCAGATCGACCCCGCGCTGATGCCCGCCAGTATCACACCCTGCGCATACGCCTGCTGCAAAATCACATCCAAGCGCCACTCGCGCCACAGGGCGAGCATACTCTTGGTGTTGCCGCCGCCCACGTAAATGATGTCTTGACCGAGCAAGAAACCCGTGAGGTCGGCAGTATGCGGCTGGAACAGCGATAGGTGGCTGGCTATGCAGCCAAGCTGGTTAAAGGCGTTGTAGAAGCGCACGGTGTAATCCAAACTCTCGCCGCTGGCCTGCGCCAAAAAGCACACCTTGGGCTGCGGCTTGCCACTGGTGGCGATCACGTAACGGTCGAGGGCGAGGTTGTCCGGCTCCATCGAGAAGCCGCCGCCACCCATCGCGATAATATGAGGCATGGTCGTATCCTTATTGGGTAAGTGATGTAAAACGGGACGAGTGTAACACGCTCGATCATGACCAATCTATTCAACTCCACCACGCCAAGCTGTATGTCTTGTCTATATCCCCTACCCGCAGACTGCGGTAAGATTGCGCTATTCCGATTAAGTTGGATGGGTTAGGGAGTGGTTGGATGACGAAACGCGTGGGTTATGTGGTGTTCGCCTTTTTACTCGTGCTGCTGCCGTTGAGCCTCGGCACGGTCACCGCACAGGACGACAGCCTGACGATTTGGACGGTCTACAATTCCGAGAGTCCACAAAATGATCAAGACCGCTGGATGGCGGCGCTCATCGAGGAATACAAAGCCGAGGGTGTGACGCTCAAGAATGTCACCCGCCCCTTCGACACTATCAGCACCGACCTGAACCTCGCGCTGCTTTCCGGCGGCGATGTGCCGGATGTATCCTACGTCAGCGCGGCAGCCATCAGCCCCTTCGCCATCAACGGCACGCTGACCGACCTGCGCGACTTTATCGAACAAGCGCCGTGGAAAGACGACATTAATCCGGTGGCGCTGTCAGCCTGTACCGCGCCCACGGGCGAAATCTTGTGCATCCCGACGACGATGGCGACCAGCCTCACCTATTACTGGTCGGATGCCTATCCCAACGGCTATGATGGCAGTATCGAAGGCTTGGTGGACGCAACCACCGAATACGCGGTGACGGGCAAGAGCGCCGATGTATTTGGCTTCGACGTGTTTTTCTTCCCGCTGCTGACCAGCTACGGGGTCAAATTTGCCGACGAGAACGGTTATGCGAGTTGGGCATCCCCCGAAGCAGTGAAGGGTATCGAGGCGATCCGCGCCCTATACGCTGCCCGTGCGATACCGGATACGGCGCTGGCAGCTGGCTTCGACTACGAGAACAACTTTAAGGATGGCTCGGCAGGTGCGTTCCTCGCTGGTTCATGGTCCTATGTGTTCCTGAACCCGCTAACCACGCCCAATGGTGTCCAATATCCCGCTGACTCGACCGCGATTGAGAAGGCGCTCGACGCGGGGGATTTGCAGTTCGCCCCGCCGATCAACACCCGCGATGGGAAGCCTGCTACACTGCTCATCCTCAACGGCTGGGCTATCCCATTGGACTCGCCCAACCCCGAAGGCGCAAAAGCCTTCATCAACTGGCACATGACCACCGAACGGAACGCAGCCTACGCCAAGTCCTACGGGGGCTTGCCCACGCTGACCTCCGGCTTGAGCGACTCCACCTTCCACACTACCTATTGGGTAGGCGTGGCGGACATCCTGAACCACTATGGCGTACCGCTGCCGACCTTCTTCGACTCCAGCGCGGGTAAGCAGAAGTTCGCGGATACGGTGGTTGATCTGATCCAGAACCCCGACAAGGATATTCTCGCCAGCCTGCAAGCCGCGCAGGACGAATACAACGCCGAGGTGGATGCAAACCGCTAGAGCGTTAGATGCATCTTCGTAGGGGCGTAAGCTTTGCGCCTCACATCCTATAACCACTTCCGCATCTTTTGCCTCCCTCGTTTACGGGGGAGGTGTCGCGTCAGCGACGGAGGGGGTTATACCCTCAAAACAAACGTGGCCGGTTAACCGGCCATTGTATTAATTTTGCTATTTAGTTCACGCGAATGAACCGCTGCCGCGTCCTTAGCCCACAGCCTTCTTAATCAGCGCAGTGATCTTTTTCTCCTCGGCTGCGTTCAAATCCATCAGCGCGTAGGCAACTGGAAACATATCCCCGTCGTCGAGCTTCGCAACGTCGTTGAAGCCGAGTGTCGCATAGCGTGAACCAAACTTCTGCGCACTTTGGAAGAAGCACAGAATTTTGTCGTCCTTGGCATAGGCTGGCATACCGTACCACGTTTTTGGTGCGAGTTCGGGCGCGTTGGCTTTGATGATCTCATGGATCTTTTTCGCCATCGCCCGTTCAGCTTCCGGCATCTCTTCAACCTTCTCAAGCAGGGTTTTCTCGCCTTCTTCGCGAGTTGCAGCCGCCTTCAACTCTTTGGCGCGTTCCTTCATCGCCGCGCGTTCTTCCGCCGAAAATGCCTTGTCTTTCTTGGTGGTCGTTTTTTTAGTCGCTGGACTCATGGTTATGTCCTCTCCTCATATTGAATGCAGATCAGTTGATGATACGAACAATCATCGTTGCCGGTCGCCGTGCTACTGCTTATCCTGTGTGAGTACCATGACATTGCCGCTGTTATCTTTGAAGATCGCCTCAATCGTCCCATAGGGGCGGTCAGTTGCCGGCTGCACGAACTCGACACCCTTCTCTTTGAGCGCCTCGTAGGTTTTATAGCAGTCGTCCGTTTTCCACGGGCCAATGCCAAGCTGACCGGCTTCCACCAGCTTGGTCAGGTTATCGACTTCTTCCTGAGTCAGTGCGTGGCTTACTTTCAACGCCGCCAGTTGAAATTCCATTTCAGGCTGGTTTTTCAAGCCGACGGTAAGCCAACGATAATCGCGGTTCGTAAAATCCGCGCGGATTTCGAAACCCAGCTTTTCTGTGTAAAAACGCAGCGCCTCGTTTTGATCTTTAACCCAAATGGTTGCGACCGAAAGTCTGTTTATCATCTGTCATCTCCTCATCTGGCACATGTCAGAATTATAAAACATTTGTGCTGCGCTGACTTCTCGAAAATTGCCCTGTTTTAAGGAATAGCTTGATCTTCAATATCATATTTTAAGCAGATGCAAAACGGAATGTAAGCGGGTTTGGGGGTGGGGGTCGGGGGGCAGCTTTCGCGGTAAGCGCTCGGTGCCATACCGGCAACTTTGCGAAACAAGGTACTAAATGATCCCAAGCTTTCAAAGCCAACCGTCACGCAAATCTCGGTCACACTCAAGTCGGAACTGCGCAGAAGTTCCTTAGCCTTGGCAATCCGCTGCCCCACCAGATATTGATGCGGCGTTTGCTTATAAACTCGTCTGAACGTGCGGATCAGGTAATAGGGCGACAGGGCAACTTCGCGGCTTAAATCGTCAATGGTGATGGGGGTGTTATAACTGCGATCCAAGACAAGACGGGCGAGACGAACTTGCTTATGAGGCATCAAAGGCACAGTGGATTTCTCCCGGCACATAATAACCACAAAAATCACTATAGCATCTTTCCGGCGATCCATCTACCGTAATGGTGTGCTTATTCTGTTAATAATCCCGCTGCACCATCCGCCTCCATTCACGTCATACCCACGAACAATTGAGGTTAGAAAACAGTTTGTAGAACTAAACCGCGCCTTCACAAATGGCACAAATTCGGCAAAAATTTGCCTGTTCCGCCTGTTTAACAGGCAAATTTTTAGACCGGAAACACGACCCGCCACACCCACAACGCCACCATACCCAGCACAATCGTCAGCAGCAAGTTCTTAGTACGCCACGCCACCAATATCGTAATGATTCCCGCCGCCAAAAAACTGTTGTTGATGGCAAGGTTCAAGCTGCCATCCTTCAGCAGCAAATCCGGCATCACAATCGCCGAAAGCACTGTCACCGGCACATAGCGCAGCGCATTAAACAACGGCTTCGGCATCTGAACCCGTCCCATCAATGCCAGCACACCGTAACGTGGTATAAACGTAACCAGTGTCATCCCTAAAATCAGTAATACTTCATTCATGACGGCATCCCATCCATCTCAACCGTAGTCGTCGCATTTTCGGACTTCATAAACCGTTCCGCCAGCAAACCCACACCAATGCCAATGAATACGGCTGCGATCAATCCCAGCTTATTCGGCAAACCATTCAGCAGCACTGCGCTTAACCCTGCCGCTAACGCCGCCAGCACCATTGGTCGATTTTTTAACTGCGGAACAACCATGCCGATGAAAGTCACATCCATCGCAAAGGCCAGCCCATAACGGCTTAAATCCTCGGCACGAATGGTTTGCCCCGCCACCAGACCGATGAACGTCCACAGGTTCCAATTCAGGTACAAAATAGCCGACGAGCCAAGATGATACCAGTGCTTAAAGGCTGACGTATCCGGCTGGTTATAACGGGTCACCACCACCGCAAACGTTTCGTCCGTTAGCCAGAAGCCCAACGGCAGCAGCCAACGCTGTGGCAAATGCTTCATATGTGGTGCCAATGTCGTACCGTACAACACATGACGCACATTGACAACAAATGTGGTGAAGATAATCAGCGCCATATTCACGCCTTGCCCCACCAGCCCCGCCGCGATGAACTGCGCCGATCCGGCATACACGAACAGCGAAAAACCCATCGCTGCCGCCGGTGATAATCCGTTGCTCACCGCCAATGCCCCGAATACTAGAGCATAGGCTGGATCACCGACGACCAGCGGAAATGTGTCTCGTATTCCAGCGATAAATTCTGACCGCCGTGTATGGTGTTCTGCCATAAAGCTGACCCTACTGTCGTTTATGACGGCATTCCATCTACTTCAACCGTAGTCGTCGCATTTTCGGCCTTCATAAACCGTTCTGCCAGCAAACCCATGCCGATGCCGATGAATACGGCTACGATCAACCCGAGCTTATTTGGCAGACCGTTCAGCAGCACCGCGCTTAACCCTGCCGCTAACGCCGCCAGCACCATTGGTCGGTTCTTCAACTGTGGAATAATCATGCCGATAAAGGTCACATCCATTGCAAAGGCCAGCCCATAACGGCTTAAATCCTCGGCACGGATGGTTTGCCCCGCCACCAAACCGACGAATGTCCAGAAATTCCAATTGAGGTACATGATGACCGACGAGCCGAGGTGATACCAATGTTTAAACGGTGATGTATCTGGCTGGTTATAACGGGTCACCACCACCGCAAACGTTTCATCCGTTAGCCAGAAACCCAACGGCAGCAGCCACCGTTGAGATAAATGTTTCATATGTGGTGCCAACGTCGTGCTGTACAATGCATGTCGCACATTGACGATAAACGTGGTGAAGATAATCAACGCCATGCTGACACCTTGCCCCACCAACCCCGCCCCGATGAACTGTGACGATCCAGCATACACAAACAGCGAAAAACCCATCGCTGCGGCTGGTGTTAGCCCGTTATTCACCGCCAACGCCCCGAAGATAAGCCCGAACGGAATCGCACCAACGACCAGTGGAAACGTGTCACGGATACCGGCGATAAATTCTGAACGCCGTGTATGAAGTGCTGCCATAAACCCGACCCTATATTGGATAACGTTAATCTTCTATTTGATGTCAGATGACTTTATACCACCCTATCTTGCAGCTTTTGAACAGCGGTCTATAGTGCCACTTAAAGCCAGCCCGTTAGGTATAACGCCGCGCAAACAGATGCAAGACCACTGCCACGACCGAGGCCAGTACCAGCAGCGGTTGGTTTGCATACAGCGAAAAAGCGATATTCAACACTGCAACCCCATAAAATCCGTAGGTCAGCTTGCGATCTCGATTCCATGTGCCATACAGACACACCAACCCGAAAATGCTGATGATGATTTGCATGTTGGTCGAAAGCTGGATAATGCCCCACTGTTCCGACGGAAAGTCAGAGATATTTGCAAGGCGCATGACCATAAAAATAAATTGCCCCACACAGGCGACCGCAATGATACCCAAGATGATGATTAGGATTTTACTGCGTGGTGTAACAGGTGTAGATTGCGATTGCTCTTGCGGATTGTAGCCGGACATAAGCAACTCCGTTGAGTAGACGCTGGTAATGTGCGATTAATCATACTCAATTTTCATGGCGACAGATATTTGAGCAGCGGCAGGTCGTCCCACACCTGTGCTTCGATATAACGCTCTGGCCCGAAATGTCCATCAGCATTCCATTCCTGCGGCAGCCCGTACTGCCCGATAAGCGCCTCTAGTTCGTGCAGCGTATACACCTGCCCACGATAGGCTTTACCATCTTGATAACGCATGGCCGGGAAAATGTCGCCATAGGTAAAACTGACGATCTGCGGCGAAAAGTGCGCCAGCGGAATTTGCAGTTCGCGCCCATCCGCATACCACTGCTTAATCCACGCCGACTCCCCTAGCACCATCGAATGTGGATGCTGACGTTTCGGCGCTCCACCTTTGGCGATGAACAACTGCCGTACTCGCGTTTCCACTGCATCGCGCACGGTTAGGTAGCCGTCTTTACGCTGGCTGGCGAACCCTTTTCCTGACTGCCGAATGGCTGCCAATACGTGCTCGGCTTCGTCGCGTGGTAAATCCGACAAGCTGCGAAAAGGGCCGTTGGCGGCTTCATAATAATGGCTCAACACCGTTGGGATCGAACTCATGGGTGGTGCAACTTAATTGTTACCGAGCGCATACGCCCTTACATAAACCCATGTTCGGCTGCTGTCGCTGCGGTCAGCCAGCACCTCGATAACCTTACTGCCAGCGTTCCAGTACACACCGCTGTAGATTGTACTAGCGGTCGGCTGCCACCACGTAATCGCGGCTTCCTGAGGATTAGGCGCAGGGAACGGCGTAAAGCTATCTTCAAGCGGTGGACTGCCCATCGCCGCTACGAAGGTCTGCATATCGGCGTTTGCCGGAAGGCTGTAACGCAGCCACAGGATACGAACAGGCGTGGTACGAGTCGTGAATTGGATATCCGCCGCCTCATCCGGCAACGATGCGCCGATGAACGCCTGTACTTCTTGCAAGCGCCATACCCGCCAGCCGAACACATTAGTCGCCCAGAGCAGGCCGACGATACCCGCAACAATAACGACGACCAACACCCCCGCGACGATACGCCCTTTGCGTGTCGAAAGATACTTATTCATCATGCTCCGAAATCAAATGGAAGTGAAGCTGCGGCACATCCTGATACTCGCCGCCATTGACCATCAAGCGATAGCCACGCGTTTCCAAGTGCAACTCACTCACCAGACTCTGCACAGTTTGCATAAGGTCTGCCGTAAATGCCGCATCTGCCGCCGTGACATGCATCAGCGAAGGAATAGCCTTCTTAGGTACAATCAGGATATGCAGGGGATAACTCGGCTGAGGATGGTAAAAAGCCATTAAGCGCTCTGTCTCACGCAGCCGATGAACCGGAATAGCAAAACTCATGTGTGCAAAAACCCACCCGATGAAAAAGGTGGCGATGGGTGAACACGCCACCTTGAACAGCAATCGTTGGACACGCACTACGCCCGAATTTCAACCTTGAGTAAATTAGATGTACTGTGCGCCAGCAGTTTGCCGCTGCTGTCGTGCAGCCAACCCTCGGCGTTCATAATCTTGTTACCCGCCTTGGTGATGCTCGACGAAGCAATCACGGTCGCACCTTCACGGGCGCTGGCGAGGTAATCCACATGCAAATTGACGGTCGAGTAAAAGAACTGAGCCAAGTTCGCCTGATACTTCACCATAATTGTCATGCCCATAATGTCGTCCAGCATCGTCGCCACCATGCCACCGTGCAAGATGCCAACCGGATTGGTCATTTCTGCCCGCACAACGTAGGCAATCTTGACACCATTCTCGCCGACTTCTTGCAGCGTACCGTTCAACCAGCACCCCAGTGGTGAGGGGCTGTTGGATGTCGTTTGCCCGATCATCGGGCGCAGTGTATCTAAACCGTTTTCCATATCGCGCTATACCTTTTCGTACTGGCTGACGACCAGCACCGTGTTATGCCCACCAAAGCCGAACGAGTTGCTCATAGCATGCTTAACAGTGTGCTTGCGCGACACATTCGGCGTGTAGTCGAGATCGCAATCCGGGTCAGGCGTGTCGAGGTTGATGGTCGGCGGTATCTGGTTGTCGCGGATGGCGAGGATTGAAAACAGCGCTTCAATCGCCCCCGCTGCCCCCAGCATATGCCCTGTCATCGACTTGGTAGAACTGATTGGGATTTTATAGGCGTGATCGCCCAATGCCAGCTTCATCGCGGTCGTCTCGCTCTTGTCGTTAAGCTGCGTACTCGTGCCGTGCGCGTTGACGTAATCAATAGCTTCAGGCTTCAAATCCGCATCCTTCAGCGCACGCCTCATCGCTTCCGCCGCTGATACGCCGTCCTCACGCGGGGCGGTAATGTGGTAGGCGTCCGATGTATGCCCGTAGCCCGTGATCTCGGCGTAAATGTGAGCGCCGCGTTCCAGCGCGAAGTCCAAATCTTCGAGCATCAGGATAGCCGCGCCTTCCCCTGCCACGAAGCCGCCGCGATTCAGGTCGAAGGGGCGCGAAATCACCGTCGGGTCGCCGCCGGTATAGTGTGCCAGTGCCTTCATATTATCGAAGCCTGCCAGCACCATCGGAATCAACGTTGCCTCGCTAGACCCCGCTAAGATGGCCTTCGCCCGACCCAACCGGATCATATCCGCCGCTTCACCGATACAGTTGTTGCCGGTTGCGCAGGCCGAAACAATCGCGAAGTTCGGGCCGCGCAGGTTATGCGTCATCGAAACGCGACCCGATGGGCTGTCCACGAGGATACGCGGGATCGCCAACGGACTCACGCCGCGCTGCCCACGCTCCTCGAAATCTATAGTCGCATCCACCATCGACTCGATACCGCCAACGCAAGTACCGATGACACACCCGACCTCATACATATTTTCTTCGGTGATTTTCAGGCCGCTGTCGAGCAGCGCTTGCTCGGCTGCCGCCATGCCAAACTGGCTGGCCTTGTCCAACCGCCGTGCCTCACGCGCACCGAAGCGAGCCACCGCGTCAAAATCCTTGACAATGCCCGCCACCCGCACGTTATTGTCCATGTCGTTGATGCCTGTCAGGCAGTCGATTCCACTTTTACCCGCCAACGCATTCGCCCATGTGTCGGCAACCGTGTTCCCCAACGGGCTAATCACGCCGAGGCCGGTTACCACAACGCGCTTCGTATTCATAATGGTTTCCTTTTATTGATCGGTCAGCGCCTTAATCATGCTTAATAATTCAACAAACTTCTAAATAATGTGGCTCATTATAAAGCCTACTGACCATCCATGCATCTTCCAATTTGGAAGTCATGCTTCAAAACACCCTTGATCGTGCGAAGGTGCGGGGATACCTATGCACCCTCCCTCAGACGGTGGCAGACGCGAGGGGCTTACTCACAGTACGCTGAGGCGGGGTGAAAGGTTTTGGTGGGGGCATGGGGATGGAGGCGTTTGACTCCGCCCTGCCTCCCGCACATAATGAAGCTAAACGTCGTCCATAACCGTAGAGGCCGCCCACATGCAGGTCGAGAAAACCGTATTCATCAGCTACCGCCGCACCAACACCTACATGGCGCGCGCCGTTTACCAGCACCTCACTGCCCACGGTTATGACTGCTTCCTCGACTCCGAGTCGATTAATGCCGGTTCGTTCGAGCGCATCATCCTCAACCAGATCGCCGCCCGCGCCCACTTTGTCCTCGTCCTCACGCCCAGCGCCCTTGAACGCTGCGCCGAGCCGGGGGATTGGTTGCGCCGTGAGATCGAATATGCACTGGATAACGGGCGTAACATCGTCCCGCTGATGTTTGACGGCTTCGACTACGCCAAAGTGCAACAGTATCTGACGGGCAAACTGGCAGTGCTGCCGCAGTACAACGCACTGGAAATCCCACCTGCTTACTTCGACGAAGCCATGACACGGCTGCAAAACCGCTTTCTCAACAAGCCGCTTGATGTGCTGCTGTTCCCCACGCCACCCGCCGACCAACCTGCCGTGGCTGCGACCAAAGCCACCGCCGACCAACAGCCCACCGTCACCGAGCAAAGCCTGAACGCCGAAACATCGTTCGAACGCGGCTTTCAACGGGCTAAGGATGATCTGGCAGGCAAAATATCCGACTACACCGAGGCGATCCGTTTGCAACCGCACTATGCCGAAGCCCACAATAATCGCGGCCTCGCCTACTACCGCCAGCGTGATTACACCCACGCCCTTGCCGACTTTGACGCGGCGATACGCATCAGACCTACGCTGCCAGATGCCTACTACAATCGCGGGCATGTGCGCTATACGCAGGGCGATCTCGTGGGTGCATTAGCCGATTATGACGCGGCGATACGCCTGAATCCGCAGTACACCGAAGCCTACAACAATCGGGGGTTAGCGCGGCGGCGGCAGGGTGACGCAGCGGGTGCAATTGCCGACTACACCGAAGCCATCCGTCTCAATCCGGCATTCATCCTCGCCTACAACAATCGCGGCAACGCCTATGACGAGCAGGGTGATTACGACAGCGCCGTTGCGGATTATGATGCGGCGATAGACATCAACCCCGCCTACACTGAGGGTTACTACAATCGCGGCCTCAGCCACTATAATCAGGAAGATTATGCGGCGGCGGTTGCCGACTATAACGAAGCCATCCGCCTCAACCCGCAGTTCCCCAGCGTCTACTTCAACCGCGCCAACGCCTACTTTATGCAGGCCGATTTCGACAGCGCAATTGCCGACTACGAAACCACCCTGCGCCTCAAACCCGATCACGCCGATGCCAAAAGCAACCTCGACCTCGCGCGGCAGGAACGAGGTAAGTAGCAGTGATGGGTGTAATTGGTCGAAAGTCAAAAGAAGTTACGAGTCTAAAATGGATGCTTCAAGCGATAAATTCAAACAGATGATTGAGGTTTTCACGGAGGCAATCCGTCTAAAACCTAAAAATGACGCTGCATACTTTTATCGTGGATGTGCGTTCGCCTCCGTAGGGGATTTTGATAAGGCGCTAGATGATTTTAATGAGGCGATCCGTCTCAATCCTAATAGTGCAGATACCTATTTCAACCGCGCAAAAGTTTACGTCACTAAACGTAATTTAGAGAACGCAATCGTTGATCTGAACCAAGCAATCAAACTTAATCCGCAAGGATCTAACTATTACGTTAGTCGCGCCAACGCCTACTTTATGCAGGCCGATTTCGACAGCGCAATTGCCGACTACGAAACTACGCTGCGCCTCAAACCTGACCACGCCGATGCCAAAAGCAACCTCGACCTCGCGCGGCAGGAACGAGGCCAGTAGTCATAACTATTCCACCCACGCCACCGTGTAATCCTTCGCCTCCGGTTCCACAAAGCGCACCAGCCGTTCGCCCTCCTCGGCAATCTCCGACCGCTGCGCCTTCGTCAGCGCCACCAGCGGCTCAACCGTCAGTGTCGCCACACCCTTCGCTTTCGCCACCGTCCACACCGCGCCAACAAACCCGTCCACCAATATCGTCGCCGCCACTCGCAAGCCCGGCAGATAAACCTTCTTGCGATGTTCCTCTGCCACCACCCGTGTGCGATCTTTGTGCGACAGCACGAGGTTATCAAACTCCGGTAAGAAGCGGATCGGCGCAGGGGCATCGCCATCCGGCAGCGGCATGTCCAGCAGGTCAAATAGTTCGCGCTTCTTCGGGTCGCGGTACGTCACCAATTCCGATCGCAGCGTTTCCACAGCAGCCTTCAATTCCGGCAGCTTGAGGAATGACCACGTTTGCATATCAGCCGTTGTCGCGGGTCCAAACGCCGCCAGATACCGCTTAATCAGTTCCGGCAACCTCGCTTCTGTGTCGAACGGCTTGCCCAACCAATCTTCGGCAATCGTGAAGGCTGGCTTGGCGGGGTAGCTCCACCCGCTGCTCACCGGCACCTGCACCATCGGGATATGCGTCCGCACGGTATAGCGCATCGCCCCCACGTCCTTGTCCGGCATATCCTCCAGCAGCATCGCGCTGATCTCGGCAAACGTGCGCGGTGCCTCGCTGATGTACGCCCGCGCTACCCGCAGCACCCGCTCTGCGTCAATCGGTTCGCGGTTCTTGGTGATCGATTCCGCCGCGCCTTCCAACACCGGACTCAATGTAGTTCGAAAGTGCAAGTAATCAGCCGCGCTGGCGAGGTGCAGTGTCGCCCGCATCAATGACACCTTCACCACTTCGCGCCGCTCAATCGCCCCTGCGAGGTCGCCGCGTGAAAAATCCGTCAGCCGCGTCCACAATCCCACGTACGGCGCACTCGCCAACTGAGCCTGCATCCCCACCAACCGTTCTACCGCTGCCGTCGCCACCATCGAACTACGTTCCAGCAAAAGCTGCCGTGCCAATGTCGCGCGGTTAATCTCGCGCAGCGCGAGTATGCGGTTTGCCATATTGCCACCTTACACTGAATATATGTTCTATTGGAATAGTAGCACATCGTTCATTATTCGCTCAACCACTTTACGTTTTTTCGCTCAAATTCATAACACCTACTTGCAATCTCATGTAATACTCATAATAATTACAAATATTACGGCTTAAAATTTAAATATACGGACATTTGGACTAAGGACTAATCAATGCCTATTTCAGTAAGTTGGAAAGATGAAGCAAAAACCTGTGTTGAGATCACCTATCAGGGACATTGGACATGGCCTGAATTTCAAGCGGCGGCAGCAGCCACCAATGATCTCATCAGCAGCGTTGCCTACAACGTCGTCATCATCGAAAATACCCTCAATGGCAGTGTGATGCCTCCGGGTAATATCATCACCAATGGCAAAAGCGCCATCACCAGCTTTCCCGAAAACACAGGGCTGATTATTGTAGTCGTCAACTCATCAATCATCCGTACCTTCCTCTCGATTGTCGCCAACACAAACCCGCGCGGTCGTCGCGGCATCATCAAAATGGTCGCCACTCTTGAAGAAGCCTATCAGTTGGCAGAGGTTATGGTAGGGGATCAGTAATCAAGGTTAGCCAAACATCACGCCGAATAGGGGTTTATTCATCATACTTACGATGTCATGTTGCACGATTTGTAATCTATCGTAATATCAAGCATAATCGCTAATGTATCGTCGTTAGGCGTATGCATCACAGGTATACACTTAGGGGGTAGTGGATGCCTATTTCAGTGCAGTGGTCAGATGAATCGCAGACATGCATCGTAGTTTCATATCGGGGTCATTGGTCATGGGCAGAGTTCCAAGTCGCGGTGCAGGCCACCCATAATTTGATGAACTCTGTCGGTCATAAAGTCGTGCTGATCGCAGACAGCTCAATGGGCGGCATACTCCCACCGGGTAATATTATCTCCAACGGCAAAAATGCGCTCGCCAATTTACCCGATAACATCACCCTGATTGTTGTAGTTGCGAATTCCTCACTCATTCGCACCTTCGTTTCAATTATCGTGACCACGAACCCCGCCGGTCGTGGCGACATTATCAAACTATCACACACCCTCGAACAAGCACTTGATATAGCGCGTGAGGCTTACCCGATCACCTAACCGGCAAATAAAAAGGACGACCAGTTAGATCGTCCTTAAGAATTTCCAAATTTAAACGGTTACTACTCAATCGGCTCTTTGTAAATGATGTAGCGTCCGATGTCGTCACCCTTGGCGATGCAGGTCGATAGGTCAACCTTGAACTCACGTCCGCCAGAGACCCAGCGCAAGCCTTCTTGCAGCAAACCTTGTCCCACATAACACACCGCTTTGTCCGATGACTTCCGTCCCCAGCACATCGGGCAGCGTTCCAGTGTGTAGATGATGCGGTCGTCGCCTTCTTCTCGCACATTGCTGATCTGGTCGCTGAACTGGCTGAAGATGTTCGCCATCGCCGGCACACCCACCTTGAGCTTGGCACTCAACGGCAGCACTTTGAACGCAAGGTCGCCCACACCCGCCAGCGCACCGAACCCACGCAGCGCATCCGCGAACAGTGTACGCCCGACGCGCAGCGCCAAACCACGCCCACCGCGCGGCCCGTACATTTCTTCCAGCGCTACACACAACGCCGTAAAATCAGCAAAGTCGAACACTTTGTCAAGGTTATCCGGCGGATAGTTACCGATCAGGTTGTCGAGATCAGCCAGATGGAGGACGGCATTGAGACCGTTTTTCCCCATCACCTCTTCCATCGCATCAAGGAAAATGCGAGCAAATTTATTGGGGTAATAGTAACCACTCTTCTGGGGTGGCATAGGGTTTCTCCTCTACAGCGAGTCAAGGCGCAACGCAAGATAAAGTGGTGGTCACCATTTGAGCGCAGCGTAAACTATGCATAGTCTATCACAATTGTCTATCTAGCGCAGTAAGCCTTACGCCCAATTACCCTCAGCCTGTAGCAGGATACCCGCTTACCTAAACCAGCATCGGCTCTAGGTATTCCATCGCCTCTACCATCGAGGGGAAATATTGGGTATTTTTGCTGCCGCGTGTATTCATAGCCGTCGTTTCGTTCATCATCACTTCCAGCGGGTTAAAGCCCACCAGCACGCCGCGAGCCGCCATCGGGTGGCTGTAGGTGCGGTGCCCCGGTTGGCTGCGCAGCACATCACGGTCAGAAGAGGTGACTTCAAGCCAGCTAATAATCATGACAATCGGCGCACGAACTGTGTCAAGGTACAGCGCCATATCATCTAAACAGTCCTTGAGCGTGTCCGGTGATTGGTGTCCTTGGTACGCCACATACAGCACTCGATCTTCCTTAATCCAGTGAATCTCGTGCATTATTCCCGCCTCCTGCCACCGCTAACATAAACATTACAATTTACATTATACAGATCAGAAGATAACAGAAAGTATTAAGGTTAGACTGTGAACGAGGATAATATCTAAATTCTACATTCAGGATGATACGTATAGATTTTCACTGAAGTGCCGCAATGATTTCCCTCCACAAAGTACGTGTGTTTTTATCATAACCACTGCCAGCTTGTAAGCTGATACTCAAAAGTAGATTATCGAAAGTCACGCCCAGACCCACTGCGTCACTGATATGACACATTCCCCGCCCTAAAGAACTTCCTTCGGTTGCAAGCAATGAAGGAAATAAATACCAATGGCTCACAACTGACCAACGAACACTAAAAACAAAAACCACCCGTTCGGATGGTTCCTATGTTGCATTTGTTATCTCCCTCGTTTACGGGGAGGTTTCTACTGCCAACCGATTAGCTCACCACAGGCTGCAAAACCAACGGTTGTACCGGCTGCCGGAGGATAGGCTGCGCGACATAAGCCGCGTTCTCAATCATCATCTCCACGCCGTAACCCGCGCAGTCAGTGTCCTCAAGATAATTGGGGATAATGTGCATGGGTTTGAAGCCCATCTTGATTTGCTTGGTCAGGTTATTATCGAACCGCCGCCCTGCAATCACATCTGCCACATAGTCGTCAACTGGAACGATGTCTGCAATCTTATGGTAGCTGATGATCGCGCTGCCAGCCACCATCCCACGCAGGTTCAGGCGGCGCATCGTTTCAAGGCGTGCATTCGTCAACTGCTTGCCGATGCCCTTACCCTGATAATCAGGGTGTACCGCCGACTCAACGCCGTACAACCATTCGCCCGCCTGCATGTGTGTGTTCAACCAGCCGTAGCCGATCAATTCCCACCACGACGCCAACATCGGTTTCGCAGGGTCAAAGTGAATACGCATACTCACCGTGATGCCTACCACTGTATCGGTTGCGCTATCCACCGCGACAAATTGGCCTTCGGGGAATACAGCCATATGCTGAAGGAAGTGGGCAGCGGTGAACATATCGTTATCTTCAATTTGTGGGTCGAGGTTATAAACACGCGCCATCAGCGCCTCCATCTGCTCGGCATATCGCGCGCTGCTGGGGAGGATCTGAATGGCGTTGGTACTGGCAGGCTCGCCTAGGGTTAACATGATCGGTTTCCTTATCGGGATAAACACAGTTATAAAAATGGGTTGATGTAGAGGTTTGCTGGCGGCAAACCCCTACAAGGTGGCACGAATAATTCGGTTGATTAAGCCGTGCGCGGCATCAACGGCGCGGGCATCGGGCGTACCACCGGTGTACGCGCGGCAGGCACAGCCGCAGCGTAAACACGCCGCAGCGGTCGATAGTCAGGGTTATCCCAGACGATCTCCACACCATAACCACCGCAGGTTGGCTCAATCGTATAATTCGGGATCAGGCCATGAACCTTAAAGCCCTTCCGAAGTTGTTTGCTCAGGTTAGTGTCAAACCGCGTTCCGGCAACCACATCGCGAACATATTGTTCAATCGATACATGGTCAGCGACTTTGCTGAAATCAATCGGGATACTGCCCGCGACCAGACCGCGCAAATTCAATTTGCGGATAACATCGTAGCGTGCTTCAATCAGCTTGCCGCCCACGCCCTGACTGCGATAATCATGAAGAACGACCGAGTCGACTCCATACAGCCAGTCGCCGTTTGGGTTATCAGTAGTCAGTCAGCCGTCGTTGGTCAGTTCTGCCCACGACTTGGCAGCGTCATGCGTCTTTAAGTCCACGCGCATACTGACAGTCAACCCGACCACACGGTCAGTCGCCTTGTCCAGCGCTATAAACTGTCCTTGGGGGAAAATCGCGAGGTGCTGGCGGAACTTGTCCGCAGTGAGGGCTTCACCGGCTTCCACATCGGACGTAATGTCCGCAAGGGTATAACCGTAAGCGAGTTGGTGGCACATTTCCATTTGCCCCGCATACTTGACTGAACTCGGGACAACAGCAATTTGCGTGTCCCGGTTCTGTCTAAGCCGAGGCTGGAAGGTGCTCGATAAATTGGCGTTCATACGATCCTCTTTCGATAAAAATTACGATACTGCCTGCTGCCGCGAAACGGCTGCGAGGACTTCTTTTGCTGCACGTACCCCACTGACGTATGCACCGTGTATGGTGGATGAAAAGCCGTGCGCGGCGGTGTGTTCACCCGCCCAGTACAGCCGCCCCACCGGACGGGCAAGCTCGTCACGGGTATTGGGATAAACGGGTAAGGCGACGCTGTACGCGCCGCGTGTGTAGGGTTCTGCCGTCCAGTTCATCAGGTGCATGGCTTCTGGCTGCAACTCCGGCATATCGAGTTCAATACGCAAGGTTTCCAGCCCTTTTGCCAGCGCCCCTTCATCTCCGAGCGCCATCAGTTCCCGCGCCCAATCACCCGTCGCGAAGGCCGTCCATACCGTCTGATCTGTATTGTGACCAAACGAAGGCGACCACCACATCGGCGGCAGGCTGTTCGAAAACAGCGCCATAATATCCGGTGGCAGGATTGGTTCGCGGAAACGGTAGATCATTTTCAATCCCGGCCCCATGCGCGTATTGCGGATGGCATTCTGCTTGTCAGCAGGTAGGTCGGGTATGAACGTGATCGTATCCGCTTGCAAGACACCCAGCGGGATTGTGATCACGACTTGATCCGCTTCGAACGTGCCGCTGCCGGTTGTAACCTGCACCTGACTCGCCGACCAATCAATGGCGGTAATCGGTGTGTTCAGGCGAATATCCAGCCCTTCAGCCAGATGTTTCGCCAGCGTGTCATAGCCGTCCAGCACACGAAAATCACCCTGACCGTTGGCTTTCTCGTGAATTTCACCGAGGGCTGCGGTCGCGCTGATATTCGGCAGCGAGTCGCCTTCAGCGTTCACGAACATGCGCTGCGCATAACGAATTTGCGCGTCCGTAAAGCCGATACGCTTCAGGTAACTGCCGAAATCCTCATCACCGTCCAGCACTGGCACATCAGGTAATAACCATGTGCGGATCATGTCGAATTGTTCATCCTGCCTTGCGTCTTGCATCAGGCAAATTGAACCATCCGTCAAGCGGACAAGTGAGTCATCAGTTTTACGCCATTCGAGGGTACGAAGTCCGAGTTTGCGGACAAGCAGTCAGGTCGGAGCCAGATCACCATGAATGAACTCGGCGCCGAACTCAACGGGGATACCTGCGAAGTCGTGGTTGGTATGTAACCGACCACCGATCCGGTCACGGGCTTCCAGCACGATAACCGACTCACCTGCTGCTTGTAATTCATAAGCTGCGGTTAGTCCGGCCATGCCAGCGCCGATCACGAGAGTAAACATAATACACCTACATTTGGTTACGCCAATATGCGTACAACTAACTCAATATAACACGCCTTTTTGAGGCTGTCTAGTAGGCTGCACCCTACTTTTGAGGGATATTCATCAGCTATTAAGCGCCCGAGCAATCCAAATCAAAGCCATTTGTCGTTATTATTTTTATCACCGATTACCAAAGTCATATGAGCCAAGTGGCCTAACATTTAGTAAGCTATGTAACAAAGGTAAAAATTCTCGATCATTTTTTCATGCAAGCTTCATGTAAGTGAAAACGAATTATAACTATACTGTTGGGATAAGGACTCGTGTTCGGGAAGGGTTAGCCAAAATGGAAATGATTGAGGAAAAACATCAGTCATCAGATGAAGTCGATGTACAAGAGTCGCTAGACCAAATTTTAGGTATTCTCAAGAAGAGTATCAGTGAACCAGTGATAGCCGTTTACAAAACCAAATTGAACGCGACGCTCGATCTGGAAGTGATACGAGGCATTCTGGAAACGACGCAGCCTGATCTTGATACCAAAAACTTGACCCCCAAAACAGCCATCGAGCAGCTTGACCTTGATGCATGGTTGAACTTAATTTTGCAACGCTGGGATTTATTCGACCCCATACTCAAAAATATGGGCAAGAATGCGGTCGAGAAGCTGCGTGAAACGCATATCGACCGTATCGACGATGTGCAGGTTTCGACCCGCGATGCGCGAAATACGGCTGTTCTGGCGCACGAAATGCTGCTGGAGTTTTATTGCAAGCCGCAAGCCGAGGTGGTGAGTGTCATCCGTGACCAACTAACAGCGCTGGTTCAGTTAGAAGACCTGCCAGTCGTGCAAGCAACTGCAACACCGGCACCATCCTTGAATGGTCACTGGTCAGGTGTGCAGGAAAAACCTGAAACACTTCCATCGACCAATGGCAACCACAAAGATGAACCCGTCCTGTTAACTTCCAACGGAAACGGTTCACATGCCAAAGCTGAAGCGCTGCCTCAAACAGAAATACTGAAAGATCAAAACGCGCCTAAATCCGCGCCGCGGATCGATAAAAGCCGTACCCACCGTGTCGCACCACCACCGCCAAACAGCACACTCCAGCTTGAAATTATTAAGCAGCAGGGAATCGTCTCCTCAGAGAAAATCGACCTCACCAAACCATCGGTACTGGTCGGGCGCAGCCTAATGGCCGACATCGAAATTAGTGACGCACTTGTGTCACGGGTGCATCTGCTCATCGCCGGAACATTGGAAACTGGCATCAAAGTAACCGATTTGCACAGCGCCAATGGTACGTTTATCGATGGCATTCCGTTGATACCGAACAGTCCGACTGAATGGGACATCGGTCAAATGGTGACGATAGGCGAAACCTTGCTTGTCCTCCGCCACACCGTATAGCGACTTCAAGGTAGGCGAAGATGCCAATGTCAGGTTGGTATCTTGCCCGCCGTCCCCCTATCCGCTATCATGACTAGATTATGTTTAGCCGCTTATCGCCCCACACAAGAGCTGTCATTCAAGCGTTGTTTGTCACATTTTTGTGGTCAACCTCGTGGATACTCATCAAGTTTGGTTTAAAAGACATCCCGCCTTTAACCTTCGCTGGATTACGTTACAGTCTCGCATTTCTATGCTTGTGTCCTGTAGTGCTGTCATCGCGTGCATGGCGCATGGAATTAAGTAGCCTGCGCCGTAACGACTGGCTGCAACTCGCGATATTAGGGCTGGTCTTTATCGCCATCACGCAGGGAGCGCAGTTCATCGCCCTTTCCTATCTCCCCGCGACTACCTTAACCTTGCTCATCAATTTGAGTGTCGTGGTGGTGGCATTGGTGGGCAGCGTCGTGCTGGCGGAACGCCTGTTAGCAAGGCAGTGGTTTGGTATTGGCATCTTTTTCGTGGGCATCATCTTATACTTTTTTCCGGTGGATATTCCGGCAGGCGAACGGCTGGGGCTGCTGGCAGCGGGTATTGTCGTGCTGGCAAATTCGGCCTCGTCGATCATAGGGCGGCGCGTGAACCGCAGCGCCCACATCAACCCTATCATCGTCACCTTCGTCAGCATTGGCATCGGCGCAGTTATTTTGCTAATCGTCGGTATCGCGCAATCCGGTTGGCCTCAATTAGCGTTGAATAGCTGGCTGATTATCCTGTGGTTGGCAGGTATAAACACTGCTTTCGCCTTCACGCTCTGGAACTTGACGTTGCGCACCCTGCCAGCCGTCGAGTCCAGCATTATCAATAACACCATGCTTATTCAAATCGCGGCACTAGCATGGATATTCTTAAGTGAACGCCTATCACCGCAGGAAATACTCGGTCTGGCAGCCGTAGCAGCAGGTGTACTAATGGTACAGTTCAAGGGTGCAGGGCGTAAACAAACAATGGTGGTTCCAGCCGAGGAAATCTAATAGGAAGCGTAATATGCCGTACCTAAACCACGTCTATATACCAATGGAAACAAATCCCCCGCAGCATTCGTATACCCTATAAAGAATAATAACAGCGCCTTGAACTTTATAAACAAATGTTCTACAATAGGTCTTGAATCGACATTTGTGGTATGATTTCACTATGGATAAATGTCGATAATAGCTGTTCAGACCTCGCAGTAATGTGCAGGTATCGGGGTCATGCGTTATGCACTGCATACTCGAATACCCCAAAGTTTGTTCCCAGAACGTTGAATAAGTTTTGAACAGGTGAGCCACTATGCGTTACGTAGGCGGCGATTACGACCAATTTGATGACGATGATGAAGAAGAAATCGAAGATGATGACGATCAGAGTGATGATGAAGAAAGTGGATCATCTGCGTCAGCCTCTTCGTCGCGTGTAAATCCCTTCGGCGGCTCAAGTTCGAGCAGCAGTTTCAGCAACCGGTCTACATCCAGTTTGCCGGGGTCAGGTGCGCGTACCAGTCCCGCTCCCGGTGGCGGGTCTAACCCTGCCTCGCGTCCGGCGAGCTTTGGCTCGACACCAAACAGCCCGACCAGCCGACCAGCGGGTGCTAGCCCCACATCCCCTACAACATCCAGCGGCGGAACATCGCCATTTGGTGGCAGCCGTCCAGCCAGCAGCAACCCTTCGTCACCTTCGAGTGGCAGTTCCGGCAGTTCGTTCGGCGGAGGTGCTAATCGGCCTGCCAGCAGTGGGTCGTCATTTGGCGGCTCAAGCGGAACAGGCAGTTCGGGTAGCTCCGGCAGTTCCAGCGGCAGTTCATCACCGTTTGGTGGTAACCGACCAGCCAGCAGCAGTCCTTCATCTCCTTCTAGCCCCGGCAGTAGTTCAAGCAGTGCCAGCCGTCCCTCAGGCAGCGGATCGTCCTTCGGTGGTTCGAGTGGGTCAGGCAGTTCAAGCAGTTCATTTGGTGGTGGCAGCGGCACTAAACCCGCTTCGACCAGCGCACCAGCCAAACCCGATGATAAGAAACCTTCTGGGGGTGGGCTGCTAGGCGGCATCACCGGACGCTTCGGCGGTGGTGGCGATAAAGCCGATAAACCCGCTACGCCCAAAGGTACCAGCAGCGGCAGCAAAGCCGGTGGCGCATTAGGCGGTATCACCAGCGGCTTAAGTGGCCTTACCGGGCGCTTCGGCGGTGGTGGCGATAAAACGGCCAAACCCGCTGCGCCTAAAGCAGCCAGCAGCAGCACCAGTAAAGTCGGTGGCTTGCTCGGCGGCATTACCGGACGTTTTGGTGGTGGCGGTGATAAAGCAGCCAAACCCGCTGCGCCAAGCAGTTCCGGTGCCAGCAGTTCATCATCGCCCTTTGGCAGCGGTACCCGCGCCACTGGCACTAATCCAGCAGTCGGTGGGGCAAAACCTGCTGCGTCCAGCGGCAGTTCATCCCCCTTTGGCAGCAAAATAGGCGGCACCCCGGCAGCAGGGGCGAAACCCGCCGCAGGTAAATCAGGGGCAGCCGAAGGCGGTATCAGCCGCTTCTTGCCCGCCTTCCTGCGTGGCGGTGATGCAGCCGCGAAACCGGCTCCGAAGTCGCGCACCAGCAAAGCCCCACATCTTGATGACAATGCCGGACTTTCGCTCGACACCAAGCTCGATATTTTAGGTGTCGTCTTATTACTCAGTTCGTTGGGGTTAATCTTCAGCCGCCTTTCGACAACGGAAGGTAAACTGACGCAAGCCATTAACGGCTTCTTGATTGACCTCGCTGGATGGGGTTCAATTGCGATTCCGGTCGCCATGTTGATGATCGGTATCTGGCTGATTGCTCGGCACTTTGGTGAAAATGCTCCCGTCATCCCGCGCAAACGGGTGATCGGTATCGTTATCACCTATATCGCCGTACTGACATTGATGAGCTATCTTGATACGTTCAGCTTTATAGGCAGCCGTGCGGTAAGTAATTTTCAAGAACTAAGCATCCAGATGAAACTTTCATTGGATGTTTACCATACTGGCGGCGGGCAAATCGGTTGGGAAATTTACTATTTCCTTGTGTCGAATGTCACCGAAGCGGGTGCGTTTTTCATGATTTTGCTGATGCTGGTCATCGGCGCGATGTTCACGCTGGACATCGGTGCAGCCGAACTCGCAATGATCGCCGTCAGCAATGTTCGCAGTTTTCAAGATACCCGCCGTCACCGCGCACAGGCTCGTGCACAGGCCGCCGCTGCCGTATCACTCGAACAACTTACGGCACAAACTCTAGCTGCGCCCGCTGTTAGCATCACCAAAGAGGCCAGCCCTGCGCTGCCTGCGGCTCCCGCCGTGGCTGCCTTACCCGCCGCCAGCGAACCGGCATTACCTGCGGGTGAACCTGTCATTGCCGAGCGTCCAATTGCCATCAACATTGGTGGCAAGAAGGAAATCGGTGGATTTGGCGCACAAGAGCTTGAACCTGTCGAGCGCGTGCCAGCGAACCCCGCCGCGAAGCCTGCACTTACACCTTCACCAGCCGGTGGTGGCATCGCCTCGCGCTTCGGTAACATGCTGCCCGGTCGCAAACCAAATGACCCTGCAACAGTTCCTGCAAAGGCTGAATCGGCCTCGGAAACTGGCATCAAACCATCGACGATTGCGACAACCGCTGCCGCAGCGACCGCCGGTGCGGTCGCAGGTGGCATTGGTCGCTTATTCAATCGCGGTGGTAAAGATGACGCCGCCAAGCCTGCGGATAAACCCGCTGCCCCGTCATCAACGCCGATCAACACGTCACAACCAGCCGCCGCAACAGCCAACGCCAGCAGTGCAGCCATGAGTACGTCAGCCGCTCCGCTGCGCTCACCCGTTCCACCACCGGCTGTCCCTGCCACACCAGCTCGACAAGGCGAACCGCCGCCAGCACGCTTGGGTGAACTCATGAAGCCCGCTGCTGCTGCATCAAGTGCCAGCGGCGCGCCAGCCAGTTCATCGACTGCGGCACGTCCAGCCTTTGGAAACGGCAGCAGCACCTCAAGCGGTTTCTCGTCAACACCGCCCGCGCGGACGTTCGGCGGCGATAGTACGCCCAAACCGTTTGGCGCTAGCAGTGCATCGTCACCTGCCTCACCCGTCAAGCCGCCTGTACCGGATTCTCCGCTGAAGTCATCAGCCAGTGCCTTCTCGCGGCCTGAAGATGTGATAGACGATGAGGATGAACTCGAAGACGACGAATTGGATGAATTGGACGACAGCGAAGAATTGTCATCGCTGCCACCCGCACAACCCAAAGGTATTGGCGAACCCTTGCCGCGCAGTCAGGGCAGCCGCTTTGGTACATCCACCTTTGGCAGCACTAAACCTGCGGATGCACAGCCAGCCAGCGGCGACCGCATGGGGCGCTTAAATGAAATCCGGCAGGGCGGCACACCACTGCCCGCGAAACCGGATGAGAATAAACCGGCCTCGCCGATCAACCAGCCTGCGGCGGCCTCGGTAGCACCCGCCAGCAGCACATCGACCAGCAGCAGTCCATTCGGTAGACCTTCTACGCCGCCACCGGCGACGAACAGCCCGTTTGGTAAGCCAACAACACCATCACCAATGGGCGATAAGCCAGCCGTGCCATCAGCCGATAGCAAAGCGCCGCAGCCTGCCGCAGCCTTCTGGAAAGATACGCCAGCGACGGCATCAGCGGCTACACCTGCCAAGGCGTATGAGCCAGAGAAGTCTGAAGCCCCAAGCCCGAAGGCTATGCCTGCGGCATCATCCTTCGGCAAGCCGCCTGACCCAGCCGGTGTAACCATCAACCCCGGTGGACGGGATGGTATGGCAAGCGCAGCGCTCACATCGCCACCCCCGCCGCCAGCCCATACCGCTGCGGCAGCCGTACCGGATGCGACACCGATTGGACGTTCGCCAGAAATTCAGCGCCCCGCAGGTGTGGGTACCACAGCGCCAACCAACGTACCGCGTAAGCGCAAAGAATGGCGGCTGCCGAGTGTTACTCAGGTACTGATGCCCGGTTCTTAAAATGACTTTGACCGTCAAGAACTCCTGCGCCGTGCCAAAAAGATTGAAGAAACGCTTCAGAGTTT
>JAPUDW010000420.1:0-380 GCA_027492915.1 Bacteroidota bacterium | reverse complement strand
CCGGTAAAGTCGTCGAGGTCAATACCGGCCCTGTAATTACGCAGTTCGGTGTCGAGCCGGATTACTTGGTGACCCGCAGCGGTAAGAAAAACCGCGTCAAAGTCGGTGCGATTGCCCAGTTGGATAAGGACTTGCAGTTGGCACTGGGCGCGAAGTCCATCCGTATCGAAGCACCTGTCCCCGGTAAAGGCTATGTTGGTATCGAAGTACCGAACGACCAAGCCTCACTGGTCAGCTTGCGCGATGTCATGGAATCCGACCAGTTCAAGAAGCTGTTCAACAAGTCACCACTGGCAATTGCGCTGGGGCAAAGTGTGGACGGTACGCCAATTTCGGCTGACCTCGCCTCCATGCCCCACTTACTGATCGCCGGTACGACC
>JAPUDW010000419.1 GCA_027492915.1 Bacteroidota bacterium | reverse complement strand
AGTTACTTTGAATCCATAATAAAGCTCGCGTAGAGCAAACGTGATCTTTCAGTCATGAACAGGGTATCAATTCGCTTTACACTATCCATATATCGATGTAAAGAAAGATTGTCACCATGTTGTTGCGATATTTCGTTGTTACCTTGATTTGTATGACGGCTGGATGGTCATTTTCTACACCATCCCCTGATGCTCATTCAGTGTTGAGCAAGACCGGTTCTCAGGTAACTTTTTTGCGTGAATTTGGGTTCGGGGGCATTAACACTTTTGAATGGTTACCTGACGGTTATAAATTGGCAGTCGGCACCAATACAGGTGTATGGATTTACGATATAAACTCTAGCGATAATATGCCTCGCCGCCTTGAAGGTTACAAAGGCAAGGTGCAAAGGCTCTACTTGAATTCCAGCGGTACGTTTTTAGCAACTCAAGGCGATTCTTTTGATAAACAAGTTCATATTCTGGATATTCAGACGGGGCAATTGGTACGGACACTGAATGACATTGACTCGTGGTTACCAATCGCATTTCGTTCAGATCAGGCAAGTTTGATTATTGTGAACAATCAGGCTGTGATCCAGTCAATAAATGTATTTTCTGGTTCAGTAAAAGTGTTGTTTGACGATCAGGATATGCATGTGGTGGCTATAAGTCCGAATGGCGAAACGCTGGTTCGAAGCGTCCTACTTGATGATCAAGAATCTAGGCACATTGAATTGTGGGACATCGCAACAGAAACCAAACAGTCAACCATTCCAAAATCTCTATCAAATATCACTTTTAGTCCCGATGGACAAAAGTTTAGTGTCGTGCTGGAAAATCAGCATATTGAGATCTATGATGCTCGAACGGGTGATTTGGTGCAGCGTTTAGAAATCGAAAATACCGATTTAATAGAGCCGCGTTTTACGCCGCATATTACGGCCATCGATTTCAATCCGGATGCAACTCTATTGTTTACAGCTAATGATGCTGGTGCGCTTCGTCGCTGGAATCTTGCATCTGAAACTTTCGAAGTCATCGCGTATCTTGATGACGATCACGGCGGTGTATATGCGTATTGGCTTAATCTCGCGGTGAGTCCCAATGCAAAAAGTATTGCTCTAGGAGATAACAGTTCATTATTACTGTATGACTTATCAAAAAGCAGCACCTCTTCTTTAATCGTTGATCATGATTTGCCAATCTGCGATGTTGACTTTAGTGCGGATGACCAAGTTTTATTCGGTTATAGCGCTGGCGACGCTGTACAGGTTTGGAACGTAACAACAGGTGTTCGGTTGGGTCTCCGACGTAATTTTTGGCCGCGTTTCCCAGAAATTCCCATTCGTTGGCGTTGCTTGGTTAACAGTTTTGCAGTCCATCCAAATGGCCGAATGACGGCAACTGCAAGTGAAGGTAATACCGCATCTGTGAGTGTAACGGGCGAATATTACCACAGCATCTACGAAGGGCATGAAGAGCGGATTGTAAGTGTCGTATTTAGCCCCGATGGTTTGCTCTTAGCCTCTGGTAGTGAGGACAAGACAGTTCGCATTTGGGATGTGAGTACGGGTAAACAAGTAGCGCTATTGAAAGGACATCAAGCGAGTATCCAAGTGCTATCATTTAGTCGCGATAGTGTTTGGTTATCATCCGGTGATGCGAATGGCGAAATCCGTTTATGGAATGCCACCACGGGAAAACCAATTGGCAAACCGATGTATAGCTCGACTGCTATTTCATCAATCGCTTTTAGCCCTGATAAATCACGGGTCATTTCTGGCAATATGCAGGGTTTTCTCTACGTTTGGGATGTGACGACAGGCGATCTCATCACATCTATTTCAGCACATGTAAGTGGCATTTGGCACATTGTTTTCAGTTCAGATGGAAATTCATTTGTATCCGTTGGGGAATCTGCTAAATTGTGGAGCATATCTGAGCAAAGGGTTCACTAAGCGAATTCCCACCTCATTTCAAACCAGTCTCCAACTTGAGCAAAAAAAGGCGGATCAATGTATCCGCCTCGTTGTTGCAATATACGGCTTCTACTAATGCGGGGCTGATGACAGCCAACCATGCTGCTGCCGGACTTCAAACTCATCAGTGTGCCGAGTCGGGGTGACCATTGGGGTGATCTACAGCGTCAGTATGCCGATGTCATCCGTGGTTATGATGCCAAATAACCAACATCGTAGAGGATTTCGTGTGCGTAGGGGTTTGCCGACGGCAAACCCTTATTTTTTACCTGTTTTACAGGCAACAACAGGCAGCGTTACCCCTCCTGAACCCGATTTGTGAAGGCGCAGTTTGTGCTTGCAAACCAAATTCAAACCTAACATCTCATTGGAGCGACCGTTGGCGGTGAACAAAGCAGGACTATAATGGCTCAACACGATGAGTAAAGGACATTAATGATGACATCCAAACACCTTGTTGATCCTGAACTTGCCCCAATCCTCGACCTGATCCCTGCCACTCCGCTCAGTGCCGATAACATCCACCAAGTCCGCGCCATGAGTGGCGGTGCGGTGGCGGCCTTAGGGCAGTTTGATGAGGTTTTCGTAAACCAGCACTATGTCTCCGGTGCAGAAGGCAACCCTGCTGTACGGGTGCTGGTCTATTTACCACCGCCTGAACACGAAGCCGTGCCTGTGCTGCTCTGGCTGCACGGTGGCGGTTATGTCATGGGCTCGGCGGACGCGGAAGATGCAATGGCAAAAAGTATGGTGGCGGCGGTCGGCTGTGCGGTCGTCGTGGTAGATTACCGCCTCGCGCCGCAAGCGCCTTATCCCGCGCCCCTCGACGATTGTTACGCGGCATTGACGTGGCTCTCTGCAAATGCCGCCGAGTTGGGGCTGGATGCCAACCGTATCGCCGTCGGTGGCAGCAGTGCAGGTGGCGGGCTGGCGGCTGCCCTTGCGCTCCTCTCGCGTGACCGTGGTGACGTGCGGTTGATGTTCCAATTCTTAATCGCGCCGATGATTGATGACCGCACCTGTACCCATCCACAGCCGCACCCCTTCACCGGCGAATTCATCTGGCCGCGCGAAGCCAACCGCTTCGGCTGGACTTCGCTGCTGGGGCAGTCCCCCGGCGCGGCGAATGTCTCGCCGTATGCGGCGGCAGCGCGTGCCGAAAATCTCGCCGGCTTACCCGCCACATTCATCAACGTCGGCGCAATTGATCTGTTTCTCGAAGAAGATATGGAATACGCCCGCCGCCTGATGCGTGCCGGTGTGCCAACCGAGCTGCACGTCTACCCCGGCGCTTACCACGGCTTCCGCATGGTTGCGGATGCCCATGTGACGCAGGCCGCCGCCCGTGACCAGATCACCGCGCTCAAGCGTGCGTTCGGCGTATCACAGCCCGCCGCGAAGTAAGCCGATTGCCTAACGTACATCAATCGGGTAAGCACGCGCTGCCCGATTGATATGTTCGGTGTTCATCAACTTCATCTAGGATGCAAATCCCTTATTTTGGCGACGGTACGCCGAAATTGATCTCGAAATCAAGTAAACCTTGTGCGCCTAATTGGGGGACACGATAGACATAAAAATCGCCTTGTGGTTTGTAACTGTAGATGCGCTGGTCTACTCCATTAGGGAACCAGCGCTGTAAATTAATTCTCGCAGCAATATCCGCTGGAGCGTAGAAAAATAGCAAATCCTTATCGGGATCAATCTGATACTTCTCCTGCCGGTGTGCTGTGTTCTTGATAAAGATTGGCACCGCATCCCGATTCGCGATCCCATTCGGGAAGTCTGTCACACCCGCTTCAATACCGACCGCCCGATAATCCCACCAGTTTGGATAGGCAACAACAAATGCATTGTTTAAACTGCCACCGTCGGCTGCAAATTCCCGCAGTAATTGACCCGCTTCCGTGTATGACCCTGTTGACGACGCGGTATAGACCTGATTAAAATCCACGAAATAGCTATTCCAATTGGCACTCGCCGAAGCGAAGATCACAACCCCAACCAGTGTCGTACCGGCGACCGTTCCCCACGCCTTTGGGAATAATCGGCGAATCGCAAGCCATATGAGCGCTAGCGGAACTACCGCAAATAAATAAGCTTCGGGCAAACTGCCGCTGGCTCTTGTTGCGCTCGGGTTTTCGATGGGATTCGCAATCGAAAACGCAGATGGGAGCAGCATAATAAGAAGCGCTACGGGCATTAACCAATCGGCTGCATCTCGCCGTTTGACCATTCTTACGCCCCAAGCGCCTAACCCTACAATCATCAAGGCTCCTGTAAACACATCCATTTCAGGACGGTTAGGCACACCAATAATCCATCCCGCATCGCCCTTCCAGTTGTACATGAGCAGTGCATTACGGATGTTACTCATAAAATTATTTAGGTTCTGTTGGATGGCTACCATGTGCTCATCGGGAGTCTGATTACGGATGCTCACCTCTGTACCCGGTTGCTCGATAATCTGGATCATGTCATCACCCAGTATGCGCCCCGATGTTCGCCGCCAAAAATCCTCAGGGTAAGCACTGGCAAAACCAGCCATTGGCACAAATACAGCCAAAGTAATAATCACTAAAACAGTCGTATTCGTAATGTAGTTTCTAATCTGTCTGCGTTGGTTGGGTCGAAATAAACTAAACACGATGGCTAATAGCACACCGGCAACCACGACAACCGGCAGCATTCGTGCCGCTTGATAAGCGTATGCGCCGACCCCAAGCACCAAACCCACTTTGATATAGTCACCGCGTTGATTATGTCGCAGCGCACGCGTCAAGAAGATCAGCAATACGCCCGTGACGATAACGGTCAACATGATTCGCAATCCCAAGCGGCTGAGCGCGGTGTGCCAATAGCTGACGGCGACGAAAGCCGCTAACAGCAAGCCGACCAAATGACCGAGTTCGGCCTCCTCTTCGCCGATAATTTCTTTGCCCATCCACCACAGCACGGGGATACAAATAAGCCCTTCGATAGCGGTGAGCAGCTTCAGTGTGAAGAAGTTCATGCCTAAGCCGTGTATGTGGGAGAGCAGTGCTATTAAGTAGAACTGGATAGGTTCACGTCCGCCGTTATGAGGGAAAAATACCTGTAGATTACCGTTTAGAATATGCTG
>JAPUDW010000418.1 GCA_027492915.1 Bacteroidota bacterium | reverse complement strand
TGGCAAGCATACGCTGTTTAAACCCCCGTTTGGTACCTTGATGCGCTTTGCTGGCGGTATTCCGGTGAACCGCAGTACAACGATTAACGCGGTTGATCAGATTGTGAGTGCTTTTGACCAGAACGAACGGCTGGCAGTGATTGTCGCGCCGGAAGGCACGCGCAGCCTGACGAAATACTGGAAAACTGGTTTTTATTACATCGCTTTGAAAGCGAAAGTACCGATTGTATTAGGCTATGTCGATTTCCCCCGCAAAGAAGTGGGGCTTGGGCCATACTTTATGCCAACAGGCAACATCACCGAAGATTTTAAGATTATCCAAGCCTTTTACGCCGATAAAGTAGGGCATCATCCAGAGAAGCAGGGACCTATTGAACTGCCGCCCCGTGAGCAGACGAAGGAGACCCCTAATTCCGTAGAAGAGTAAACGCGCGGTGACAGGCAGCATACCCCCACTGATGCAGCCTACACTTTTACGCCTGAAGCCCATTCCACTCAAACGGTGTGTAGTAGCGTTTAATACCAACCCGTTCGCCACTTTGCCGCCTGTTTGAGTACAATAACCGCAGTATTCACGGACAACTAGACAACAGGATAATCACATGCTTAAAGTAGATTACGCTGCACGGCAGGCCAAGCTGCGGGAAATTGCCGGAGTTGACGCGGTAGCACTGGTGCCGGGGTTCAATATGTATTATTTCACCGGCCTAGAATTCCACCTGTCGGAACGTCCGGTGGTGGCGATTTTGAAGCCCAATGGTGATTTGTCGTTCATCATTCCTGAACTCGAAGTACCGAAGCTGAACCAACGACCTGACCTTGAAGCACGGGCTTTCGCGTGGTCAGATACGAATGGGTACGCCCATGCGTTTAAAGAAGCCGTGAGCGAACTGGGCTTAAATGGAACAACGCTTGGCGTGGATGGGTTGACCATGCGCGTGACTGAACTATTGGAGTTTCAGAAGTCCGCGACCACGATGAAAGTCAGCGCGATTGAACGGCAGATCATCCGCATTATGGCGATGAAAACTCCCGAAGAAGTCGAATCGATGCGGAAGGCTGCCCAGATCAGCGAGGCAGCACTGGATAAACTGATGACGTGGGTACAGCCCGGTATGACCGAGCGCCAGATCGCGACCCGTTTGAGCGAGGAAATGGGTGCTTTGGGCAGCGAAGGTCACGCTTTCGAGCCGCTGGTACAGGCGGGGCCAAACAGCGCACTGCCGCACGGGATGCTCACCGACCGCCCATTGGGTGCTGATGAGTTCCTGCTGATCGACTTCGGCGGGCGCTACAATGGCTATCCGGCAGACATCACCCGTACCTTCTGCCTTGGCACCCCGACTGTGGAAATGCAAAAGATCTACGATACGGTGAAGGCTGCCAACGAAGCCGCGATCAAGGCCAGCGGGCCGGGTGTGGCAATGGGGGATGTGGATAAGGCTGCGCGGGATGTGATTACGGCTGCCGGTTACGGTGCGTACTTCATCCACCGCACCGGACACGGCTTAGGGCTGGCAGGGCATGAGATGATTCCGCAAATTGCCGAGGGTGTAACCGACTTGCTCGAACCGGGGATGGCGTTCACCATTGAACCCGGTGTTTCTGTGCCGGGCTTGGGTGGCGTGCGGGTTGAAGATGATGTGGTGGTTACGGAAACAGGTGTTGATGTACTCACCAGCTATCCGAAAGTGTTTAAGCGCGGCTAGTTTCGTCGTCAATGCTAACGGCATTAATCTCTTGTGTGTTCGAGATGATGGTTAGTGCTTCGATTTCTTGGGTCATCACACGCTCGTCATAAAACTCGGTATGCGAAACGGACAATGACTCATAATCTGTAGGGCTATCTGATCGTAAATGGGTGGTATTCGGATCTTGTGACTGCATAGGTTTTATACTCCATGAACTCTGATTAGAGTATAAACCGGAAATGTATCGCGATTGCCCCCAATAAATGGGTATTACCATCAATAAAAAGAGGCGGGATACATATCCCACCTCTTTTTGATTACAGCGTAAGTCTGTCGTTAGACAGATTACTGCATACCGCCCATCATGCCGCCGACGAGGGTCATGAGGTCAGCAAACTTGGCGACAGGTGCGCCCGCAGGAGCGGAAACAGCGTGTGCTTCGCCCAAGCCAGTGTAGTTCATGCTCAGGGTGATGTTGATGGCGGTCGGTGCGCTGCTGGTCGATGATTCTTCACCAGCGGCATCCAACGCGGCCAACGTGCTGCCCGGAACCGAAATGTTGGCGGTGATCGCACCAATCTTGTCGCCGTTCAGGGTGTAGCTTACTTCAATCTTGGCATCCTTCAGCGATTCGATAGCTGCGGTTTGTTCGGCGGTCAATTCGGTCGCAGCTTCGCCTTCAGAGGCCAGCGCTTGGAATTCGGGGTCGCTGAACAGGCCGGGCAGATCAACGGTACCGGTGAAGGTATCGCCGCTGCGGGTGTATTTCAGGTGCTTGCTTGCCAGCGCCTGAATCTTCGCCAGATCTTCGGTACCAGTCAGGCCGCTGCTGCTCTCTTCGAGCGACGACGCTGCCATATCACCCGCATTGGTCAGGGTGTCGATCAAATCGAGACCAGCCCAGCTATTGGGGATACCCAGTTGTTGCAGGAAAGGTGCAATCGAAGCAGGGAGCTTGGAGAAGTCGATGTAACCAACCCCGTCAATCAGAATGAGATTGAGGATCAGGGGTTCGCCGCCGGTCATGGCTGCTGCTTCGGCAGGCAGACCAATGGTCAGGTTCAGTTCGCCACTGAAGCTCTTGAGGCCTTCGGTCAGCGAAGCAATTGCCGCAGAAGGATCGGTGAGGGCAGCTATACCAGCGGTGTTCACACCGTTAAACTTGCCGTCAGCCTTGATGGTGAGGTTGACTGCCTGTGACGGATCTTCCGATTGAATATCAATGGTGCTGTCGAGGGTGAACGCGCCAGAGGATGAGGCTGCGGTGTTGCTGAAAGCGGTGGTCAGGGTGGTGCAGTCATCTCCTGTCAAGTTGCCGCAAACTGCTTCTTGCGCCATAGCGCCCGGTACGAGTGCGACCAAAAGTACAAACAGCATACACAATGCAAGCAAACGGGACTTCATAGATTTCTCCTTATAGAGTGCATGTAGCGGCATCGCTGCCTACACTTGTCATTATATCTGTAATCTGTACGAATGATATGTGAGAAAAGTTCTAGAGATTACTCCCCCAAATGACGTAGACGAGATGAGCGTTAGATGAGTAGCTCACCGACACGTTCGACAATCGCCTCGGCAATACGGGTTTTTGTCGCCAGCGCCAGCGGTGTTTGGCTGCCGTCCGAGCCGAGGATAACGACGCGGTTGGTATCCACCTCGAAGCCGGCATCCGCTGCGGTGATGTCATTTGCGATCAGCAGGTCAAGCCCTTTGCGTTCGAGTTTGGCGCGGGCATGTGCCAATAAATGTTCACTTTCGGCAGCGAAGCCCACGACCACGCGCGGCGAGCCTTTGGCTGCACGCTGTTCTTTAACACTCATGAGGATGTCCGGTGTGCGTGCCAGTGTGATGACCGGCGCTTCGTCGGAGTCGTCTTTCTTCTTGATCTTCTGGTCAGCGCGGTTCTGCGGACGGAAATCAGCCACGGCTGCCGCCATCAACAGCGCATCGGCTTTTGCAACGTGTTCAAGCACGGCTTTTTGCATCTCGGCAGCGCTGGCAACCGGAATGTCGTTCGCCCCTACGGGCAGTGGCAAATCGCTGGCGGTAATGAGGGTCACTGCCGCCCCTGCATCCAACGCAGCTTGGGCAAGGGCATAACCCTGCTTGCCGCTGGAACGGTTTGTGAGGAAGCGTACAGGGTCAAGCGCCTCGCGGGTGCCGCCCGCCGTGACGACCACTCGCTTGCCGGCAAGTGCGCCCGTGCGTGCCAGCGCGAGGCGTATGTAGCCGATGAGCGTGGCGGTTTCCGGCAGTCGGCCTTTACCGACGAGGCCGGAGGCAAATCGCCCCGTTTCCGGCTCGATGATCGTCGCGCCTTGCCCGCGTAGTAGGGCTATATTCGTTTGTGTGGCTGGATGCTCATACATGCCGCCATCCATCGCCGGTGCAATAACAACCGGACAGCGTGCCGCCAGCGCAGTGACGCTCAACAGGTCATCTGCCAACCCGTGCGCCAGCTTGCCCAATGTGTTTGCCGTTGCCGGTGCGACGACCAGCAGCGCTGCCCCTTCAGCAAGGCCGACATGGGCGATGTGCGTTGGTAAGCCGCCGGATGTGTCGGCTTGCCAGAGGTTCGTGTAAACAGGTCGTCCAGTGACCGCTTGGAAGGTTAGCGGCGTGACAAAGCGCTCGGCAGCGTCGGTCATGATGACATCGACGGCAGCACCCGCTTGCGTCAGTTTGCTGGCGAGGTCAACCGCTTTGTAGGCGGCGATACTGCCAGTGACGGCGAGTACGATACGTTTATTTTGAAGCAGCGTAATGGTTTCTTGGCTCATGGGATTAGGTTCATATAAATAATAAGGGGTGTTGTGTAACACCCCTGTCGGTAAAAAGTGGCAAGTCGCGGCTATACGCCGGTATACAGTGGCAGTGTGCTCGGTAAGACAATTTCACCCGCGCGGGTGATGCGAATGATGCTGGCTTGCGCGAATACCCAACCTTCGGAGCGTGTGCCGCTGTTCGGGTTGATGAACCGCACGCGCACCCACTGTCCGTCATTGTTGCGTCCAAGGACTTCGATCTCGGTTGAGCGTGGTAGCTGGACGAGTAATCCTGCCTCAGAGCTTGGGTTAGCACGAACGTTAGCGTTTGACACCAGTGTTCCGCTGAAAGCACGTTGTAACGATAACCCCGAACCATAGTCTTGCAAGACCAGCGCTCGCACGGGCGGGTTGCCACTCGGTGAACCCATGACGATAAACGTGTACACCACGCCGGGGACAACCTGTAAGTCGGCTGTCGAGGTGAGCGAGTTAATCGCGCCTGAAGGAATGAAGTTGATTTGGTTGTAAAGCCCCGACGGCAGTTCGTCTTGGCTGGCCGCGCTACCAAATGCCGCCGCCGATACGAGGTTAATCCCCGGTGACGCAACGGGTGTGGGTGTCGGTGCCTCTGTCGGTATGACACCGTT
>JAPUDW010000417.1 GCA_027492915.1 Bacteroidota bacterium | reverse complement strand
GTGTTGGGCTTTGTCGTAGAGCATTGTCTCTCAGTGAGGGACAAGCCAGATTGAATCGACACTGTAGCGGTGGAAGCCACCGCCAAGCTGGTCATAGATGCCACCACGCGCCATTTTGCGCAGGGTGAACGTGACCTGCTCCAACGGTTCAGGATCGCCGGAACGGACGTGGGCGCGGAGGAGAAATTAAAGGTTCATGGGCTGAGGGAACTTGGGCGAACCGCTGAAACCGCCGTGCGTTTCGTCAAAGCCCTGCCCTATCTTCTGGTAAGCAGCAGTTAACAAGTCGGCGTTGAGGGCACTTTGTTCACCACCGATGCTGAGAAACTCGCGATTAAGAGATTCGGTGAGGTTGGCAGCGGAGTCTTCAACCTGCTGGCGGCGATTGGTATAGGCTTCGGAAACACCCGCTAGCACCTGCCGGAAAGCGGGCATCCCATGTCGGGGTTCGGGCGGGTAATAGGTGCCGCCGTAGAAAGGGCGACCATCGGGCGTGAGGAAGACGGTCATCGGCCAACCGCCATGACCACTGAGCGCTTGCACCGCTTGCATATAGATGTCATCCACATCGGGGCGTTCTTCGCGGTCAACCTTAATGTTGACGAACAGTTCATTCATGAGGTTGGCGGTGACAGGCTTCTCGAAGCTTTCGTGCGCCATGACGTGGCACCAATGGCAAGCGCTGTAGCCGATGCTGAGTAGGATGGGCTTGTCCTCGGTGCGGGCGCGTTCAAAGGCTTCGTCACCCCACGGATACCAATCGACAGGATTATCAGCATGTTGGAGGAGGTAGGGGCTGGTTTCGTGTTGGAGGCGGTTCAATTTGAAGTCACCAGTCACCAGTCGTCAGTCGCCAGCCAAAAGCCAGCAAATGCCGTGGTGGATATTTGATAGAAAAGATAGAGAGCATTTTAACACAGCAGCAAATTCTAATTGAACCGCCAAGTCGCCAAGAACGCCAAGATAAAAGCTAGGTAAAGATTTAACGCAAAGTGGCTCATGCCAACGTGTTCGATGAACAACGAGGCAGTGGTTGCAGAGTAAGTCGGGAGTATGAAATTGGGACGCAGACGTAGCACGCTACGCCCCTACAATGCGAACCCAAGTGTTATAACGTCAATTATCAAATGCCCGTTACCAAAAACGAGTAGTGGGCGACAAAAGGCGCCCACCCAATCAATACAGCTTACAGGAAGCGTTCGCCAGCTTCGATAGGGAATGGCAGGACGTTGCCACGCGGGGGCATGGGGCAAGTGGTGAATTCGCAAAAGGCGCAGGGCGGGTGAAAGAACTTATTGAAGTCGAGTTCGACCGTGGTTTCGTCCAAAAGAGGAGCCATCATGAAGCGACCTGCCCCATAGGTTGATTTGCCAGTGGTTGCATCGCGCATGAGCAGCCACACATAATCAGGGCCAAGTTCGGATTTAGCAGCCTCGAAGTGGAATGACTGCCCAAACAATTCAAACTCCACGTTCCCAATGTTGGTAAGCACCTGTGTTTCGCCACCGGTGTGATCAACCTCCATGCCTTTTACATTCGGATAAGGGGTAAAGCGCCCTGTGACACGGTATTTGGGGTCGATAGGATACCAGACGCGACCGGAAAAGTTGAGGCGTTTGGGCGCGTTGGCATCCCACACGCGGATATTATAGGGATCGCTGGCCCAGCGCATTACGCCGAAGCGCACGTCACGGACGCGGACAACCGACATGCCACCTGCTTCGTAGTGGTTGCGAAGCTGAACGGAGCGGGTAGGAACATCATCAACGGTGACGGTTTCATCGGTGGTGACATGCAGTGTGCCGTGCCGTCCATCGAAGTTGAGGATGCCGAGGCGTTCGGGGGCAGCACCAGCAGGCAACAGCACGTCACTATCGGGAGCGCTGCCGATGGTGTTTTCACCGTCTTCAAGCGGATACATGCCGACGATTGCCAACCAACCGCCGGGGCCGGGGGCACGCATTTGCGAGTCCATATTCTGCCGCCATGCTTCGACCTGCGTGATGTAGTCAGCAGTGGATTGTTCGGTGGGCAACATGCGGATGCCTATCTCATTACTAGCGGATGATGGAACGAGTATAGACGGAAAACACGGGACTGTCACCCAAATAAAAGGCGGTACAGGTAAGACCTATACCGCCTGAAGCAAGGGGGGAGAAATACGGGGGAACTTGAGGGTTAGAAGTCCTTCTGCCAGCTAAAGGTGTACACTTTACCTTCAGCATCGGGCGGTGTGGTCACCCAGAACCAGCCGGACTGCGAGTAATTGAGGGCATAGCCGTTTGACTCGGCGATGGTGAAGTCAGAAGCAGTATTTGTCGCGATAGCTTCTTCGATGGCTTCACGCGAGACATCCAGCACTTCGGATGCACTTTCGGACGCGCTGCTCCAGCTTAGGAGTTCGATGCCGCTGACAACAGTTTCAGTGGTGGGAAGGCCGTCTTCATCCACAGCGGCGACTTCATCGCGAGTGTTAAAGATGGCGACCGGCGCACCCGAATCGTAGGCATTGATGCGACCGTCATCAAAGGATGGGACAGCGGGAGTATCTGTGTCATCTGCCGCCTGTACGGCGATAACACCCGTGACCATAACAAGAGCCAACACGAGACTGACACCAAATTTCTTCATGATCCAAACTCCTTAACGATTACAACGTGAGCGGTGTTGTTTGTTCACCTTGAATGCCATTATGCGTAACGAGTATGGAGAAGTTTTGGAGATCCGCTGAACAGGCTGTGAGGTTTAGTTAAGTGAGACATGAGGGAGGTATGGCGCAGATAGGAAAAAACGTAATATATGCGCCGGTGAGCACGACAGTACTTATAGTAAGTATATTCGATCTAATAAAAAGGAGCCGAACATGGACATCCAGCTTGACCAATTAGAAGTGATCCATAATACGGCACGGAAACGTTTTGAAATCCAACTAGGTGAACAAATGGCGTTGGTCAACTATATCGTTGGTTCAAGTGAGATCATTTTTACCCATACGGAAGTACCACGACCCTATGAGGGATTAGGTATCGCCGCCAAGCTAACCAAAGCGGCACTGGAATATGCACGAGAAACAGGGATGCGGATACGCCCAATGTGCCGATACACAGCAGCGTATATCAAGCGGCACCCCGAATATCAGCCAATCACAGCGGGCTACTAATTCGCAAAACGAATGGCTAAGAAACTATCTCAATTCCCTTCCTGTTACCAACTAGATCAAGAGAAAAGCAAACAAAGAAAGCGCCTGCTACCGTAATAATATGGTTGATGACCGCGACTAAGTAATACGCGCAAATGACTATAAGAAAGCGAGTGAACAATTATGGACGTTAGCAAATTGAACGTGGTACATAATACAGCCCAAAAGCAATTTGAAATCGACATCGATGGTGAGGTTGCGATGGTCAAGTATTATCTAGGAACTAATGAGATCCTGTTCACTCATACAGAAGTACCAGAAGCGTTTGAGGGGCAAGGTGTAGCGGGTAAGATCGCTAAGGTAGCACTGGATTACGCGAAGGCTGAGGGGCTGCGGATACGCCCGATGTGTCCTTATATTGCAGCGTATATCCAACGGCATCCAGAATATCAGTCGATTACGGCGGGGTATTAGGGGAGTTGCAAGCGCCAAGTTACAAGTTTTAAGCTAATTCGAAAGGCTTAGCTTCAAAGCTGTAGCTACAATAACTCGTTCAGAAAATAAAAAGGGCGGGGCTGTTCATTCAGCCCCGCCCTTTTGCATGTTCGTTGTGAGGGCTAGAAATTCTTCGCCCAGCTAAAGGTGTAGACCTTACCTTCGTAGTCGGCTGGGGTTTGAATCCACAACTGTTTCGTTTCCGAGTTGTAGTTCAGGAGATAACCGTTCTCGGAGGTAATCGGGACAACTAAGGCGTTCGTACTTCCATCAATAGCCGCCTCAATATCGTCAGACGAGACGTTTAGCACTTCGGTTACACTGCCTACGTCACCGTTCCAGCGTAACAACTGGATACCATTGACGACTTGTGCGGTTGTTGGGACACCGTTATCGTTCACAATCGGTACTTCTTCATACGTTTCGAACACTACGACCGGAGCCGCAGCATCATAGGCATTGATACGACCATCCGTGAATGAAGGCTGTGGAAGCGTCGGTGTATCCGGTATCGGCGTTGGCATCGGGTCGGCTGCGTGTGCAACAAAAACACCGCCTGCCAAAACCAAAGCCGAGATCACTGTCACATTCAGTTTTTTCAACATGCTCATTACTCCTTGAGCTAGGAAAACAGAAATGGTGTTGTTCGCACCATGACTACTATTCTCTCAAAACATTATGAGGGCTTTTGAGGCAGGGTTTAAACATTCAATGAACATATTGAGGGGAAATTTTGTACAAATTTTTGGCGTCAGGCGAGAGGACACTCATATTACTATCATGATTACGGAGTATGAAATTGTATACGATTTCACCTCTCTAATAGGTGCTGGTTAAAAAAGTCAAGCATCCGGTTCGCGTATTCGGTCGGTGCGGTATAGGGGCCGTCGCAGTGGGTTGCGCCGGGGATTTCCCAATACTCAGCATTTGCGCCAGCGGCTTGTTGAAAACGGCGAACGTAGAAACGTTCACTACCCTGCGCACCTGCAAAGAGCAAGATCGGGCGAGGGGCGATTTGACTAACGGTATCCATCAGCGAGGGCGGTGCGGACATACCCACTTGAATTTCGACTAGACGTGTCATAAAGCTGCGATAAGTAATCATTAGCTGCCCTTCCCAATCATGTGCAGGGGGTAAATCAGCAGAAGTGACAATGGCGGGGCCGTCAGCAAATACAGCACCTAATTCGGGATAATTGGCAGCAGCACGGAGAGCGACCTGCCCACCAATCGAGCAACCGGCAATCGCCACTTTATCCGCTTTCCCATTCAAGAAGGTAAGTGCGCCTGCTACATCTTCTACATCTCGCCAACCAAACGAACGCTGCCTCCCATCACTTTCACCAGAAGCGCGTTGGTCATAGAGGAGCGCTCCGTAACCCGACTGTGCAAGATGCAAAGCATGAAAGAGCATTTCAGTACGGTTGTTATAGTAACCATGCAGCAGGATAACGGTTGCGCCATTTTGAGGTGGGATGTACCAACCGCGCAGGTTTAGGTTATCCGAACCAACAAACATAACATCTTCGGTTGTGGTGGGTAATTCGTCGGGGCGGGTAACAGTGCTTGGGAAAGGCGAGACATAACTAAAGGATATA
>JAPUDW010000416.1 GCA_027492915.1 Bacteroidota bacterium | reverse complement strand
TATGGTTTGAAAGGGACAATTGATAATAATGCAGCGGCGGAGGCAGCCGATATTCTTGTGTTATCGGTTAAGCCGCAGGTGCTGGGGCATGTCATGCCAGAGATTAAAGCCGGTGCGATTTCTTCTAAACTTATCCTGAGCATTATTGCCGGTGCGAAAATTAAAACAATTGCTGATGGTGTTGGGAATGCAAGTGTTGTGCGAGCGATGCCAAACACGCCAGCACAAATCGGGCAGGGCATTACGGTATGGACAGCGACACCGGAAGTGTTGCCAGAACAGCAAGAACAAGCGCGCGCGTTAATTGGCGCGTTGGGTGACCAGATTTTCTTGGACGATGAACGCTACCTTGATATGGCAACAGCATTAAGTGGAACTGGCCCAGCTTATGTGTTTATGTTTATGGAATCGCTGATTGATGCGGGTGTTCATATGGGTTTTTCGCGGCGGGATGCAGAACGCTTAGTCCTGCAAACCATGCGCGGCTCAATTGAGTACGCTGAGAAATCTGGCTTGCATCCAGCACAGCTTCGTAATCAAGTCACTAGTCCGGGGGGGACTTCGGCAGAAGCGATTTATCATCTTGAGAAAGGTGGTTTACGGACTGTTATTTCGAGGGCAGTATGGGCAGCATTCCAGCGTTCCGTAGCGTTGGGGGGTGGGACACCTGTGCGCAATCCAGATACGCTGGAAGGTGATCGATAATCTCTGTGCTTCAGTTCAATAATTATTGAATAAATAGCTGGTAGTTGGTCTGATAGTTATCTTATACGACCCTTGATCGGTTTTGTTTGTGAAAAAGTGGACAGATGAGCGTCCATCAGTTACAATTCATGCTATATTTGGTAATTCCTCTGCATCGGCTTAAACCAGCGTATACGCTGTTAGCATAGTCGGAATATTAGCTATAGGTAGTAAGGAGGCCTCAATGGCTGTGATCTCCAACGATATTTATGAGTCATTACTCAAGCAGATTGATGGTTTTGGTAAGAAGATCGAATCGGTAGAAGTTGGGCGTGTACTTGAAGTCGGTGACGGCATCGCCCGTATTTCCGGCCTCGAAAATATTCGTTTCAGTGAACTTGTACAGTTCGCTAACGGAACCCCCGGTATCGCGTTCAATCTCGAAAAAGACAATGTAGGTATCATCATTCTGGGTGAGTACGACACCATTCAGGAAGGTGATGAAGTGCGTCCTTTGGGGCGCATTGCTTCTGTACCGGTTGGTATGGGGTTGGTCGGCCGCGTTGTTGATGCGCTGGGTAGCCCTGTTGATGGTAAGGGTTCGATTGCTGCTACTGAGTTCTTTAACATCGAGCGTATTGCCCCCGGTGTTATCGAACGTAAGAACGTAGGTCGCCCACTGCAAACCGGTATCGTCGCGATTGACTCGATGACCCCGATTGGTTGCGGCCAGCGTGAATTGATCATCGGCGACCGACAGACAGGCAAGACCGCCATTGCTATCGACACTATCTTGAACCAGAAGGGCAAGGATGTTTACTGCATCTACGTTGCTATCGGCAAGCGCCGTGGTGAAGTAGCGCGGTTGGTAGCGTTGTTGGAAGAATACGGGGCAATGGAATACACCACCGTCGTTGTGGCTTCTGCTTCTGACTCTGCCGCTATGAACTACATTGTTCCCTATTCGGGTTGTGCTATCGGCGAATGGTTCATGGAAAACGGTAAGGATGCGCTGGTTGTATATGACGATCTTTCCAAGCACGCTTGGGCGTATCGCCAAGTTTCGCTGCTTATGCGCCGTCCCCCCGGACGTGAAGCGTATCCGGGTGACGTGTTCTATCTCCACAGTCGTTTGTTAGAACGCGCTGCGCAGTTGAGCGATGCTCGTGGTGGTGGCAGCTTGACGGCACTTCCAGTTATTGAAACGCTGTTGGGCGACGTGTCAGCGTATGTACCGACCAACGTTATTTCGATCACCGATGGTCAGATTTACCTCGAACCTGAATTGTTCTACGCAGGTACACGTCCGGCTATTAACGTCGGTATCAGCGTCAGCCGTGTCGGTGGTGACGCGCAGACCAAGGCGATGAAAAAAGTTGCCGGTGGTTTGCGCCTTGACCTTGCTCAGTTCCGTTCGCTGGCAGCCTTCGCTCAGTTCGGGTCTGACCTTGATAAGTCCACCCAACAGCAGCTCGACCGTGGTTTGCGCCTTACCGAATTGCTGAAGCAACCACAATATCAACCGCTGTCGATGGCTGACCAAGTCGCTCTGATCTACGCAGGTACCAAGGGCTATTTGGACAACGTAACTGTTGACCGTGTGAAGGAGTGGCAGGGTATTTTCCTTCGTACCTTCAATACACAGTTTGCTGAGCTGGCTAATGGCATTGCTGACAAGAAGACGTTGGATGATGCTCAGGAAGCTAAGTTGAAGGAAGCGCTCAATACTGTTAATGCGAGCTGGAGCTAACCGCGTAAACAGACACAGGGCATGGTTTGCTATGCCCGATTGTGCTTCTGTTAGCGGCATAAGGAGAAAACAATGGCTACAGCCGGTGAAGTAAAGAAACGTATTCGTAGTGTAAAGAATATTTCCCAAATTACTCGTGCATTGGAAGCAGTTTCAGCTTCCCGCGTGCGTAAATCGCAGGCTCGCGTGCTTGCAAGCCGTGCGTTTGCTGAAAAGGCGTGGGAAATTCTGCTTAATGTTCAAAGTACCAGTACTAAGGGTATTCCACTGCATCCTTTGCTGACGGCGCGTCCCGAAATCAAGGAAGTGATGATTGTCCTGATTACTTCGGATCGTGGTTTGGCGGGTGCGTTTAACTCCAATATTATCCGCGTTGCGCAGCGGTTCGCGCTGCGTATGGGTAAACCTGTCAAGTGGGTAACAATTGGTAAGAAGGGGCGTGACTCGCTTATCCGTATAGGCGCGAATGTCATTGCAGAGTTTAGTGCGTTTGGTTCTGACCCCACTGTTGCAGATATTGCACCCGCGGCGCGGTTAGCGATTGACGAGTTTTTGTCGGGAAATGTGGATGATGTGTTCATTGCTTATACCGACTTTGTGAACACACTGACGCAGCGTCCGGTCGTCTTGAGTTGGCTACCTCTGCTGCCATTTTCGACCGAAGATAATGTGCTAAAAGAATCGCTCAAGGATATTCCAGAAGTCAGCTCGACCAAGTCTGACTATGAATATGAGCCGGATGCCACCGCCATTTTGGACGAGATTGTGCCGCGATTTACTGAGTTACAACTGTATCAGGCACTGCTCGAAAGCCAAGCCAGTGAACATTCCGCACGTATGGTCGCGATGCGTAATGCGTCAGATAATGCCACCCAACTGATTGGCGATTTGACACTGGTTTACAATAAGGCGCGTCAAGCGGCGATTACGGCTGAAATTCTGGACATCGTTGGTGGTGCAGAGGCGCTTCAAGCGTCGATTGACACGTTGGCAAACGAGATTACTGCTGGCTTTGCCAATACGCCAGAACATTCGAGCAACGGACACAAATAAGCATTTCACACTTGTGAGGTTCCAGTCACGGGTGTTTGGAACGATTAAAACTGGAATATGCGATGACGTGCAGATAATCGGGTGGGGATTAATCGGCCACCGCGATAGTAAACAGGAGATAAACAAGTATGGCAGAGATTCAAGGGCGCGTGTCCCAAGTGCTAGGCGCGGTGGTGGATGTTAGTTTCCCCTCCGGTCAACTTCCCGACATTTTCGAAGCGGTGCGTGTACCCCGTGGCGAAGGTCAGGGAGATCTTATTCTCGAAGTGCAAACTCTGTTGGGTGACAATTCGGTTCGCACTGTTGCGATGGATACCACAGATGGTTTGCAACGTAACGTTGCAGCTTTTTCGACCGGTGCACCGATCAGCGTACCCGTTGGTCCCGCTTCTCTGGGACGCGTGTTCAACGTTTTGGGCTTGCCCGTAGACGGTGGTGAACCTGTTCCGGCCTCGGCACCGCGTCGCGCTATCCATGCTCAAGCGCCTACGTTTGAAGAACAATCGACCAAGATTGAAATCTTCGAAACGGGTATGAAGGTTATTGACCTTGTTGCCCCGATGTCCAAGGGTGGTAAGGTTGGTATTTTCGGTGGTGCAGGCGTAGGCAAGACCGTTACCATTCAGGAACTGATTAACTCTATTGCGACCCAGCACTCAGGGTTGTCGGTGTTTGCCGGCGTGGGTGAGCGTACCCGTGAAGGTACGGCGCTTTATCATGAAATGGATGAAGCAGGCGTGTTGGATAAATTGGCGATGGTGTTCGGTCAGATGAACGAGCCGCCGGGTGTGCGTTTGCGCGTGGCACTTTCTGGCTTGACGATGGCGGAACATTTCCGCGATGAAGGCCGCGATGTGCTGCTATTCGTTGATAACATCTTCCGTTATTCGCTGGCGGGTTCGGAAGTGTCGGCGCTTCTCGGTCGTATGCCTTCCGCAGTGGGTTATCAGCCGACATTGGCTGATGAAATGGGTCAATTGCAGGAACGTATTACCTCCACGACCAAAGGCTCAATTACTTCGATCCAAGCGGTATATGTACCCGCAGACGATTATTCTGATCCTGCACCTGTGGCGGTATTTACCCATCTTGATGGTACCATTGCACTGGAACGTTCGATTGCTGCCCGTGGTATCTTCCCTGCGGTTGATCCGCTGGCAAGTACCAGCAAGAACCTTGATCCGTTGATTGTTGGTGAAGACCATTACAAAACTGCGCGTGAAGTGCAGCAGATTCTTCAGCGTTATAAGGACTTGCAGGATATCATCGCTATTCTGGGTATCGATGAACTTTCGGATGACGATAAGTTGTTGGTGGCACGTGCACGTAAGATCGAACAGTTCCTCAGCCAACCGTTCTATGTAGCGACACAGTTTACGGGTCGTGAAGGCCGCTATGTGAAGGTTAAGGATACCGTTGCTGGTTTCCGTACTATCCTCAATGGTGATGTCGATCATATTCCTGAGCAACTGTTCTACATGTCAGGGGCGATTGACGAAGTTCTCCAGCGTTACGAGCAGTCACAGAAGTAATAACTATCAAGGTGCTGCGGTTGAGTAATTGCAGCACCTGATAGATATAGGAGGCAAAATGCCATTACATGTTGAAATTGTGACGCAGGAGAAAAAGGTTTTCGAGGAACGCGAAGCCGATATGGTTTTGGTTCCCGGTTCTGAAGGTGAAATGGGTGTGCTGCCACATCATGCGCCCGTGTTAACGACAATGGGCTTCGGCGAATTGGTGATCCGTAAAGG
>JAPUDW010000415.1 GCA_027492915.1 Bacteroidota bacterium | reverse complement strand
GTTTCACCCGACTTGATGCGGGCAAAACGCTCAAGGGTTCCAGTGCGCTTCAAAATGCTTTCGACCGCTTCGCTGGGTTGAGCGCCGACGCTCAGCCAGTACAGAACGCGATCTTCTTCGACGGACTCGCTAATGGGCTGGGTACGCGGGTTGTAGGTGCCCACGATTTCAATGAAGCCGCCGGTACGGGCGCTGCGCTGGTCAGCGACCACAATACGATAGCTTGGCTGCTTCTTCAAACCCATACGACGCAAACGAATACGAACCATTTTCTCTAACTCCTAATTGTACGCTCTCATGCACCCACATTGGGCGGAGAGCCACTGGCGAATTATGAATGCCACGCAGAGCTGCCAGTAGCGGAAAGGCGGTATGCCTTAGCGCAGTCCCGATAAACCGGGAATATTCGGAAAACGTCCCTTGCGTAGCTGACTCATCAAACCTTGCATATCGCGGAACTGCTTTAAGACTTCATTCACGTCCCGCACTTGTACGCCGCTGCCTTGTGCGATACGCTGGCGGCGGCTGGCATTTAATACTTTGGGGTTGTTGCGTTCTTTGAGTGTCATCGAATTGATGATTGCTTCAACACGCTTCATGCGTTTTTCGGCTTCGTCCTGATCAATCTGCCCGCGCAGTTTGTCCATGCCGGGGACCATGCCCAAGAGTTGGCTAACTGGCCCCATCTTCTTGATTTTTTGCAACTGTTCCAAGAAATCTTGCAGCGTGAACTGATTTTCCATCAGTTTTTGCTGGAGTTTGAGTGCTTCTTTTTCGTCGAAGGCTTCTTCGGCCTTCTCGATGAGGCTGAGCATATCGCCCATGCCGAGAATACGGGATGCTAGACGGTCAGGGTAGAAGACCTCGAAACCGTCAATTTTCTCGCCCGTTGCCAAGAACTTGATGGGTACTTGCGTAACCGCACGCATCGAAATGGCAGCACCACCGCGGGCATCACCATCGACTTTGGTGAGGATGAGGCCGGTTACACCTACGCGCTCATTAAAGCCCTGAGCGATGTTGACCGCTTCCTGACCGGTCATTGAGTCCGCGACGAGGATGACCTCGGCAGGGTTGGTGCGGCGCTTGATTTCTTCAAGTTCGCTCATCAAGCGGTCATCAATTTGCAACCGGCCTGCTGTATCCAGAATAACGACCGAGGCATTGGCTTCTTTGGCGGCTTTTATACCGTTAATACAAATATCCGCAGGACGTGAGCCTGTGCCTTCGTCGTATACCGGCACACCAATTTGTCTGCCGAGGGTCTTTAACTGCTCGACAGCGGCAGGACGCTGTGTGTCGGCTGCAACCATGTAGGGTGTGCGACCATCTTTACGCAGGAATACGGCCAGTTTAGCAGCGGTGGTGGTTTTACCCGCACCTTGCAAACCGACGAGCATAATCACATGCGGTTTGGTGCTGCCAGAGAAATTGAGTTTTTCAGATTCGCCCAGTGTTTCGATTAGTTCTTCATGGACGATCTTGACGACCATTTGCCCCGGCTTCAGGGCTTTGGCGACTTCAGCGCCAATAGCACGTTCTTTGACGCGCTTGACGAAATCTTTGACCACAGGCAGCGCAACATCGGCTTCGAGCAACGCCATACGAACCTCACGCATGACGGTGTCAACATCTTTTTCTGTTAACTTACCGCTGCGCCCGAGGTTGTCAAAAATACCCTGTAGACGATCAGATAAATTTTCAAACATGCCGTAAAATGCCTCTGTTCAAGAATAGGTGATTCTAGATGAGTGATAGTCTCGCGTCAAGGTGTGAGTGAACTATCTACAACAGCCTCAACCCTGCTTGGTTAGATCGTAATAAGCACGGTTGAGATAGACGAGTGGCAGGATGTCTTCACCCTGTCCGGTCGCGACCACTTCCCCAACCACAATTCGGCTCATACCTGCCTCATAAATCGTCGAAAGTTTGCAATCTATCCATGCCGCCGAATGCATAATCAAGGGCGCGCCGGTTTCCGCCGTAAATAGATCAATGCCGTAAAACTTATCTGCGCCTTCTGGAAGTTTGGCAAAGCCCGCGAACTGTGCTGAAATATCGGCTTGTAGGGTCGTTAAAATCGATACCCCAAAAATGCCGCTCTGTTCGATCAACTTTAGGGTGGGCGTGAAGGCTTGCAACGACATCAAAATGAGCGGCGGGTCAACCGAGATCGACGTGAACGAACTTGCGGTCAGACCGGCACGTTGACCGTCAGCAACACTCGTGACAACGGTTACGCCGCTGGCCCAACGGCGCATGGATTGCTTCAAATTTTCGGCATTAACACTCATGCGAGTACTCGCTTCTTGTGGGATGAGAACAACAATATAACTGAAGTGTTAGATCAAGATCAGATTGCAGCGATTTGAACGATCCACTTATACACCGAGCAACTGCGCCATACGCGGCACATAGCCGGTGAGATCATGGAAACCATCCATAAAGGCATGTTTCGCGCTGCCAATAACCAGCGTTGGAATTTTGTTTTCGGTATGGTTTCGGTTACCGATTTCTTCCATGTTTCCGTGATCGCTGGTGATAATGACCAGCCCTTCGTCGTCATCCCATGCTTCGACAACGCCAGCCATTACACCGTCAAACAACTCGAGCAACTCGACACCACGCTGCAACGGCCCCCGATGCCCAACATGATCGGTCATCCAATGCGAATGGAAGGCGAAATCATATTGCCGCGATAGTGTAACTAGCAGTTTACCTGCTTCTTGCGGCGTGTAAACTGGCGTATCGTACAGTTTTAAATAACTATGCCATGATTCACCTGTCCATTCAGGCGTTAGGGCTTGCCCCGCTTTGAGTTCAGCCATGCCAAACATGTCTTGCCCCGCTTCGAACGAAGCCTGCTGAATACTCGACCGCAGCGTTTTGCCGCGTGCAATATCATGGTGCAAACCTTCGGGGTAGGCATCGAGCAGGGCAGCCTTTTTGCCAGCACGTTTGACCTGTTTAAAGAAGTTGTCGTTGGCTATGATTTCGCGGGTTTGCAGGTTTGGCTTCGGGCCGTAATGCTCACCAATGATCTGAGGAACATTCAAGCCCGTTAGAATGGCGGCTTGCCCTGTGCCGCTTTGAGGCCGCCCTGCAACGCCTAGACTGGCGTCGGTTGGGATAAATAGCGCACGCGAACTTTCCTGTACGCCTGTATCTCGCAGCCACCGTTTGCCGTTCGTAAGCCCAGTCAAAGTAGGCATGTGGGCAGTCGCGAATGGATTGGTTTCAGGGTTATTGTCGCCTAAACCAATGCCATCCAAAAAGAGCATCAAAATGTGCATGTTTATGGATTTCTATGTGCGGTAGGGGCGGTATATCGTGTGGCTACACCGCCTGAAAATTACACTTACTGATTTCCAGTAAGTATATCGGCGTATTCTAATATGAAGGGGTTAGTATTCCGTTCCTTACCAATTGTGGTTAAGTCCATATGCCCCGGCAGCACTTTAACATCGTCACCTAAAGGCAGCAGTTTATCAAAGATTGACCGCATGAGTAGGTCATGGTCACCACCGGGTAAATCGGTTCGCCCGACGCTGCCCGCGAATAGGCAGTCGCCGCTGACGACGAAACCAGCATCGCGCATATAAAAGGCAATATGCCCCGGCGCATGACCGGGTGTATAGAGCGTTTCGAACTTTATGGCACCATGTTCGATGATTTCGCTCTCACTGGTTAGCAGTCGATCCGGTTCGGCGGCTTCGGGGAAGGGTTTGCCGGTAAAGCGAATGCCGGTATCGGGCAGGCCGCGAAGCAGGGGCAGCGAATCCCCATGAATATAGAAGGGGGCGCCTGTCAGTTCTTTCAGTTCTTTGCTGGCGAGAATGTGGTCAAAATGAGCGTGGGTCGCCAAAATCAACTTAATCGTCCAACCCGCATCCTGCGCGGTTTTATGGATGAGCGGTGCTTGATCAACAGGGTCAATCACTACGGCTTCATTGAGTTCGGTATCAGCCAAGATATAGCAGTGGGTCGTGGCTAAGCCTAATGTTAGAACGCGAATTTCGATGCTCACGCGACCACCTCGGTAAGTGTTTTGCGCCGCAAAATCATGTTGATGAGTGCTTGAAGTTCATGCATTTTCAGGAAATAGGCCGAAGCGACGAATGCAACGAGTCCGCTGCCGACCATCAGGGCAACTTCTAAAACAGTGAAAATAGTGCCGCGTTCGTTAAAGCCCAACGCCTGCCACAAAGCGCCAACCACGATAATGACCAAGCCCATGACTAAGCTGGCTGCGACCGTTTTGAGGGTGGTTTGTGCTAGCAGTGACTCGTTTGCCCCATGCCAACGCCGCCGCAAAATCCATAAGAGCAGCAGTACTTCAAAGCCGGTGCCGAGTGAATTGGCTAATGCCAAGCCGCCTACGTTGGCGCTATCGGTGCTGCCGAAGGCGACACCGCTCAGAATGTAGGAGAGGGCGAAGTTGATTACTGCGCCACCGGCTGCTGCCCACAGGGGTGTATAGGTGTCTTTATCGGCGTAGAAACTACGGGCGACAATTTCTAAGGCAGAGTGTACGACCAAGCCAAGCGCGAAGAAGCGTAAGGTGCTGTAGACCAAGGCGGAGGCGGACGCGTCAAAGGCACCGCCTTCTAACAATCGGATGATGGGCTGACCGACCAAGATCAAGCCAATTGCTGAGGGGATCGTTGCGATGAGGATAAAGCGCAGTGCGCCGGACATCGCATCTCGTTTGCCGGACTCATCGCCGACTTCACTAAGCGCGGCGAGTGTTGGGAAGATAACCGTTCCCATCGCAGTACCGATTAGCGTTTCGGGGATTTGCATGAGCCGCCAACCCCAACTCAAGGCGCTTACTGAACCCTCACCAAGACGAGAGGCGATGTTGTTCATGACAATGAAGTTTAGGCTGAAAAGTCCTAAGCCAGCGATGCGGGGCAGCATCAGACGCAATATGCGCCACAAGACCGGATCATTCCAGCCATATTCGGCTGTCCAACGGGCGCGGAAATGGATGAGACCCGGAATTTGGACGGCGAAATGCAAAGCCGCGCCGATTACCGCCCCGTAGGCGATGCCATGCACACCAAACGGCTTGAGCAAGAAACCCGCGCCAAACAGGATGCCGAGGTCAAACATGATGGGCGCGATTGCCGGTAGCAAGAAGTGATTGTGACTTTGCAAAATACCCATCGAAATACCGCTGACTGAAAATATCAGGGTACTGATAAGGAGTATTCGCATAAGTTCTACGGTTTGCTGCTGCGCTGCGGG
>JAPUDW010000414.1 GCA_027492915.1 Bacteroidota bacterium | reverse complement strand
TGATGAATTGCTAGAGGACATTGAACGATTATGTGTCGATGTGGATAATTCAAAAAGCACTTACCGGCAATCGCTCAACGAGTTATTGACCGAACGCGAGATTCACGCTTTCCAGTACCGTATACAAACGATGCTCAAAACACGCAAATATCCTCAACCGGGGCCGGGTGGACCGAATTACCCGTGGCCTCCTGTTTAACAGCGCTTGTGCGAAAAACCAAATCATTTCAGAATTAGAACGCGCCCTTAACCTGTCTTTAAACGGGAGTTGAGGCGTTCTAAATCGTTATAAGGCATCTTTTAGTCAATCACCTGATTATGGAGGAAAGTATGCTGCGTAAACTTGGATTTGGTTTGGTGCTGCTGGGAACGGCAGCCGTTATCAGTACATCGGTTTTTGCCCAAGATGCTTCTTTTAACCTGACGATTATGCATACCAACGACGTACATGGCGCATACGGCCCATACGACGCGGGTTTGGACGCGACGACCGATGGTGGCGCTGCCCGCCAGATGACCGTTATCAACCAGATACGCGCCGAAGACGGCAATTCAATCTTGCTGGATGGCGGTGACCGCTTTACAGGTACGCTGTTCCATCAGCAGTGGCGCGGTGAAGAAGCTGCACGCATCATGAACGCCATGAAATATGACGTGATGACCGTCGGCAATCATGAGTTCGATAACGGTGATGATACGCTGGTCAAGTTCGTGGACGCGCTGGAGTTCCCAATTGTGACTTCGGACGTGACTTTCGGTGCGAACCTGAATGAGAAGATCAAACCGTATGCGATTGTCGAAGTCGGTGAGCAGCAAATTGGGGTGATTGGCCTAACCCCGCCGGATACCGGCATCCTCTCGTCACCCGGCCCGGACATCACCTTTAGCGACGATCTGGTAGGCACCATGCAGCCGATTATCGACGACCTGACCGGACAGGGCATCAACAAAATTATCCTGCTAACGCATATTGGCTTATCGGTCGATGAAGCATTAGCGGCTGAGTTAAGCGGCGTGGATGTGATCGTCGGTGCGCACAGCCATACCTTACTCGGTAATGCTTATACTGCCGCCGAAGGCCCGTATCCGGTCGTGGTTACGGGTAAAGACGGCAACAATGTGTACATCGTGCAAGCCGGCAGCAGCCTGCGCTACATGGGGCGGCTGAATGTGACATGGGATGCAGAAGGCATCGTAACCAGCGCGGCTGGCGATACCATCCTACTCTCGCGTTATATTGCGCCAGATGCCGATATGACTGCCCTCGTCGATGAGCTTCGCACACCGATTTCCGAATTGACCGCCCAAATCATCGGTCAATCGGGTGTATTCCTTGTGGGCGACCGCAGCGTTTGCCGCGTGGCAGAGTGTAACCTCGGCAACTTGATTACCGACGCGATGCGTGCCTATTCCGGCGCACAAATCGCCATCACCAACGGCGGTGGCATCCGTTCGAACGTGCCAGTCGGCGCGGATATTCCCGAAGATTTGGCATTTGCTGAACCGCTGGACGTGACACAAGGCGACGTGCTGACGGTACTGCCGTTCGGTAATGTGGTGGCCTACTTCGAACTGAAGGGCGCAGACGTGATCGCGGCGCTGGAAAATGGTGTCTCGCAGGTTGAAGCTGGCGCGGGTCGCTTCCCGCAGGTTTCCGGTATCCGCTTCTCATGGGATGGCAGCAAAGAAGCTGGCAGCCGTATCGTGAGCGTGGAAGTCGAGGGCGAAGATGGCACTTTTACCGCGATTGACCCCGAAGCCACTTACACGGTCGTGACCAACGACTATATGCGACGCGGTGGGGACGGCTACAGCGTATTCGGTGAAAATGCGATCAACCCGTATGATGGTGGCAGCCCGTTGGACTTGGTTCTGGGTGACTACATTAAAGCAAATAGTCCGGTTGCACCAGCGGTTGAAGGTCGTATTACGCGGGTAGACACGCCGTAATTTCGCTCAAATCTAACATTTGACAAGAACCGGCTGACTAATCAGCCGGTTTTTAATTTCATCAATCGGTGCTTTAGGTTACAATGCAGATGACATTATCGCTTAATGGGGAGTAGTTAGACGTGGCAAGCGATCAAGCAAAAGAACTGCGAAAACAGGGGATTGCAGCCGCAAAGGCTGGTGATGTTGAACAAGCACGTCAACTGCTTCAGCAATCGCTACGAGCCGAGCCGCAGAACGAAGCGGCATGGTTGTGGCTGGTAAGCCTCGCGCGTGACCAACGCGAGAAGATGTTTTACCTGAACCGCTTGCTTGAAATAAATCCCTCCAACGATATGGCTTTACAGGCGCTCAACTCGCTGGGGATGACGCGTGACCAACTGGCTAACCAAGTCTCATCCCTGCCCTCGCGACCGGATAACCGTGCGACACTGGCAGCTTCGGCGCAAACACCCGGCGTCCCGACACCGGATGCTAACCGGCTGGCGCAGGTGAGTTCTGAAGCCGATGAAATGCTGCACGATTACCTCGATCTTGTCGCTAAACGCCCGACAAGCCAGTGGGTACAAAAGACCAAAGGGCGTGCAGGCGAACGGGATATTTGGGGTTTGCGCGGGGTGATTGCCGGTGGGGTAACAGTTGGCCTCGTCGTATTATTCCTCGCGGGGTACGGGATTGTTTGGAATACGCCAGCGCTGCGCGGGTTGGTATTCGTCCCAACACCGACGCTGACACCGACCCGACCACCGCCTACAGCGACCATGACCGCGACCCCCGGTGATACCCCTACCCCCTCACCCACGCCACGGTTAACATCCACACCCAGCCCGACCGTGCCACCACAGTTACCGAACGGTGGGGTTGTGCCACCCGTACCGACCCGTGTATTCCCGCCCGCCTTCGCGAAGGGTGTGCAGGATTCGATCCAACTGATTGACCGTGGGCGCTATGAAGAGGCGATACCAACCCTCAAGGCCGAAATCACCAGTGTAGCTAACAGCTTTGATCCCGCGCCCTATTATTTCGCGGCGCTGGCATTGATTGGGGATGGGCAGTACGCAGAAGCCAAACAAATAATGTTGGACGCGCAAGGCCGGCTCACCGACACGAGCGACCGTGATACGCGGGCGGTGGTACTGGGGGCGCTGGCCTACACCAACTTGCTCCTTGGGCAGCAGGCGATTGATGAAGGACGGAACAGCGAATCCGGCAATTTATTCGCACAAGCAGAAGAACTTGCAGACGAGTCCATTAAAAGCTCACCTCGCTTCAACCTACCCTACTTAACCAAAGCTGGTACCGACAAAATCAGCCGGAATTATTTGGGTGCGTTGGAAGTTTTAAACGAGGGATTAGCCGTACCCGAACTGGCAAGTGACGTACAACTGATTGTTGAAAAGGGCGAGGTTTATTTTGCCCAGCAGGAATACGCTAAAGCCGACTATCAAGCGTATCTGGCGCTGTATATTGACCCGACTACCGAGAGCGCCCATAAACTGCGTATTAAAACGGCAATGGCTGACGATGAAGCGGGGCTGGCAGTCCTGTATTCGCAAGCCTACCTGTTCTACTATCCGGGGAGCGTGGAAGGCTATGTGAGTTTGGCGCAGGCACGGGGCGCTGAAGGTAAGAATGACCTCGCATTACAAGCGTTCTCGCAAGCGCTCACGGGCGGCGACAATGTGGATGTCTTGATCGCACGGGCAGGCTTGTACATGAATAACCGGCAGTACAAGTTAGCCCAAGCCGACCTGACCAAGATTTATAATCTGACACAGGATGCCGAGGTACGGGCACAGCGGATGCAAGCGGCCTTCGCAGCGGGCGACACGATTACCGCGCAGCGCGATGCGACTGCCCTCTTAGGCACTAATGTGGTGCCGGACGCCGAGATTAACCTGATACAAGCACGGATACTGATTGATAAGGCAAAGCCGGATGATACCAAGGCATATCAGGATGCAATTGACCTACTGGGTGAGACGGCAGGCAGCTTACCCGCCGATCAGCGACCGATAGCCGACGAGTATCAGGCAAAAGCCGCTTATGTACTTAAACAGTACGAGGCGGGATTAAGCGCTATTAACGCGGCGCTGGCAGCAGACGAAACTGGAACACGACATTACATCCGTGGGCTGATTTTACAGGCGCAGGGACGGCGAGCTGAGGCATTACGCGAGTATGACTGGGTGCTGACATGGAGCACCATCTACAGCTATCCGTTTATTGAGGATGTGCAGGAACGGGCGGAAGAACTCAGGTAGTCGTTAGTTTTTAGTCGATAGTCTATAGAAAAGATCATTCAGAAACGGATGGTCTTTTTGTTTAGGAAGGGGTTAAACGGTAATCAGAAGGGATTGTATAACTCCATACGAGTTGCACAATTTGCAGATTTCCTGCCGAATTGGCAGGCGGGAAGCTCCCGTGCAGCCGCCGAATCGTCATTTTATGTCGGCGGAAGTGAGGGAGCGCGGCGCTGAAATGACACAAGTACGGCAGAATTACGGGAGCGATCCACCGCCGTGCAATTTGTGCATTTGCATGGCGGCTGCGAGGGAGTAAACCGCTGAAGGCATTATTTAAACACCGTCCAACAGAGAGGCTGCGCACAGGTAAAAAGACGCAAAGCTAGAGAACGAAGCATGGTTTAGCCTAAGCATGATGATCGCCTTGTCCAACACGCTTACTCGTAATACTCCGGCAGCTTTTTCAGCCCTGCCCACTGCTCCATGTCATGACCGAAAATCACTAGTCCGATCTGCTCTCGTTCGACCAAATCAAGCAGTTTAATCGTACTGGCGCGGATCGCTTCGGCATCAGGGTTGCTACCGTCGTCCTGTTCATCACGGGTAAAGCCAGCGGCGAAGGGTACAGCGTCAACCGTCAATAAAATCGCCCCCGTTTTGGGCAGCCGCACCAGCACCGATTGATGTCCCGGCACATGCCCACTCGTCTCGATCAGTTCCAGCCCCGGCAGCAGTTCCGTGTCCCCATCCACCAGCCGAATACGCTCCATTGGCTGATCCCATTGGGATCGAATATCAGCAAAACGCGGGTTGGTTTGTGCGTCGGTGTGATGCACCCGCTGAACAACATACTGCGCCTTCGTGAATGCCGCATGTCTTCCGGCATGGTCGCCATCATAATGAGTCGAAATAACGGTATCAATATCGTCGGGTTTTAAGCCAATACGCGCCAACTGCTCGATAACATCCTGCCCATTCTCGAATTCCGACGCATCTTCAGGGATGATCTCCGGTAGTCCAGTATCAATCAGAATATTCTTGCCGTCACCCGTTTGCACTAGATAGCACACAATCGGAATCTGGTATTCGGGCATAGATCCAACCTGCATCAGATAAAGACGATTCGCGGCATTCTGGCTCATAATCGTTTCCTTATAAAAATAGATCTACGAGGTAAATAAATGGGCATTGATGAAAGCATATCATTCCTATTTACCCGATAAGCGTTACTCCATACAGGGTAGTGGTTGCAAAGTAAGTGATGAATGTGAATTTGCAAGTTATTGAGTTTAAAGAACAACACGGTAGGACTACATTAAGTGGTGGATGGTGAAATTGAGTGCAGCTACCCCACCCCCAGCCCCTCCCCGTAGTAACAGGGAGGGGAGAAAATACAAATTTAGGGGGTAAATTCTTGACGATTTGCAGCAAGAAAATGCTTCCACCGTTTAGTGTGGTGCTACCAACAACGCCTACCAAATATAGTATAGAACAAAAGGACTAAAATAGCAAGTTAGGGTTTGGTTTGAAAAGGGGTTATGAAGTGGTTTGATTACGAGTCGGCGGCGACTCATCTAACTGTTTGAGGAAACTTTCGACGACGACTTCCGGCTGGCGGTAACACAGGTCAGCGGGGAAGCGGACGACTAGCAAGCCATGCTGCGAGAAACGGGCATCGCGCCACTGGTCGGCTTCAGTGGAATGCTGATGATGCGGCCCATCGACTTCGAGAATGCCCCACCTGCCGTTGTGCTGGATGAGAAAATCGACCTCGCGCGTCTGACGGTGATTTTCGGTGTTAAGGCGTATTTTGGGGTCGGCTAGGAAGAGCACGCCTTTATTATCGAGGGCTTTTGCGACCTTCACTTCACTATGCGAACGCAGGGTCAAACCATGCCACGCAATCGAGCGATATTCCGGCTGCGGGTTCGGCTGGCGTTTCTTGTTGGGTTTAGGGGCTTTGCCAGTCGGTTTGGTAGGCTGCGGCTTGTTACTCCGCAGCAGCGACCGCAGACGGCGCAGTTGGCGGCTGTCACCGAGCATAAACAGGATGACGGCAGCCAGCAGCAGCGGCGTGGTTTTCGCGGCAGCATCCGGCAGCACATTAAGCAGATCAAGCACGGAAACCAGCACAGCGAGGATGACAACCGCGATCATTAATCGGCGGCGAAGGGTGTAGGAAAGCACAGGCAGAAGCACCTTTGAACATTATGAGATGGCAATCATAGGGGCGTAAAACTCGAAAGGCAATATTGAACCGCAGAGACGCGGAGAGGAATGCAGAGAAAGGAGATTTTTAACCGCCAAGTCGCCAAGAACGCCAAGATCAATGCAGAGAAGGAGATATTGTAGGGACGAGGCGTGCCTCGTCCGCTAACTAATTACCCAATAACACCAACCACATGACGGTTACTCCGCGTCGAAGCGGGTGCCGAGCGCGGCAGGCGGATCGGAGCGCAGGAAGTTGCGCGAGAACTTTTGCACGGGCTTCGGCAGGACGAGCAGCAGCCGTTCAATCGCGCCGCTGCTGACGAGTACCAGCGTAATAATCATCAGCACCCACGGAATGCCGTTGAGGATGACAACCGGAATATCAAGCGCAGTAGAACGCTGAATGACAGTCGCGAAGGCACGTAAGGCAGCGAACAGATAAGCACCGAGCACCACGCGGAAGGGATGCCAGCCGCCGAAGATGACAATCGCGAGGGCAATCCAGCCATCGCCTTCCATACTGGGCGGGGTCGTCCAACCGGCTTTGACGCTGAGTGAATAGGCCGCGCCGGCCAACCCGACCAATGCGCCGCCGATACCCACGTAAATATAGCGGGTGCGGTTGACTTTGGTGCCACGGGCGAAGGCAGTCGTCGGGCGCTCACCCACCGCACGAAGGGCTAAACCCTGCCGCGTGCGAAACAGCCAGTACCAGATGCCGATGACAAGGATATAGCTGAAGTAAACGAGGATGGTTTGACGGAAGAAGATGGGGCCGAGTATCGGAATATCCGCGAGTAAGGGAATAGGTGATTTGATAATCTGCGGGCCAACCTGACGGGCAACCGGTTCACCGAGGAACGTGGCGAGATGTGCGCCCAAGAGAGTCAGCACGAAACCAATGGCGACTTGATCCTGCCGGAGTTCGATACCCGCCGCAGCGACAATCAGCGCGATAATGGCACCGACCAGCATAGCAGCCAACAGCCCAACAGCAAGGGCGACATCAGGGCTAGCTTTACCCAGCGCGTTATGGGTGGCGAAGGCGGCAGCAAAACCCACCATCGCTGACAGGATAATGCTGCCATCCAGCGACAGGTTAACCACCCCTACCCGCTCGGTAATGGTTTCGCCGAGGCTGGCGATGACCAGCGGCGTGGCGTTCGCAATAATGCTGCTGAGGGTATTGAGCAGTTCGTCACTCATTCGGTTGAGTCTCCAATAACGCGCGGGTTTTCGACGGTAGAAGTGATTAGCACAGGAATCGGCAGTTCATTTTTAGAACGGTTTTCTTGCACCCGCTGGCGCAGCCCGTTAAAGAGCAGCACGACGAGTACCACCGTATCTTGCATGACGCCCACCAGCGAAGCATCGAGGCGCAGATCAATTTTAAGTTTGGCACTGCCACCGAGCAGCGTGGCAAAAACGAACGCGACCAGCGGAACCCACAGCACACGCATCGACACCAGCAGCACCACCAGCAGCGCCAAGAAACCGATGCCGCCGGAAACCAGCGGGCGCAAGTTGCCGAAGGTGAATAGGACACGATGCGAGCCAGCGATCCCCGCGATCAACCCGCACACGATAAACGCGCTCATGGTGCTGCGCGAGGTGGGTACGCCGAGCAGCAACGCCGACCGCGCATTCTTGCCGGTGGCCTTCAACTGCAAGCCCCAACGGGTACCGCGCAGGGCAAGCCAGATCACGACAATGACAACAACCGTAATCAGGAACGCCAGCAAACTCACGTTCATATCACGCGAGATGGGCGGCAGCAAGGCATCGACCGCAAAGGGCGCTGTGCCGCGTGAGTTGTTAGCATCTTTCCACGGGCCGGTGATGAGGGTGATGGAGATCACATTGGCAAGCGCATTGAGGGCAACCCCACCAAAAATCTCATGCACGCCCAAATAGACTTTGAGCACACCAACCAACATCGCCCACATAGCACCACCGATCATGGCGGCAATGATTTCGACAGGCACAAGCAGCGGCGCGGGGATCGGCCAATGCAGCGCAACACCAGAGGCGAACACCGCGCCCATCAGGATTTGCCCCTCGACACCGATGTTCCACAGGCCAGCCGTAAAGGTGACGACAAGGCCGATAGCGGCGAGCGTTAGCGGTATCCACAAATTGACAACGTTGCTGGCGGATAACAGGTCGGCAAACGCGCCCGTCCACAACTTCGAGGCAACTGCAAATGGATCGGAGCCGACCAGCACAATCAGGATGCCGGTGACGAGCAGCGAGACGAGGATGGGCAGCACACCGAAGATGAGGCGGGTGCGTAAGGATTGGTCTTTCATGCGGGCTGCACCTCAAAATGTCCACCGATCAACCGACCGATTTCGTCGATAGTGGTTCGTCCGGCATCCGGTATCTCGAAGAACTTGCCAGCGTAGAATACCAGAATACGGTCGCTGTAGGCCACGAGTTCATCCAAATCCGGCGAGCTAAAGATAATAGCCGCGCCGCGATCACGCCGTTCGAGCAACTGCTGCCAGATCCAGCGGGCGGAGTCGACATCAAGGCCGCGCGTGGGTTGTTCGAGCGCCAACAAAGCCGGTGACGACGGCATCAACGCCATCAGAACACGCTGTTGATTACCGCCGGAAAGGGTTTCGATCATACTCTCAGGGCGACCGCGCACATCGTACAGCTTGATCTGCGCCTCGCAGTGCTGGCGGGCGGCAGGCCAGTCGATGATGGGGGCGGATTCGGTGGCGAGGGCGATATGCTCGGTGAGCGTGAGGCCACCAACCAAGCCTTCTTCGAGCCGACCCGCCGCGCTGAAGGCAACGCCTTTCGACAGGAAAGCACGATACGACTGGTTGGTGAGATCATCACCCTTGAGGCGGATATGACCGCGTGTGGTTTTATGCAGACCCACACATGCGCGGAGCATCAACTCCTGACCACTGCCATCCAACCCCGCGAGGCCGATGATTTCACCGGCTTTGATCCGCAGGTTGAGGTTGTCGATATTCAAGCGATTATCGCGTAAGTGCAGATGTTCAAGCACCAGTGCATCAGAGGCAGTGGATAAATCCAGCGGCTTGCGCGTTTGCGGTGCGAGTTCCTGACCGAACATCAGCGAAACGAGTTGGGCGTTGGTGGCGGGCATGGTGCGTGTGCCGACGAGCCGCCCACCACGCAGCACGGCGACCTCGTTACAAAGCGCGATGACATCTTCGAGTTTGTGTGACACCAAAAGAACGGTTAAGCCATCTTTGGTAGTTAAGGCACGGAGCGCGTCAAAAAGAATTTGTTTTTGTTCGGCGGAGATGCCAGTAGTCGGCTCATCGAGGATCAGCATTTTCACGCCGAGGGTCAGCAGGCGGACAATCTCCATCTGCTGCCGCTGACCAATGCTCAACTGCCCAATCATCATATCAGGGTCAAGTTCGAAGCCGAAACGCTGGCTAATCTCGCGCAGTTGGCGCACGGCAGTTTTGCGAGGGAGAAAGAAGCCATCCCCGCCGCCGTAAATAAAATTTTCGAGGACGGTGAAGGCCGGAACATCCAGCGGGTCTTGCTGCAACATGCCGATACCGTTGCGGATAGCGGCTTGTGGGCCGGTGTAGGCGACGGGGCGGTTATCAATCCAAATTTCGCCGCTGTCGGCAGGCTGAAAACCGGAGAGGATTTTCATGAGCGTTGATTTACCAGCACCATTTTCGCCCAATATGCCGACGATACGCCCCTCATGAAAGGTGAGGTTGATGTCATTGTTGGCATGTACCGCGCCGAAATGTTTGTGAATGTGGCGGAGATTGACCTGCATAGTTAAGCCTTATGGGTTGCGATGCGCGCCATTTTAACAATAGGGGTGGTGGGGCGCAAAGATACAAGCCCAACGAAAATGAGCGTGTATAACCGCACAAAGTATACAAAGACAAAAATAAGTACTGAGTGCTGAGTACCGAGTACTGAGTTAAATGCGGGAAAGTAACGTTTGATGCACTGAGATATGAGAGTAATGAAGGGTTTGCCGCTGGCAAATCCGGTTTCAAATGCGGCTTTACAGTTCGCCAGCGACCCAACGGGCGAGGATGCGCTGCGTGGGCAGGAAGGCAAGTTCGGGGAGGCTAGTGCGGGTGAACCACGCGGCAGACTGTGCATCGTCGGCGGCTTCCAGCGTGCCACCGATGACGGTAGCGGCGTAGGCAATCACCACATCGGCGAGGCCGCCATCATCGGGCGTATGGAAGATGTCGAGTAAGCGGTCGATGCGCACGTCGAGGCCGGTTTCTTCCAGCACTTCGCGGCGGGCGGCGACCACGGGGTCTTCGTACCATTCCATGAAACCGGCGGGTGTCACCCATAAGCCTTTCTTGGGGTCATTGGCACGTTGGACAAGCAGCACATGGTCGTTTTGCAGGATGAGCGCCAGCACCGCGACCGCTGGCGCGAAAAAGACAATATGCCCACAGGTTGTACAAACAGGGCGCTCGATTCCGAAGCGTTCGCGCAGTTCGGTCGGCGAACCACACATCTGGCAAAAACGGCTGATGCGTTCGCGGCTCATCAGCGGCTGCGGCGTGCTATGGTGGTCGCTACGCCCAGCACGAGGAATACACTTGCCAGCACCAGCACTGCAAGCGGCAGCAAATTGGAGCTATCAGCACGTTCGCGCTCTACCGGCGGTACGGGTGTCGGCTCCGGTGTTGATGTTGCAGTCGGCACCAATGTGTTCGTCGCGGTTGACGTGAGTGTCAGCGTTGGTGTATCGGTTGCTGTGGGCAATGCGGTGCTGCTCGGTGCAAAGGTCGCAGCCGGTTGTTGCATCGCAGAACTGATCACTTCCGACGACGTGGGTGTTTCCGTAGGTTCCATCATCATCGAGGACATCGCATCACCCGTGTCGTAAGCAGGAGGTGCAACAGGAGCGGCTCCGCCCATCGCCCCCATGGTCGGTTGAGGCTGCATTCCAAAAAACTGCCCCGTGACCGTTTCGGTGGCTTCCGTGCTGCGTTCTTGCGATTCGACGGGTGAAGCCGGAGCGACGTTAAACGTGTCGTTGTTGCTATCTTGCGCGTCGGCAGGTGCTTCGGCATCCGCTTGGAACAGTGAGGGTACGCCGGATTCCTGTTCGTTTTGAAGTGTTGTGGTCGCCTGCTCCACCACCCCATCAGCCAAGGTTTCCACGGTAGATTCTTGAAGGATGGTCGGTGCCGTTACCGGAGCGACATCGTTCGTCACATCTTCCATTGTCTCAGTCTCGATCAAGCCTTTATCCAGCGTTGTAGAGCTGGTGGCCGTTGCCGCTGTTGAACCCATTGCCACCTGAGCCGCCTGACCAGAACTCGTCGGCGGTTGGTTATTGTTCGTGAACAGGAATGCCCCCACCGCGAACAGGATAACGGCGGCAGCGGTCGAAAGCGCACTGAAGGCTGCACTGGCGAAGAATGAGGTACGACGCGCATAACGGGCATCCAGCGTAAAATCACGCGGGGCTTTGCGCGGCGGCAGGTTGTTCAGCAGCAGCACTGTAGCACGCAGTTCTTCCAGTTCCGAGCGCAGTTCCGGCTCGGTTTGGAGGCGTGATTCAAGACTGGCGCGTTCCTCATCAGTCAGCGCGTCGTCGATATAAGCAGAAAGCAGGTCGTAGTCCAGATCAGTTAGCATGTTTATTGAGTAAGTGTACCGTTAATTCACGTCATCTTTAAGACGATAAACAGCGGGTAAAAGTTCCTGAACATTTCCTAAGCAGTTTCGAACACCCGCCCGCGCACGGCTAAGACGTGATTTTACCGTACCCAAAGTTGCTCCGGTGATGTCTGTAATTTCCTGATAACTAAGACCTTCCACATCGCTGAGGACAAGTACCGCACGCTGGTCGGTTTGCAGAGTGCCGATACACTGCTCGATAGCACGGGCAAGCTCGGCTTGTTGGGCGGCTTGTTCGGGCGTGGCGGTGTCGGCAGGCAGCGCGGGGCCATCGTCGGCATCCGCACCGGGTAAATCTTCGATGGCGGTCACCGGTCGGCGTTTGAGGCGGCGCAGTTCGTCGTAACAGGTGTTGGTGGCGATGCGAAACAACCACGCGCGAAAGCTGCCCCCACGGTAGGTATCCAACCGGCGGTATGCCGCGATAAACGCATCCTGCGCCGCATCCGCAGCACTTTCCGACTCGCCCAGAATGCGGTAAGCAAGTGAATAAACCCGATCCTGATAATGCAGGACAAGGTCATTAAACGCAGTCATGTTCCCACGCAAGGCAGCAGTTATCAGCGCAGGTTCATTTTGGAGTTCGCTCGCCATTGACAATCCGTGTCAGAGATTTTAAGATATATACCGTTGATCTACATGAGGAAAAGCCTCGTTGTAGATGAATAAATCAGCCGACGTGGTGAAACTGGCAAACACTACACACTCAAAATGTGTCGCCCGAAAGGGTTTGTGGGTTCGACTCCCACCGTCGGCACAATCAAACAGCTCATCAGGGCTGTTTTTGTTTTCTGGAAAGCATGTTAATCGCTGCCACAGTGAAAATCAACGGCAAAAGACGAGGCGTAGGTAAAGCGTCAAGTCACGGCATTTTAACCGCAGCGACGCGGAGATTTGGTGGCAAGAAAGCTTGTCATGAAGTCAAACTTCTCCAAAACTTAATTCCTTCTTCTAACTCCCTCCTACCTGTCTCACCAAAACCCCATTTTTCATCTAGCTGCCTACACCCTAGAAGAAACTTATAAACCGCCTCCTTCTCTTTCCTATTCAGAACGGCAACTATACGGTTCAGCCCTCCCCAATAACTATTGTCAAGATAGTCATCATGCGCTGGAACAAGTCTATATATCAAATTTTGAGTTAAAGTGTCAACTTCCTCAAAATGAAGTAATACACCGAACATCATTGCGGGTAAGTAGAAGCGGAAACCTTCTGGGGTAAATGATGATGTCTCGTCGCGATGATAAAACAGCACTTCAATGGGAACCTGTTTCCAGTTCAACCCACGAAAAGAAAAATCTAATTCCAAAGTCCCAATTTGACCATCACCCGGATAAGGTGTGTCGGCAAATGCGGTTTCAATAGCTTTGACCAATTCAGTAATACCATTATCTGCCATATTTCTCTCCCCCCACTGTCTTACTTCTTCTTGCTGCCCTTCACCACCGCAGCCACCCGTTTGCGCAGCAGTGGCTCAGCTATCGCCGCCGCATCCACTTTGGTCGCGCCGAGGAAATTCACAAACCGCGCGAAACCCGCCCCCAACGCTTCAGCAAAGGCTTCATCTTTACCCAGCGCCGCATCTTCCAGCCACAGCCCGATAATGATAAAGGTGTTGGTCGTCCGGTCGAGCTTGCTATCGAAGCGCCCCACCAGCCGGTCGCCCCACAAAATCGGCAGCGTGTAGTAGCCGTACTTGCGCTTCTCCAGCGGCTTATACACTTCCCAGATGTAGTCAAAGCCGAACAGCACTTTCGCCCGTCCACGCGCACTCACATGATCAAGCGGCGCGAGGAAAACAACCTCCTCGGTCGTTGTGGTGTCTAGCGGTTTCCACGCATCCGGCACACGCCCTGCCATCAACTCCGCCAGCAGGTCAGCATCACTGCCGAGAATGTAGTGTACCGGCTTCCACCCCTCGACCTTCACTTCCACAAGGTCGCCATCCGCCAGCATGACCTCGCGAATCGGCATCGCTTTTTCAAATGGCACGCCACGGAAAAAAGCATCAGCCGTGCGATTTAAACGCGAGATACCGGAAAAGCTGATGTCCTTTTTAATCAGGAAACGGTCGGCCTCATCATCCGTGCTTTCGCGGATAAGGTGTTCCGGCGCGACGCTTTCTGTGAGGGCATAAGCACGCTCAAACCCCTCACGGTGGTGCGTCATCACGTCGCCAACACGCCACATGTAGTACAACGCCAACGCGCTGTCCTTGCGCCCACGGTAGCTGTCGATGCGTGTCCGCGTTTTCATCTCGAAATCACGATTGGTCACCGTACCGCGTTCCTGCAAAATAGCGCGCATTTCCTCAACAGTGGCCGCGTGTTCAATACCCATCTGGCGAATACGGTTATCCATATCCGCCCCGCCCTCGCGTTCGCGCCGCATGATGACGCGCCAATGGGGTAGTTCGTCCATCGGTCGGGCTGCCAACCAACCGCCCCAATCAAAAAACTTGCGCTGCTGATAGGCCACGTCCTCCCACATACCCGGTTTGTAGCCGAGCACACGGCTGTACAGTTTGATGTCGTGGCTGCGAGCGATAATTTGCAGCGGGTCGAGCTGTAGGTACTCCATCGCCCGCATCGCCTGTTCCACACCTTCGATGCCGCGCCAGCGCCGACCGGGCCATAAGCCCTGCTTACCGAGGATGAAACGCCGGGCGGTTTCCAAGTTGATGGTGATCATAGTGCTTTACCGTAGAAATAGGCGGATAAGTCATCAAAGTATAGCACATATGCTCTACTTACCCCACCACCGTACTTGCCTGTGGCACCAGTTGATTATCTATCGCAAAACCCCACGAATCTGCGAATAACGTAGCGCCATTGTATTCAACGGTTACTTTCATAAGATTATTGGTGGAATAGGTTATAGATTGTTGCTCATCAAGTTGAATACACGTTTCCATACCATATCCATGTGTCCCGATGACTTCGCCGTAAGTATCCTCTTCAACATACAACACGCCTGTCAAAGTTCGTCTTGGGTCTCTTGTGGCTGCATCATTGATGTGAATATTAACACTAGGAGTGGTATCGAAATCCGACCAGAAATCGCCGGGTTTCCAAAGAGGTTTTTGTTCGACATAAACGCAAACTCTATCGTGCGTTGCAATCCAACGATTGTTTTCCCACATCAAGCCAGTTACAACGCCGGGGAAACTGGCGGTTGGTCGAATGAGCGAAGGTACACTTGTAGCTATAAAAGCAGTTTTTGTTGGCTGTACAGTTGGGCGGGGTGTATTAGGTAACCCGTCAGTCATGGAACATGCCGTGCCGAGCAGCATGAACCAAGTGATTAAAAGAGCAACTCGTAAGTTTTTCAAAAACCTAGTCTCCTACGCCACTCTCTCTATGTTTCTCTGCGTTCTCAGCGTCTCTGCGGTTCAATTGCATTCTCTACCCCACCGTTGTACTCGTCTGCGGCACCAGTTCGCTGTTGAGTGACCAGTTCCCCGCAAAGTCAATCGCCCACACCGCGAAGTCGTAGGTGCTGCCCACATCGCCCGTGTAAAAGCCGCGCGTCTGCCCTGTTTCCAGCCACGGCTGCCACTTGCCGCCGTTGATGCGTACCCATACCAGATAGCGGTCAATGGCGCTGTCGTCCGTCCCCGACCATTCCACCGCGAAGGTCGTAGGGCTTACGGCAGGTAACGCCGTCATGCTGGTGGTCGGCGGGCTGATGTCCTCGGTCGGGTCGGTGGTGGCACGGGGCGCGGGGGTGCCTTGCGGCGTGGCGGTTACCGGCGCGGTGAGTGTCACCAGCAGCGCGGGATTGATCTTCTCGACAAGGATCATCGGCGCTCCGGCGATACCCGACAGTTCACCCGCTGGCAAACCGGGGAGGTTATCTGCCGTCAGCGGTTGCAGGCCGATGGTGTATTTACCGTCGGTCGGGATGAGTTCGTAATCTTGGTTGGCGATGTCATAAAGCTGCGCTGAGTCGCCCAACGCCGGAACATCCAGCTTGAGTTCGCTCGTGGTGCGGTTCCACATCACGAGGATGCGCTCGCCGGTTGTCGGGCGGTCGAACGAAACGAGCGTTGTGCCTTCCTGCGACTCGATATGCCCATTGGCGAAGGGTGCCGCGCCGAAGATTTGCGCCATCCGGTAAAAAGCGCCCGCTACCGGACGCGGCGATCCCGGCAGCGGATGCTGGCTAAAACACGCCTCCCCGCGTTCGTTGCGGTACAGACCGTAAGCATCCCCCGCGCACATCGCGCCGGTCGCGCAGTATTCGCCGTTGTGCGGTGGGAAGTCGCCACCCTGATTGCCACAGTCGTCATACAGTTGATGGTAAAACACCACCTCCGCGCCGGATGCCCACGCCAGCGCCGTACTGGCGACCCAGAAGTTCGCCTGCTGCTGCATAGTCGCGCGGTACTGCCGTTCGGAAGGAATCGCCGCCGTCCATACCGGCCCCGGATAATCATCCCACGCCGGAACGCCGCTTTCATTCAGCCACACCGGACGGTTCAGGCCGTACTTCGCCAACTCGGATTCGATGCGGTTGACGACCAAACCGCTGCGACGGGCATAGGTGTAGTTATGAACCGCCACCTGATCCATATACCAGTTGAACGTTTGGCGCAGCGGGTCATTCGCGTAAATCGCCAGCACCTTCGCCAGCCAATCGTCCTGATCGGGGTTGCCATACGCGAGGCCACCGAACATCACGCGGGCAGCGGGGTCGGCTTGGTGCGCGACGAGGTAAGTTACCTTGAGCAAACGGGCGTACTGCTCCACACCCGCCGACCAGAACATCGTCAGGTCAGGTTCGTTCCACGCCTCCCACACACTCACCCCTGCACCCGCAGGCCAACCGAGTGTACTCGCCAGCAAGCCACCGGGTTTGTAGCGCATCACCGCGTTGTACACGAATACCGCCCACGGGTTCGCCGGATTCGGCAGTTTACCGGGGGCAGGAATATCCGTACCATCGCTGAAAACCGCCACGTTCAAGTTCTGCACCCCACCGCCGAGGCCGTGAAATGCAGGGCGACCGAGCAAAATCGCGTTGATAGCGAGGCCGTGCTGCACATCCTGCGTCACCAAACGGTCGTACCCCGTCCAGTCGAACACCCCTGACGCCCTTTCAACACGATCCCAATACAGCGGCCAACGGTTCCATGCTGCGCCGAGCAGGGTCGCCCGTTGGTAGCGCAAATCGTTGGCGGGATGATCGAGTGAACTAATAAAGGTGATGCCCATCCGCGATGCCTTGACTGCCGATGGCTGCGCTTGAGCCACAGTCGTCGAAGCTTGCAGCAGTAGTAAGCACAGTAGGCACAGGAAATAGAGTTTGCGCGACCAGCGTAGGGACATAAGTGCAGCGGTTATTTAGCCTCTTGGATAATGGGGAAGTATAACCGGAAACAAGTCCCTTTACCCAATTCGCTTTCAACCTCGATTGAACCTTCATAGAGGGTGACGATTTTGTGGACAATCGCCAAACCCAATCCCGTACCTTTGCTGTTAATCATACGGGCATTTTCGGCACGATAAAAGTTATTGAAGATCTGATGACGGTCATCGTCAGTCATCCCAATGCCGGTATCCGCGATGGCAAATTCGACATGCCGCTCGGTCAAACGAGTGGTAATGGTGATCGTGCCGCCGTTAGGTGTGTAGTTGATCGCATTTTCGAGCAGGTTGATGAAAGCGCGGTCAAGTTCATCAGTATTCGCCAGAATGTTGGGTAAAGGGGTTTGTAAATCCAACGCCAACATGAGGTTTTTCTTTTCGAGTGACGGGTGAAATAAATCACCCAGTTTATTCACGAGCAGGTTCATATTTACGGCATGACGGGCAACCACCGGCGCGTATTGCAAGCGCGAGATAGTCAAAATGTCTTGAATTTGCTTGTCGAGCAGAAGCGTTTGCTCTTTGATTAGCGATAGCTTGTCCTTGTGTTTCTTGGGGTCGTCAATCCGCTCTAGTAGGTACAAGCTGTTATTGATGATCGCCAGCGGTGTTTTGAAGTCATGGGAGATCATGTGGATAAATTCACTCAAGGCGTTCACCCGTTCTTTTTCGAGTGCCAGTTCCATCGCCTGCTGGTCAGCCCGTTTGAGCGATTCTTCGATCTGCTTACGACCGGTAATGTCTTGCAGTACCCCCGCTACACCGATGATGTCACCTTTCACATCACGATATGGCTGACCGAGCGAGTACAACCAATGAACCGTCATTCTATCGACTGGATCAATGTAGCGATACTCAACCTCGTAGATGCCTGTTTTTTCCACCATACGTCGCGTGGCTTCTAGCAAAAGCAATTGATCGTCAGGGTGTACGGAAGTGATGTAAGTGCTGTAATCCTGTGCATCAGGCAGTCCACTTAATTGCAATACATCATTGCGGGTAATTCGGCCCGTAATAATGTTCCAATCCCACGAGCGCATGTGTGCTGCTTCAAGGGCGAGGTTCAACCGCTCGTCCTTGTCGATCAGGATTTGCTGCGTCTGCTTCTGTACTTGCAACTGACCGAGCATCGCCCCATACAAGCGCAGCAGTTCGAGTTGAAAATCTTTCAAGGGTTGGTGGTTAACAAGGTTATCGACCACCAACCAACCGATGATCTGTTCGCCTTGCAAAACCGCAGAAATAGCGTTCCATCCCTGCCCGACAATATCGCCACCATCCCACAAGGGCGTTTCACGTAGGAAGCGCACATGTCCTTTATCGGTAAAACCGTTGAGCGTTTCCGTCCAATCATCAAGACTCAAGCTGATCAAGAATTCGTGTTCATCGCGCAGCTTACCCTGCACATCGGTACCATAACTGCCCATGAGCTGCCGCGTCTTAGGCTCGATAACAAACCACGCGATGCGGTCAAAGCCCAGCCGCGATTGTCCCAGCATAACCGCCTGCCGGTAAAGGTCATCTAAATTATCGACCGATGATAACTCGATGCCAACCTCGTGCAGCGCCTTGAGTCGTTCTTGAAACTGCTGCGCCGATTGTTCACTGGCACGCAGCGCGGCTTCCACTTTTTGGCGCTCGGCACTTTGCGCTTCCAAATCAGTATTCCGCGAGATCAGTTCGCCCTCAGTCAATCGCGCTTTTCGGATCGCACCAAACGCGCTCCGGTTTGAAAACGACAGCAGCGTCGCTGCAACAAAAAAGATAATCGCTTCCGAAGTAAGTCTGAGCAGCACATCAATGGGTGTATAAACAATCTCTAGATCGGTCGAGTTGATACCCCGCCGGGCAAAAACCACCCCCATCCCCAGCGACATCAGCGCCACCAAAAAACTGACACGCCCGCCGAACAAAAAACCGGCTAATAAGGTCGGGATAATATACGCGCTGAATGCCACGCCGAATACCCCATCACCACCGGGGATCAAATTCGGCAGGGTGATAATAAACCAGATGCCGAAGATAAAGATGTAACTTGCCGTTTGCACATACCCCCGCCGCGCCAGCCTATTCAACACGACCGACAGCAGCACCGCCCCTAAACCGTACAGCGCAACATCGATACGGCGGAACACCAGCGCACTAATGCTGGCATGAACCGCCGCTATCGGAATAATACTGAGGGTAATCCAATTGATTAACCGCAAATTACGGTTATTGAGCTGAGTAGGAATATCAAAGCGTTTGAGTATAGAAGGTACGGCAGAAAACATGCTTGGGATGTCACTTCTTAAAATTACAGGATGTTACATACATTCATTTTATTTTACCTAGTGTTCAAAACAAAGTGATAATAGAAATTAATATTCACACCTCAACACTTCATCAACAAAATCAGTCGTTCCGGTACTTTTTGCGTTACTTCCGCATCAAGCCTACACTTTAAGCAAGTCTACGAATGAGCAGGAGTCGGGCAATGGGACGACGATTATTGTGGATGTGGGCGCTGCTGATGATGATTGGTATTTGGCTGCCCGCGCACGCACAAGCAATAGGCGCAAACTGGCAAGCACAGTTGTACGAGCCGGTGAGCGGAACTGTCTATACGATTGATAGCAGCGGCCAAATTGCTGACTCGTTTACGCTGCCCCTGCTAACCGACTTCGACCATTACCCCGCGACCGTCGCCGTCGGGCATGGCGGTTCCCCCCTCGCCTATGTTGCCTATAACAGTATCACCTTTCAGGGTGTACTCATCGTCAGCCGGCGCGAACGGCTGATGGCAAGTTTCGCCCTGCCGTTAACGCTGTCAACCAGTTTCGAATATATCACCGACGACGCGGCCTTTAACGACGACAATACTCGCATCGCCCTCGGTTACAGTTTAGAAGGCGGTGGTTGGGGCATAGTCGTGCTCAACCTCCTCACAGGCGCGGTCGATTACAGTCTGCGTTCGGATTTACCCACAGTCGCAGTACTGGGCATCGCCGATACCCCCGGCTTAACCCCCGTAATCCGCCGCTTCAGTCTGCAAACCGTCAGCTTCAATCTGGTTATCAGCGGTACCGAAGCCGCCAGCACCTTGAAAGCCTATGACTGGAATGTGGATAGCAACACACTCGCGCTCAATTCGATTTTCACCAGCCTCAACAGCGACCGCTTCGCCAATACCGATGAAACCATCATGGCCGCTGCCGATACGCGCCTCGAAAACCAGCAGGCAGCCTTCCCGTTCTTCCAAGCCAACAGCCTACAGGTGTTCGAGTCGCTCACAGGCGCGCGCTTCCCCTTCTTCAACCTCTCCGATGCTACCCTGCAAAGCCCGCGCTTCATCCAGAACGGCGAACGTATCTTGGTCGATACCTCGACCGCTAATGGGCGCTTTGCGTGGATGGTGGTCGAACGCAGCGGTGGGGTTGTTGGTACCCTGCCAACCGCCATCACGTTGGTCGAAGCCAAAGGGGTAGCCGATGGTTTCATTTATACCACTGATACCTTTGCACCGGGGGCGCGAACGCTGGTGTATGTGGATACCCGCAGCAGCTTAAACGCTGGCGTCCCTATTTGGATGAGCGGCGTGGGCGAACTCCCGCTGATCGTATGGGCGGGTGACATCAGTATCAGCGCACAGGTCGCCGCTACCAATTACACACCGTGGTCGCAGCTTGCCGATCCCGTCTACGCACCGGGCACTACACCACTCATCGCCCCTGCCCCCAACCAACCGCTGCTCGTAAGCCCTTCCGACCTCATAACACCGGAGGCCACACGTCGTTTAAACGCGGCTTTAGCAGCAGGTGGTTTGGCGGTTATTCACACCACGGATGGCGACCAGCTCAATGTGCGGTCAGGCTCAGGCACAGGCTATCTGATTATCGCCAAGCTGGGTGAGGGCGCAAGAGTGACCATCACCGACGGCCCAATCGCCGCAGATGGCTTTACATGGTGGCAAATACGCACGGAAAGCGGTATCGTCGGTTGGGTAGTCGAAAGCGTCAGCAGCGGCACCCAGCGCCTTCAAACCCTCTTACCAGAATAATGAGATTATCGGCTGGCATTCTAAATTATTTTCAGGCAGGTTCAAATCTTCTGCATGATTTAAGGTAGGGACGAGGCGTACCTCGTCCGCTCGCCAAATACCGCACTAATTTATAATGTCCACTTCCTTCATACCTATCACCGCGACGACCACTTGTCCTCAGGGATACCCGCGTGCATATTCTCCCACCGCGCCAATGTGAACAAGAAATCCGACAGGCGGTTCAGGTAATGCACGACATGCTCACCCACCGGTTCCTGCGCTTGCAGCCCGATCACCAACCGCTCGGCGCGGCGGCAAACCGTGCGGGCGATGTGGACATTGGCGGCGACCAGTGAACCACCGGGTAGGATAAAATTCTTAAGTTCAGGCAGTTCGGCGGTCATCGTGTCAATCGACTCTTCCAGCCAAACCACCGTTTCCGCATCCATCCGCACCACCCAATCCGATTTGGCGTCGAGCGGTGTCGCTAAATCTGCGCCGAGGTTGAACAACTGCCACTGGATACGTGCCAGCCACTCATCTGCACGCGGCTGCGGTTGGTGGGCACGCGCCACGCCCAGCACCGAATTCAGTTCATCAACCGTTCCATAAGCTTCGACTCTAAGGTGACTTTTAGAGACGCGCCCGCCTGAAAAGAGACTGGTTGTCCCATCATCGCCAGTTTTAGTGTATATTTTCATATGTACATTGCACTTTACAACTTGCTTTTCCAGAACGCCTGTGCTAAAATAATAGACCATATCCAATAATGATAGCAGGAAAAAAACAAAGTGGCAGAACCAGAAGTCAACGAACTTGAAACGGAAACCGCCGCAGCCGAAGCTCCCGGAAAAGAAAAACGTGGCAAAAAAGGTCTGACCAAGAAGAAAGAAAGACCAGAAGAATTTAGCGCTGGTGATGATACCGGTCGTATGAAAGCGCTTGAAGCAACACTGGCTGACCTCACCAAGCGCTTTGGTGATGGCACCATCGTCCGCTTGGGTGACGCTAACCATATGGCGGTCGAAGTCATCCCCAGCGGTTCGCTGACGGTCGACATCGCTACTGGAGTAGGTGGCATTCCCCGTGGTCGCATCACCGAAATCTATGGGCCGGAATCCAGCGGTAAGACGACCCTGTGTTTGCATGTGATATGTCAGGCACAAAAGCGCGGCGGCTTGTGCGCGTTCGTCGATATGGAACACGCGCTTGACCCCAGCTATGCCGAACGTATCGGTGTGAATGTTGATACACTCTACATCTCCCAACCAGACACCGGTGAGCAGGCGCTGGAAATTACCGAGTCGCTGGTGCGCTCCGGTGCGCTAGATGTCGTCGTGGTGGACAGCGTGGCCGCACTCGTGCCGCGTGCTGAAATTGAAGGCGAAATGGGGGACTCGCACGTCGGTTTGCAAGCACGTTTGATGAGCCAAGCGCTGCGTAAGCTCGGCGGCGCGATCAAACATTCCAACGTCACCGTCATGTTCACCAACCAATTGCGCGAAAAAGTCGGCGTGATGTTCGGCTCACCGGAAACCACGTCCGGCGGTCGCGCACTCAAATTCTACGCCTCCATGCGTTTGGACATTCGCCGTATTCAAAGCATCAAGCATGGCGAGGACACCACCGGTAACCGTACCAAAGTGCGCGTGACCAAGAACAAGGTGGCCGCCCCCTTCCGCGAAGCCGAGTTCGACATCATGTTCTTCGAAGGCGGCATCAGCAAGGTCGGCGAAATCATTGACCTCGGTGTTGAGCTGGGCATCATCGAAAAGCGTGGCGCGTTCTTCCGCTATAACGATGGCCTGCTCGGTCAAGGTCGCGAATCATCCAAGCAGTTCTTGCTCAATAACAAAGCAGTTGCCGATGAGATCGAAGACACCATTCGCGCTCATTACAACCTGCCGCCGACGATGGGTCAATAGCCCTCGCACGCAAATCAGAAATGAAATGACACAGAGGTTCGATGGCTCTGTGTCATTTTTATTTAGGGGGTCATGAACCGTGACCGAGAAAAAATATAATCAAGCTCAGAAAGACAAGATTGACGAAATGCTCCTCGGCATACCGGGGGTAGATGTCAGCAAACGCTTCGGTTATCCAGCCTATACCATAATGGGCAAAATATTCGTGTTCATCGGCGGTAATGGCGTCGCTATTAAGCTGCCCGCCGAACGAGTGCAAGCGCTGATTGATGGTCAAACAAAGCACCCGTTCAAGGTTGCCGAAGATGTTACATGGCGCGAATGGATTTCGATCCAACACCCTGACGCTGAAGGCTATGAAGGCGATCTGGAATTATTCGAAGAATCGCTCGAATTTGTCGCCAGCAAAGCCTGAGCATGTTCGGACGTTTGCGAGTAGAATATATGTGTTAATTCGTTCAATGGAGAACTGCTTGTGAACGATCAGGCTGAATATTACAACGAAGAAGACGAAGCAATCGAAGCGTACTGTGTGCGCTGCCGCGATACCATCGAAATCGAGAACCCCAAAGCGGTTTGGACACGGCGCGGTATTCCAGCCACCAAAGGCGAATGTCCCGACTGCGGCGGCACCGTATTCCGCATGGGGCGCACCGCATTACACAGCGGCGAATCCCGCCCTGCTGCCGTACAGGTCGCCAGCAACACCCGCACCAAACTCGCGCAGGATACCGCTTACATCAACTTCACCGAAGCCGATGCCGAGATCGCCGAGCAGTTAGCCGATGATCTGCAAAAAGCCGGCATCGCCGTCTGGCTGCACGACAACGGTGGTGATAGTGTCCATTGGGCCGGTGGTGTACACCCCGCCCTCAGCGAGTGTTCGCGTATGGTGTACGTGATGTCGCCACAAGCACTGTACAGCGAAAGTGTCGAAGCCGCGTGGAAGTTTTTCAAAGGCAAGGGTAAGCGCATTGTCATCGCCCAACTCGCGCCCGTTGACCCGCCAGATGCCATTCGCCGCAGCCCGCGCTTTGACCTTACCGCCGATTATCGCAGTGCCTTCCGCCAGATGATTCAGGCACTCAGCCAATAACCACGCCGCGAAACACCATTTGGTAGGGGCGCACGGCCGTGCGCCCTATACCACTTGAGAATTTATCTAAAGTCCACCATTTTACGATCCGTATTCGCTTTTATTATGACTTACGTTTGAATCAAGTTTGTTGGCAAACCATTTTCTAACCATCTATCAACCGCTCCTGCCTGTCCCTCACAAGCAAAGTTAGCACCCACCACACTTAAAAGCTACCAAATGTTCTTCCAAATGGTCACCCTAATCGTTCTCAAGTCAGCTATGCTATTTACAGGTCTGGCTGTAGGGTGTTAGATAGCGTAGACAAACCCTGTATTGGCTCCCTTCCCTGTTACTACTGGGGAGGGTTAGGGATGGGCTATACCCGCCGCAGCTTAACAACCGCCTCTTGGGCATTAGACTGTCAAGTGCGAAGCCTCCCGTGGGACTGGCGACTGTGGACTGATAACGATTTTGCAGCAAACGTTGCAGCGGCAGACCCTTTGCCAATATTGCAGCAGTTTCAGCCGAGCAATCCGCCGACTGCGCACCAAATCGCCACTTATTTCGCGCCGCATTTGCTGCTTTTGCTGCTTGTTCCGCATATTGTGCTTTTCACTATGAACTGAAAACTGGCAACTGACATCGCCGCCAATTGAGGGAGAAACAACCTCCACAGCACCAACAATTGCGACATTTCCGACATAAAACCCGAAATTCTCAACAGCATCATTTTCAACGTTGATTACGGAGCGATCCGTTTTGACTTCGAGCTGACGGCTTGAATAAGGTGGGGTGTGAAAATGACGAATTTGAAGAATCTTACGCATTTTCGGCAGTTCGCTCCCTCAGTCCTGCCAAAATCCGATTCACAAACTTCACAGATTGTGCAAATTGTGAATCAAAAACGGCGAACTCGTGTCCGCCGTCTTGTTTGAAAATCGGTCGTTGATGCCTAGCCGCTGCCACCAGTAGAAGCCGACACCGTATTTTGCAACCGGTCACGGGCAGCAACAGCCGGTGTAAAGTTGGGGTCAATGAAAGCCGCCTGCTTATAATTTTCGAGCGCGCGTGTCAAATCGCCCTGCCCTTCGCGGGCAACACCTGCATAGTAGAAGGTTTCTTCGATATATTGTGAGGTACCTTCTTCTTTCAATTGAACATGTACCAGATCAAGCACATCACTATACCGCCCAACCGCATTATAGGCTTCGTAGGGGCCGAACTGGTACCACAGCATCCGCCAAGGCAAGGCTAACTCGCGTGACTTGTCGAAAGCAACTACAGCATATTCGTAACCCTTGGGGCTGTAAGCAGCCGGATTTAGTTCAGCCAACTGTACATAATTCGAACCCATATTGAACCATGCGAACTTATCAGTCGCGTTCGCCTGTGCCCGCTGACGGTTGATCTCCAGCGCGTTCAGTGTATTCTGCACCGGATCAGCATTCGTACCGAGCAGGGTCATCAGTTCAGGTTCACGGCTGGCGCTGTACAAAACAATATAGGTGTTATTGAAATGGTGCCAGAACTCGTCGATATGGGCGTAGCTATAAGCCTTATTCGCGCCAAGATAGCTATCAAAGCTGGTGATAATTTGCGAAGCATCATCATAGCCCACCATCAGCAAGTAATGCCCCATCCAACCGAGGCGATCTGGTTCGGGGTCATAACCAGCTTCGATAATCACCGGAAAATTATTGGAAAGCAGAGTCTTGATTGTGGTCAAATCCCCACCGACCCGCACGAGCGCACGGGTGGCGCTGCCAAGTTCATTATTAACGTAAGCAGCCATCTGCCACGGGCTGACATTACCATCTTTGTCAGTCGGCTTTAACCATGCGGCAGCCGGGTTTTGATCGGCGACACCACCAAAATAAGTCAAGCCCATCGTTAAGGTTGCAGGGCCGCAGTTATTCCAGTTTTGAGCAATATACTGAATACCGTTGAGTTTATAGTTACCGGGGATAGGTGTGCTGTCTTGGGCGTTAGCCGCGAAGGGCAGCGCGACCAAAATCAGAATGAGCGAGAGTAAGATACGCTTTGGATACATGTTTTTCTTCCAACACTATTGCACCATTGAAAAGCATTATAACACCCCACTATTTGATTTGTATCGACGTGAAAACTACGATTACCTGACGTAATCGCGGAGGGCAATAGGCACCAACTAACCATTAAGGTAATGAGTTAAAGGTAGCATATTGAGCACAACTGACCTATACTTTAGCCGCTCAATAGGATTTGTTTGCCAGCACAATTTGCAATTTTCAGGAATTAGCTTGTCATGCGAGATTCGCTCATCGGTAGAAGTATAGGGGATTTTGTAGTACAAGAGCGTCTTGGACAAGGCGCTATGGCAACCGTATATAAGGCCTTTGAAGCCTCTATTAACCGACATGTAGCGTTAAAAGTAATCCGGCTGGATGAGGGCGAACAAGAAGAGTTTAAGCTGCGTTTCGCCCGCGAAGCCGAAGTCATCGCCAAGCTAGAAAACCTCCACATCTTACCCATCTACGCCTACGGCATCAACGACGAATTTGCATTTTTAGCGATGCGCTGGCTAAAAGGCGGCTCACTCAGCGAAGCCCTCAAACGCAGCTCAATTCCGCTAGACCGAACGGCAGTGATCTTCAGTCAGGTGGCGCAAGGTTTGGCCTTCGCCCACAGCAAGGGCATCATTCACCGCGACTTGAAGCCCAGCAATATTATGATGGATGATGGCGGTAACGCCTTTTTAACTGACTTCGGACTGGCAAAACTCACCGAAGGTTCGGGCGAACTGACCCACAGCGGAACCATCGTCGGAACGCCCGCGTATATGTCACCGGAACAGCTTCGTGGCGAACCGCTTGACCACCGTTCCGATATTTACAGCCTTGGTGTCATTCTCTATAACATGGTTGCTGGTCGCTTACCCTTCGACACCAACACTGCCGATCTGGTCTCGATTATCTACCAGCACCTTGAAAAGCCGCCTACTTCCCCGCGTGAGTTCAACCCGAACACACCGCCCGAAGTTGAGGCCGTCATCATGAAAGCGCTGCAAAAAGACCGCGCAGCACGCTATAACACAGCAACTGAAATGGCGCAGGCACTTAATCTCGCAGTAGGGCTGCCCGCAGGCAGTTCGTCGCACCTACAACCGATCAAGCCTTTGAACTTATATGTGAGTTCAGTGACACGCAAGAAAGTGCAGCCGCGTTACTTGGCAGCAGCCGGTGGCGTTTTGATGGTGTTAATTGTAGCGGCGGTCGTTCTGGTCACCCGCAACACTCAAACAGCAGCCGCCCAACAAGCCACCGAAACGGCAGCCGCAGCCTTACCACCGCTGGACACACTCGTCCAAACAGGTAAAAGCGCCCTCGCGGAAGAAATCATACCCGACTCAGCCGCCATCATTGAGGCCAAAGCCCGCTTAGGCAGCAGCGGTTTTATCGCCTATATTGCCTGTACCCAGGCCACGGCCTTCCATGCTGGTCTGGCGCGTGATCTCGGCGATCTGGCACGGAAAAAGGGGCTTATGTTCCGCGTCTATGACAGCGAAACTGATGAGTATAAAGAAGTAACGCTGTTCGACAAAGCACGAGCAGAAGGCGCGACTGCTATGATCGTTTGCCCACTAGACATTAACCTCCTAAAAGCGAGTTTAGAATCTGCGCGTGCCGCAAACATCCCGCTCATCTTTCAGGCTAATGACTTCTTCGGTTATGGCGCGGTGAATGTTGGTGGGGATAACTATCTGCTTGGCCTCGCGCCGGGGCATTTCGCGGGGAGGCTGGTACGCGACGAAATGGATGGCAAAGCGCAGGTCATTATCCTCGACTTCCCATCTCGCGAAGATCTTGTGGTACGGGCCAATGGCCTTGAAGACGGCTTAAAGGAAATCGCGCCTGACGCAACAATAATAGGCCGTTATACAGGGGCTACTCGTGAACTCGGCAAAGAGTCGGTTACAAAACTCCTTGAAGAAAACGTCCACTTCAACTTTATCCTAAGTATCAACGACGCTGGCTCATTTGGTGCTATTGACGCGATGGTGGAAGCCGGTATCAAGCCGGACGAAGTTACGATCATCAGCATTGATGCCGAACCGCTCGCACAAGAATATATCCTTAAAGATCATTTTATTCGTGCGTCAGTTGAGTCATCCAACGAATTATTGGCTGAATCGATGATGAATGCGACCGTAAAACTCTTGGCAGGCGAAACCATTGCTGAAAGTATTCTGGTTCCACCAAAAGATATAGTGACCAAGGAAACGCTGCAACAGGGGACTGCCGTAACGAGTACGCCGTCCCCTACCCCAGAGGCTTAACTTTAATCAGTTCAGCTAAATTATGCCCCACAATACGGTATTCCGTGCCCACCTTGAGTTGCAGCGGCCCGTTGAACGGCGCCAGATGGATAATCTGAAGGTGCCTACCGGGGGTTAGTCCCAACGCGGCAAGATATTCCAGCCGGTCTGACTCACGGGTACGCACGCGGGTAATTTCAAGGTCAACGCCAGCTTCAGCCACCGAGAGCAAACTATCATGCAAGCTCTCCAAAGTTCCATCGGCGGATGGAATGGCTTCACCATGCGGGCAGTGTGTCGGTTGGTTTGCCATCCTGTACATGCGCTCAACCAGCACATCACTCAACCCCTGGCTCATGCGCTCGGCTTCTTCGTGGACTTCATGCCACGCAAACCCCATCACATTCACCAAAAAAGCCTCGACGATACGGTGCGACCGCAGTTGCTTAAGCGCTTCCAATTGACCGGATTCTGTTAGACGAATCCCTTGATAGGGTTCATGCTCCAGCAGGCCATTTTCTTTGAGGCGTGTCACCATGCGGTTGACAGCCGGTGGACTTACGTCGAGCAGATCAGCGAGGGCGGATGTGCCAATGTAACTTGTCGGGTCGTCGGCACGGTCGGCAAGGCGATAAATCTCAGCGAGATAATCGCGCATGGTACGACTAAGATCAGCGGCATCAGAAGTAATATCACCAGCCATGTTCAAGCCTATTGATGAGACGTTCGGGCATTCCAAAACCACGCATCCGTTTCTGCACGGCAGCAATATCGTATGGGATACGGCGATGTTCCCACGTATTGGTTTCGACATCAAGAATGGCGTAAGCCGCATCAGGGTTCTGATCACGCGGTTGGCCCACGCTGCCGGGGTTAATAATCTGGCGATGCCCATTGAGTTGGCGTACCTTGCGGTAGCTGGGTGGGATCGCAGCGGTATCACCGTCTTCGTTCACCAGTTCGTAGGTGATCGGCTGGTGCGTATGACCAACCAAGCAGTACGGTGTTTCAAAATGAGGGAAGTTCAAAGTCGCGATCAACGGTTCCAGAATGTATTCCCAAACCGGTTCGCGGGGGCTGCCGTGCGCTAGTGTAAAATTACCTATGACAAACGTGGTGGGCAAAGCATCGAGATATTCGATATTATCTTTAGTCAGGGTTTCGCGCGTCCAATTGACTGCCACCCGTGCATCGGGGTTAAAAGTGCGAATATCCAACCGACCGAGGGCTGCCCAGTCGTGGTTGCCAGCGAGGCATAAATGAGGTAGCGTACGCAGGAGTTCGACACATTCATTCGGGTCAGGCCCATAGCCAACAACGTCGCCCAAACACCACACATAATCCCACTGATCCTTGGCATCCGCTAGAACCGTTTTGAACGCAGTGAGGTTAGCATGAATATCAGAAATAATGAGAATACGCATGGTTAAATCCGCTTGTGAGCCTCTCCAAATATCTCTTGCATCTTACCATGCTTTATAATGCGGTGCGAGTTTAAATGTCTTAATTGTCATGCATCTAACAAAATTTTCATCCTTTACCCTTCACCAATTAATGAAACTCGTCTGGGTCGGGCTGCTGCTCCTCAGCGGGTGTATCCGTTTAGAGACGATTTCAACCGCTACAACTGATTTGGTAGCCAGCCCAAACGCGCCAATTTTAGCGACGCCAACGCCCGATTACGGCTGGACGAACGCGCAGTATGTGATGCAAGGTGTATGCTTTGAAGCAGCAGCCGAATTAGTTGATAACGTCTACACCATTCGAAGCAGCGCGGAACTCGAACGCTTCTATTCACAGATTGATCTACGCGAGTATTGTTCGCAGCCGCTCAAACGCGAGACTTATCCTTTCGCAGACGGCGATGTACTAGTTGGGCTGTGGAGCGTCAGTAACGGTTGCACCGCTGACCACACCGTACAAAGCGTCAGTCGCGACGATGTAAACCGGCGGATAGCGATACAATTACAGTTGGTGACGGAAGGCGACTGCCCCTACGAACTCATACGCCCCTTCTGGGTGATTGTCCACAATGCAGGAGCCTACACGGTTGAAGTTAGCGTGGTATAGGTATCAAGATGATATTTATTAAAATGAATTACGTGGTATAAAGACAGTCAGATAATTGATGTTTTGAGGCTTTATGGATCAACGAGACGAACGAGTCATGGTATCGCTGGCAGAGCAGTTCGCCCCAACACTGCTGCAATTGTGGGACAAGCGTGGCTCATTTGATGACCGTCTGCCACGGCTTGCACGCGGGTTAGCCAGCTATAACATGCTGATCTTGATGGCAGATCAGCCCTACTCGCTGCAAAGCATTAACCAGAACGTTAGCACGTTGATTCAAGATTGGGCAAACCTGTATGTCGCGTTTTATAAGCGCTTGTGTCAGGACTTGTTTCCCTCCTTCAGTCAGGTGAGTGTCCACGCAACCGATGACCGCTGGCCGGTGATTATCTATTTACGCGGAACAGCCACGCCCGTCATTCAACGGATGGCAGGGTTCATTACGCCCTACATCGTGCAGCGCCAGTTCAGCCCAACTGTTTCCGAAGTGGAACTACTCGGTTTGATGGATTTGATCCTAGACGAATTGGAAGCTGGCAACCTGTCACGCGAAGTCTACAAGCAGCTTCGGGGCGACTGTATCGACATCATCAAGCAAATATTAGCTGCCCCTGTGCATCAACTCGCGGTGACCGATTTTGACCGCACACTCTTTAGCGACAGCCAGCGGCTCGTTCCGGTTGCGGCGGTACCACCGCCTACGCTGCCGGAATCGTCACCCACCAGCCTACCGCCGCTCCACCCGCCCCCGATACGGCAAGCGGATACTCAGCAGTTGATGCCGACCGATGTCATCTCAACAACCAGCAGCACTGACAATCTGCCACCGGTTAAACCGACCACAGTTGAAGAGCAGGGACGGTTTTCGTTCGGTAACCCGTTAGCAGGCCTGCGGCGCGACAAGGGCAATACAAAAAAATTACCGCCCCCCATACCGCCAATTCCCGACAAAGAATAGTTCGCGGTGCTTTCATGATGGATAAGCGAACGATTTGGGTTTGTTTACGCGCGGGAAAAAGTTAGCCAGAGTATAATGCAAGTAGTGCTTATGCCTTCCATAAGGAGTTTGAACTGTGCGCCGAGCTAAATTTGTAATGCTGATTATAAGTCTCTTGCTGGCGCTGCCATTAGTGCTTGCCGCACAGGACCCAGCCACGCCTGATCCATTGGCGCAGATGTTTGAAGTAACCCCGACGGTCATCACAGGCGACATTATCCCACTCGAATTCGTAACCGAGACACCGCCTCCGCCGCCAACGGCTGCGCCTACATCACCCATCGAAGCCGAAGCTTTGGCGCTGCTCACCGCAGCACGTACCGATTTAGACATTCTAGTAATCCAGAATATGGGTGCTGACCGCCCTGTGGGTTGGACGGGCAGCGGCGACATCATGAACATTCAACTACCCATCCTTATCCGGCTCGACCTAGAACTCCTTGCCGGTCAACTTTTAGGCCCCGACCAGCGCCCCGTGGGTTGGTTTGGTGCCGTTCCGAGCACTGCGTTTGCAATTGCACGCGACATCCGCCACGACATTGAGCTTCTCGCAGATCAAGTAAATCCATCGAACATTCGCCCGCCGGGATGGGTCGGCGCAGATCCGGTCATGCGCTGCGAACGCAGTATACAAACCTTGGTGTTTGTGCTGGAACGCACCTCCGGCTACAAGTTGGGTGTTGACCCATTGGCGCAAGATTTCTGCCGCTTAGCAGAGTTGCAAGCCACTGCCTACGCCGAGGCTAATCTGTTACCGAACCAGCGTGCAACCAGCGGCGGTGTAGTAACGAACAGCGGTGGTACTCAAATCACCAGCCCCTACGCAGTTGCCTTCCTTGACCGCTTTGGACGCCGCCCCACCGGCAGCATTCCGGTTGGTGAACCAATTACCGCCGTAGCCCGCAGCTATACCCAATTCTCAAAGATGATGCTGGTGCGCGGCAACGGCTTCTTAGTGTTCATCGATTACAGCGCTTCATCCATTAGCGAAAATCAGTTCGCCGCGCTGCCAGATGTGAATGGGGTGAGTTCGCAGCTTTCATGCACAGCCGAGTGGTGCAAGTTCGTACCCTAAAGCCGTGACGACCCGACGCTTATTTGTGGCGGTTGGCCTGCCTGAAACGGTAAAAGCGCAGTTGATGCACTTACGTTCGAATATCACCGGCGCAAAATGGGTAGGCCGCGAACAGGTTCATTTGACGCTGCGTTTCATCGGCAATGCGACTGAAGAACAAAAGACACAGCTTGAAGCGGGGTTGGCTGCAATCAAAGTCGCCCCGTTTTCATTTCATCTCGAATCGGTGGGGCAGTTCCCGCCAAAGGGCAAAGCGCGAGTTTTGTGGGTGGGTCTGCGGCGCGTCGATGCGTTGAACCAACTGCAAACACAGGTTGAAGCGGTTGCTATCAGTTGTGGTTTTGAACACGCCGACCATCCATTTTCCCCACATATCACCCTTGCACGGTTTCGAGCCGTGCCAGCATCAGCCGAGTTAGAACGCTACATACAGGAGCACAGCGCGTTCAAAAGTGAGTTGATTAAAGTCGAGCAGTTCATCCTTTATGCGAGTCTCCTAACCCAATCTGATCCTGTCTACACCGCTTTAGCCCGCTTCCCGTTGGCATAAAAATTAAGACAAACCCATCATCCCCTAAGAATTGGGTGGTCAAACCGCCTCCATTCCCCGCTTATACTGTCACTAGGCTCACCAACCGCCCACTGTCATTCAATTAGGACAACATGATGCTACAAACCTATATTGCTACGAATGGTCACCACACGCCTAAAGATAACGGAAACCATCAGGCGGTTATCCGTGCGATGACAGAAGCCATGCGCGATGCCGTCGTGATTGACGACCAAAAACTGAAAATGATGCTCGCCGCGCTGCTAGCCAAAGGCCACATTCTGCTAGAGGATGTACCCGGAATCGGCAAAACGCTGGTTGCGAAGGCGCTGGCGAAAACCATCCATGCCAGCTTCAAACGGGTGCAGTGTACACCCGATCTCCTACCGGGTGACATCACCGGCGGAGCGATCTATAACCAGCGTGAACAGCGGTTTGAGTTCGTGCAGGGGCCAATCTTCGGTAACATCGTGCTGGTCGACGAGATCAACCGTGCCTCGCCGCGCACCCAGTCGAGCTTGCTGGAAAGTATGGCCGAGGGTCAGGTCACCAGCGACGGCACCACCCACGCCCTACCCAACCCATTCTTCATTATCGCAACCCAAAATCCGGTCGAGATGGCTGGAACGTTTCCGCTGCCAGAAGCCCAGCTTGACCGCTTTATTGTGGCGATGAACCTCGGTTATCCCACTTATGAGGAAGAAATTAGCATTCTGGAACGCGAAGAACACGCCAACCCGCTGGAGGGGATGCAAGCCGTCGTCCATCTAGAGGATATTATCGCGCTGCAAGAGGCGGCAAAGGCGGTGAGTGTAGTACGCCCGTTGAAAGAATATATTGTGCAAATCACCACCGCCACCCGCACCCACGGGGATGTCGTCATCGGGGTTAGCCCACGCGGCGGCGCGGCACTCCAACGCTGCGTGCAAGCGCTGGCGCTCATTCACGGGCGCACCTTCGCCACGCCGGATGACATCAAAATGGCTGCTCCGGCGGTACTCGCCCACCGCCTGCTCACCCGCGACCGTAGACCGGAAACCGCGCAAGCAGTCATCGAGCAGGTGCTGGCGGAAACCCGCGTACCGGTCGAATAAACTTTTAGGGTTCAAATTATGCCAACATCACGCGCTTATAGTTTTATTGCGGCGTCTGTCATCATTTACCTGTTCGGCAACCAGACGCAGGTTGGCTGGCTCTACGTTGTCTCGGCACTGCTGCTGGGGGTAGTGGTAGCGGGCTGGTGGCTAAGTCGTAGCAGCCTGCGTGGGATAACAGGCAAACGGCAAGTCGCCCAAGCGCTTGAAGAAGATTTGTATGAGGGTGACGAAGTAAACATTACTTTAGAAATCGAAAAGCGCAAGGGCGCTGCGAGTGCCTTACTACGGGTCGAAGAATTTTGCCCGCTGGCCGCACCGGACAGTCCACAGCGAAAGTCTCAGCTATTTATCCCTGCACTAGCACAGGGCGAACCCGTCGCCTTTGAATATCAGGTGACTGTTGATCGCCGTGGTGTACACACCTTCCCACCCCTCGTTAGCGAATCGCGTGCGCCGTTCGGTTTCTTCAAGCGCAGGGGAACCTTGGGTATTCCGACACGGGTGCTGGTCTACCCCGAAGTGCGACCTCTAAAACGGCTGGAACTGCTTGACCGTCAACTAACAGCACAGGTCGCACGGTCACGAGCAGGAGTCGGTTACGAGGTCATGGGCGTCCGGCCTTACCGCCCCGGTGACTCGCCACGGCACATCCATTGGCGCTCGGTCGCCCGAACAGGCGCGCTCATCAGCAAAGAGTTCGCCGACGAAGCGCAGCCGGGATTAACCTTGATCATTGACTTGTTCAATTATCCTTACCCGATCACCGATACCAAACATACGCCGTTTGAATGGGCGGTAAAAGCAGCCGCCAGCATTGGTGATTATGCCCAGAAGCGCGGTTACAGCCTACACCTTTTAAGTGATGACGAAGTATTGGCTGCCCCGCATGGCGCAGTCGGCGAAATGGCGCTCCTGCAATATCTAGCGCGGGTGCAGCCTACAGGCAAACGAACACTAACTGAAGTCATGGGCGCTCGACCCTTGCAAGCCTTCGCGGCGGTGATTATTCCCTATGCAGATGTGAAGGTGGTGGGAGCGTTAACTGCGATGCACCAAAGTGGGATCGAAGTGTTAGCCGTCGTGATGGATGGCACGAGCTTCCCAACAGGCGGCACATCAGCAGCCGAGATCACCAGCGCACTGCGGTCGGCAGACATCATGGTGCGTGAAGTAACCTTCGGGGAAGATTGGGCGGGGCAAATACAGTGACAAATTATAAGCCGCAAATTCCTAATACAAATAACATTAAACGTATTATCCGCTTGGGCGCATGGGCAATAGCAATCCTGTTAGTCATCGCTTTCATGGTCAGAACCGAATTCTGGATATTCGGCGTGGCGGTGCTGGGCTTGGCCTATCTAATCCCGCGTCTGCGGAAACGGCAGGGGCGCTTATTCGAGCCGGAACACTCGGCGCGGCTGAGGCTGATTGCTTTCGGAGCGCAAGCCGTGAGCATTTTAGCGCTGGCGTGGCCGACCCGCCTGTGGGTGGTCGCTATCATCAGCATCGGCGTGTTAGCACTCGGTCACCACACCGCCTACCAGACACGCGAGAAACGGTCGAAGTGGATGCGCGCCATCACCTTTGTTGGCCTGCACGCGGTATTCGGCTGGATGTTCATCGGCATGTTTAGCGGACAGCCCTACCCACAGGCGCAGGTAGCAATGCTGGCGATGGCCGTGGTGAGCTTCGAGTTATATCAACGCTTGAACCTCTACTCTGGTATGGGCATTGGCCTGATTAACTTATATGTGGCGGCGACTTTGAGCCGTGACTTAATGTTCGCCGCCTTCCTGCTGGTCTACCTCGGCTTTCTACTCGCCTTCCTATGGCGGTCAGACACCGAGGATGGGTTGAAGGATAACCCGATTGTATTAAAGCCAGTGAGCAAGCTTACACCTCGTCTACTATCGGTAAGCCGCATTGGGAAAGCGTGGGGACGGTTTGCGATTCTGGGGACGATCTGCGTGGTTGGCGTGTTCTTCTTTACACCGCGTTTTGCTGGCTACCCCATTGTCCCGCCCTTCTCCTTCCAACTGCCCATCAACAAGCCGCCGTCAGCACAGGTCATAAATCCAGCTATCCCGTTATTTAAGGCCGAGGGTGCTTACAGCAACACCGATGAGAGCGAAGAATATTATGCCGGATTTGACCAGCAGCTTGACCTGAGCTATCGCGGACGGCTGAGCGATACGATCATGATGTATGTGCAGAGTCCGGCGTGGAGTTATTGGCGGGGCTACGCATTCGACCATTACGATGGGCGTAATTGGAGCGAGTCGGATAATACGCTGACCCCGTACTATGCGGGACGAAGCGGACGTTTTACCCTCGACCAAAACCAAGTTCGGC
>JAPUDW010000413.1 GCA_027492915.1 Bacteroidota bacterium | reverse complement strand
GCTGCTGGCAAACCCTATACTAACGGAGTGATGACGATGATACCTGTGTGGATGTATCTGGCAGTGGCAGCGGGTTTGTTCTGTATCGGGACATACGGTGTGCTGTCGCGCCGGAACGCTGTCGCGGTGTTGATGAGCGTCGAGCTGATGCTGAACGCCGTCAACATTAACCTTGTTGCCTTCTGGCGATATATTGAACCTTCAAATATGGCAGGGCAGGCTTTTGCCGCCTTCGTATTTGTAATCGCGGCGGCAGAAGCGTCGGTCGGTCTGGCGATTATTATTTCGGTCTACCGTAACCGCCGGTCGGTCAGTGTCGAAGATGTTGATTTGCTCAAGTGGTAGCGTAGAACCTATCCGAAAGAAAAGGGCGAGCCGTGAGGCCGCCCGTATGTTGTGTGGATGCGGATAGAGAGCGAAGGTCGAATTTATGGAACCAAATGTTAGTATTATAGGCAACACGGATTTACTGCCGTGGCTTGTGCCGCTGGGGCCGCTGCTGGCGTTCTTCATCATTACCCTGATTACCAATCGGGCGAAGACCGTTCCAGCAACAAGTTCCGAATATAGCGACCACAACCACCCCGGCTATTTCGGTCTGAATGTGGGTGTCGCCAGCCAAGCCAGCCGTATTGCGACAATTATTGTCGGCCTCAGCGGTATCATCGCCGCGTGGTTGATTGCCCTGTCGATTGTCGGTCCAGCACTCGGTACACACCACTTTGGCGAAGAAGTCTTTGGCAGCAGTTTTGATTGGCTGGCAACCGGTGAAAGCGCCCTGAAAATGGGTGTGCTGGTTGACCCGCTCAACACCCTGCTGTTGATTATGGTGCCGCTGGCGTGCGTGTGCATCTTCATTTATTCCATCGGTTATATGGCAAGCGACGCGCGTCAGTCCCGTTTCTTCGCGCTGATCTCTTTGTTCGCCGGTGCGATGCTCACGTTGGTGGTAGCCGATAACCTGCTGCTGCTGTTCGTCGGTTGGGAAGTCATGGGCTTGTGCTCGTATCTGCTCATCGGCTTCTGGTTCGAGAAAGAAAGTGCTTATAAAGCCGCTATCAAGGCGTTCACCACCACCCGCGTGGCGGACGTTATCATGCTGCTCGGAATTGTTTACCTGTACTCGCTGACGGGCACACTCAGCTTTCGCGAAATCCTGCATAACCAAGAAGTGCTGGACTTGCTGGCGAACACGCCTGCCCTCGTCTTTGGTGGCATGAGCGCGGCCAGCTTGATCGGTATCTTCCTTGTGATCGGTACCATCGGTAAATCGGCACAGTTCCCGCTGCATGTCTGGCTGCCGGACGCGATGGAAGGCCCGACACCCGTTAGCGCGATGATCCATGCTGCCGCGATGGTTTCGGCTGGTATCTACGCTATCATCCGCATGTATCCGGTGTTCGCCGCTGGTGGTGACCCGCATCATGGTATTCTGACGCCGCCGCTGCTGTTGATGACGGTTGTCGGTGCGTTTACGGCACTGTTCGCCGCGACGATTGCGGTTGCACAGAATGACGTGAAGAAGGTTCTGGCTTACTCCACCATATCGCAGCTTGGTTTTATGATGGCTGCGCTCGGCATCGGCGCTTATATCGCTGCTGCCTTCCACCTGATTACTCATGCCTTCTTCAAGGCGCTTTTGTTCATGGCTTCCGGTGCTGTCATTCACGGTATGGAACATGGTGACCACCACGTTCATGCGCACGGACATCACGACGATGACCACGATCTGCTGCCTGCTGGTGCTTACGCGCTGCCAGCCACTGCTGGTTCGCACGGCGATGTCGCAGTAGTCGCTGATGCTCATGCTCACGATACGCACGGACACGATGACCATGGTCATGATGACCACGCCGAACATTTTGACCCGCAAGATATGATGAATATGGGCGGCCTCCGCAAGGGGATGCCTGTTACCTTCATTACATTCCTCATCGGTGGTTTGTCACTGGCGGGCTTCCCGCTGCTGACGGCAGGTTTCTGGTCGAAGGATGAAATCCTCGCAGAAGCATGGCTCGGCTTGACCGAAGGTTTTGGCCCGCACGCGCTCGTCTTTGTGATGCTGGCAATCGCTGCATTCCTGACGGCTTTCTACACCATGCGTCAACTCGGCTTGACCTTCTGGGGCGAACCCCGCACCGAGCAAGCCAAGCACGCAAACTTGGGGCAGGGTATCGTCAGCGCGACCATGACACTGCCATTGATTATCCTAGCTTTCTTCGCCATCTTCGCGGGTTTCGTCGGTGTTCATCCCGGCTTCCCGTTGTTTGGTGCAATCTTCTCGCCCAATGGCAACCCGTTTGCACACTTCGTTGGCCCGACGCTGTTGGTTGAGCCGCCGCATCCTGATTTCAATATCGTGCCGGTGTTGTTCTCCTTCGCGGTAGCGCTCGGTGGTCTCGGTGTCGGTTATATGATGTACTGGCGCAAGCCGCTGCTGGCTGGCGAACCTGATCCGCTGGTTGAGAAGTTGGGCGGTCTGTATCCGGTATTGAAGAACAAGTATTATGTCGATGAACTGTACATCCGCGTATTCGTGAAGCCTTCACAATGGTTCTCACGCGTGGTCGTCAGTGACTTTGTAGATCGCGGCTTGATTGACGGCTTCTTGCACTTGCTGGCACGCGTATTTACGTGGACTGGTGACTTCCTGAAGCTGCTGAATATGTGGCTGATCGACGGTGTGGGCGATGGTATTCCTGAATTGATCGGTATGTTTGGTCAACGTTTCCGCCGCATCCAAACAGGTCGTATTCAACAGTACATGCTGTTCATTGCTATCGCCGCTATTCTCATCGCGCTCGTGTTCATCATTGGTTCAGGGGTTTTGTCGCAGCCAACCGTTGCGGCTGCGGTACCCTAATAACGGTAAGTACATGTTACGGATTTTGATGTAGTGGCGACTTTTAAATCGCTGCTGCGGAAACAACCTTGAGGTTGAAATTATGGCAGTTTTGGGGATCGATGTTCTGACGTTTCTCTTGCTGGCTACAGGCGTAGCCGGTGTGATTGTGCTGCTGCTTCCCGGCAACAAGCAGATCGTCCGTTGGGGGGCGCTGGCATTGTCCATCCTCATCGGCGCTTTCTGCGTGGCGATCTTCGCTAACTACAACCGCGATGCTGGTGCTGAACAGTTTCAAATGGTCGTGAATGTGCCGTGGTTCTCGGTAGTTGGCGCATCGTGGCACTTAGGGATCGACGGTGTGAGCGCCGCGATGATCCTGCTGACGGGTTTGCTGACACCTTTGGCGGTTCTGATTAGCTTCGAAATTGAAGACCGTGTCAACGTTCATATGGCGCTGCTGCTGTTCTTCGAAATGGGTTTGCTCGGCGTATTCGTCGCGATGGATTTGATGATCTTCTTCGTGTTCTACGAACTGAGTATCGTCCCCATCTACTTCATTATCAACCAATGGGGCGGCCCGAACCGCAAGTACGCCTCGACCAAGTTCTTTATCTACAGCATCGGTGGTTCGCTGGGTATGCTGCTGGCTATGCAGATGATTGGCTGGTCGATGACCGGCGTGGTCGGGCATCCTTCGTTCAATATTCAGGAAATCACCGCGAACTGGCCGCAGTATCAGGGTGAAAACGGCACGTTCCTCGGTATCGGCATCCAGACGGTGAAAGGTCTGGCGTTCCTCGGCTTCTTTGTCGCCTTCTGCATCAAAGTGCCGGTGTGGCCGTTCCATACATGGCTGCCGGACGCGCACAGTGAAGCGCCGACCGCAGGCTCGATGCTGCTGGCGGGTGTCATGCTCAAGCTCGGTGCATACGGCTTCCTTCGTTTAGTTATTCCCTTCTTCCCCGATGTGTGGATTGCACCGATTGATATTTTGGGTGCGATTCAAACGAACTGGGCAGGGATCTTCGCCTTCCTTGCAATGCTTAGTATTGTGTTGGGCGCGTTCGCGGCCTTCGGGCAAACCGACATCAAGCGTTTGGTCGCTTACAGCTCGGTCAACCATATGGGCTTCGTCGCGATGGGTTTGGCGGTTGCAGCGCTGGCTTATGCGCAGAACTGGCAAAACAGCAGCACTGAGCATATGCAAAGCGCTATCCTCGCCACCAACGGCGCGGTTATGCAGATGTTCAACCACGGTTTGACCTCGGCAGCCATGTTCTTGCTTGCTGGTGCGATCTACCATAAGACCCACACCCGCGATATGACACAGTACGGCGGCTTCTGGGTGAAAGCGCCTGTTTACGGGACGATCTTCATTTTTACCAGTATGGCGAGCCTCGGTTTGCCCGGCTTAAATGGTTTCATCAGTGAATTCTTGGTTGTGCGTGGGGCGTGGTCGGTCTTTACAGGCTTAACCATTATCTCGATGATCGGGTTGCTGTTCACGGGCGGTTACATCCTCAAGGGTATCCGTGCTGTACTGCATGGCCCATTCAACATGCACTGGAAAGATTACAATCTGGAAATCGAATTGCGCGAGGCGATTGCCATTGCTCCGCTGCTGGTGCTGATACTCGTTACCGGGCTGTTGCCCAACTGGATTATGCCGATTATCAATGGCTCGGTGATGAAGATTCTCGGCGGCTAACCGTCGAAACTTCATAATAAGGACGTAATTATGGGTGGATTTGATTTTCCGGTTTTAAGTATGATCGTCTTTACGCCAATCGTTGCGGCGCTCATTATGCTGACGATGGATTCGGCGAAACGCGATATGATTCGCGGCGTTGCAATTACCGCCGCAGGTATCGTACTGGTGCTGTCGGCAGCCGTTTACTTCGGCTATAACAGCCAAGTGACCGCGTTGACTGCTGACCTTAATAGTCTTGCGGCATCGGGCGGACAGTTTAAAGCAACGCAGATGTTCGTTCGAGGCTTGGCCTTTGAAGAATATGTCCCGTGGGTGAGTACACTCGGTATCGCTTACCACCTCGGTGTAGATGGTCTGAACGCCCCGATGGTGCTGCTTACGGGTATGGTGACTGTTGCCGGTGTGTTGATCTCATGGCGCATTGAAGACCGCACCCGTGAGTTTATGGCCTTCTTCATGCTGTTGGTTGCGGGCGTTTACGGCGTATTCCTCGCTGTGGATACCTTCGTGCTGTTCTTCTTCTACGAACTCGCTATCTTCCCCATGTATTTGCTGATCGCGACGTGGGGCTGGGTCAAGCTGCGTGAATATGCCGCGATGAAGCTTACCATCTACATCCTTGTTGGTTCGGTGGTTGCATTAATCGGTGTGATTGCGATGGTGTTTGCTGCCAGCAACTTCTTCGCCGGTGATGGTGCGCAGGCATTCGAAGCGGC
>JAPUDW010000412.1 GCA_027492915.1 Bacteroidota bacterium | reverse complement strand
AGCCCAAACGCTTAAGGATGTTCGGCAGGTCGTCGCCGACTTTTCAACCATATCGCCTGAACGCATTCGTGACGAATGGTTCAAAATGCTTGACTTGCCACGCGCTGCTGCTGCCTTGCGTATTGCTGAATCAGTTGGCCTAGTTGACGTGGTTATCCCCGAATTGAAGCCGCTTCAAGCCGTATCTGAAACCATTCTCCCCGGTGTTAACGTCTGGCAGCATACGCTGACCGTCCTCGAAAACCTCACAACCATTTTGAGCGCTTTTAGCTATACCCGTACGGATCAAACTGCTGCCTCATTTAGTATGGGAATGCTCGTCATTCAACTTGATCGTTATCGTGCCCAATTGATCGAACATGTTAGCAAACTTTGGCCGAATGAACGCTCTCACCGCGCTTTGATGATGCTTACCGCCTTATTACACGACATAGGTAGAACATCGACCGACGAAGGATTTGAAAAACGTAGTGCTGATATTGCCGCTGCCCGTGCAGATGCGCTGCGGCTTAGTGTCCCTGAACGCGACTTTTTGCTAACGCTTATTCGTCACCAGCAGTTGCCACTTGCCCTGCCGGACACAACCCCTTTGTCCCTCTACCAGTTTTGGAAACAAACCGGTGAAGCTGGCATTGATATATGCCTTTTCTATATGGCGAATTATTTAGCTGCTCATGGCACTTACTTGAATCAAAAAGAGTGGTTGAAAATCGTGGAACGTATCCGTGTCTTACTAGAGGCATGGTTCGAAAAACGCGATCAGGTGGTATCCCCGTCACCTTTATTGGACGGCAACCAAATTATGGCAGCCCTAAATCTCAAACCCGGTCGCATCATCGGTGAAGTGCTTGAACAAATCCGTATTGCACAGGTTACAGGTGATATTCATACGACTGAAGACGCCCTGCGTTTCGCGGCAGATTGGATGAGCCAAAAATCTTAAAGTCGTTCGGCAACTTCGTCCAGCCGCAGTCGTGCATCTTCTTCCGGCACTTCAAAGTGCATACTCATGGTGATCGGTGTTCTTGCTCCGATGCCTAACTTCCGTATCACTTCAATCGGCATAATCAACATTCGGGCAAATACTTGGATAAACTCATCCGTTTTCCCGCTTTTGAGGACATCTTCTAAACCACGCTCTGCACCCCATTCGCTGCGGACAATATGCCGTGCTAACAGACGGGTTAATGACATTCTTGGCGAATAGTGTCCACCCGTCTTTAAGAAGCTGACGGAAAGCTGCGTAATATCGATCTCATCCCACATACCTTTTTTAGGATGCTGAAGCATAATTTCAATCGGTATAGGTGGGTCTTGAATCTCAAAGGTATGTATTAGTTCGGAAGCAATTTTTTCGAGCTGGTCGTAATCCATCCTGCACTACTCCTGTTTGGGTTGGGAATCCGCTGGTTGTGGTTTGCTACCGAAAAACCATAATAACGTGTTTCCATATTTGCGTTTATCAGTGGTTTCCAGACGTTTTAACTCAAGTGTAGTTTCTTCTGTCGGGTCAATCTGCACGATGAATCGGGTATCAGGGTTCATCCATGCCGGATTATCATCCAATTTTTGCAGTACATTGACCCATAAGTTTTTATACTGTGGTGGCGCAATATAGACGAAATTGAATAAGCTGGACGGCGCTTGTGATACCACTTTGAGCGCATCACCCTGCCGTACTACCGCTTTATCGCTTAATTTTGCAAGTAACAGGTTCTCTTGTACGGTTTGTACGGCTTTCCGCTCCATATCAATGAAAACCGCTTTGGCTGCCCCACGGCTCAGGGCTTCAATCCCGACGCTGCCGGTTCCTGCAAATAAATCCAAGAAGACTGCATCGTAAATATTACGCCCAATGATATTGAACAGCGCTTCTTTCACCCTGTCCATGATTGGACGTGTCGTGTCGCCGGGCACTAGTTTGAGCTTACGGCCTTTGGCTGTGCCTGCAATCACTCTTAATGGCATATTATCGTCCTGCTCCCAGCACAACATCTTGAACAGCACGTATATTGGAAAGCGGTGAAGTCATAGACAATGTGCTGCCGGTTGATAGTATAAAACGGCGGTTGTTGACCTGTGCCGTTGCCGCCCGAATTTGTTCCCGAATAGCCGCCGGTGTCCCTAGATGCAAATGCTGCTTATTCGAAAGCCCACCACAGACGGCATTATTAAATACCAATTTGGCTTGAGCCAAATCCGGCTCTGTGTCTTGGTCACGCCAATTAATAGCTTGAACGGGCAGCGCACTGCACAATCTGAACATCGGTGAATCGCCTTGCAATTGAAGCATATTGAACCACCATTTTTCTGGTAGCGCTTCCAGAATCTTACGGTCATAAGGAATTCCGAAGATTCGATATTCCTCCTCGGTCAAGATGTCATGAGTCGCTTCTTGTACACTGTAGTACACACCAGCCAACGGATAGCGTTTGATCGCATCAATAAAGCGCAGTGTACTTTCAGTAATTGCGTTTAGGGCTGTTTGTATGCGGTCTGGATTGGTGCGAATATGTCGGATGAGTAAACTTTGCCCGCCGATCATCGCGGCTTGGGTTAAAGGGCTGTATATTGTTTGGATGATCGGGGTGTCGTCGTTGCGCAGCCCATCAGTAATGAGACGTATGGCTTCTGTTTGTCGCCCCAAAGCGCCGCGTGACGGATCTAGTGGGCGCAAGTTCGTCCAATCCAGTGAACGGGTGACTGCCCGTTTTGTGCAAACGCGCGTCCCTTCCAGATGACCTTCCCATTCGTCCTGATAACCGTAATCCACTACGCTGAAACTTTCGGCAGGCGTAATATTTACAAAATCCCAGTTATAGGTTTGTTGAAATTCTATTGTCGAGCGGGCTAAATCTGCCGCGCGTTGGTCATCCCCCGGCCAATGACGCCACAAAGCGGCAGGAATGCGGTCGGTTGCTTCCCCGACGATGGATTTTTCAAGCCGTTCGCGTTTGTTCATAATCGGCAAACAATACTTTCTTGACGCCAGTCACCAGCATACCGAACATTTTAGGGTCACGGTGTACACATCGCTGCCTGGACTTTAGATGTGCGTAGGGTAGGTATGCATGTTTGATTTTACTTGTCGTCTGGCTGAAACACAAAAACAATTGCCGAAAGTAATGTGCATGTTAATGTAAACTATGGCCGAATGCTAATTAATGTGGGGAGAATGAGGTCGGTTCCGAGAGTCTGACCATCAGCCCCATAAAACGTAAGTTTATTATCGGGGGCGCAGCTCACCCGGCAGTCGTATGCTTCGACATGAATTTGATAATTCCCCTGCGGGATACCCTCATCAAAGGTGAATGCGTAGTGGTCGCCTACATATTGCTGGGTGTTCCAGCGTTTTGTCGGGTAAAAACCGGGGTTGCGAAGTAGGGTTTCGTTCCAACGTGTACCATTTCTGTTATTGACCAAAAACACCCTCACTAAATAATTCTCGGTCAAAAATCGTTGAGTCTGCCAGAATAAGGTAAGGTCAATAGCATCATGGGCTTGATACACATTAGTCTGTAACCGGAATGCGTTGAGGCTCAAGCCGGTTGTACTGCGAATTTGAGTGGAAAAGCTGTTGTTCATGCCGGAATTAGCAGGTGGATTTATCCGTATCACCTGACTATCGGGCAGCAGCACTAGCAGCGCTGCTAACCCGAAGCAAACTACGGGTAGTGCAATTAAGCGTGCTTCTTCTAGCTTGAGCAGCGCTATATCTTCGATGAATATTTTTCTTGACCGTCTAAATTTCCCCCACGTCCAAATGAGAATAATCAGCAACACAACGCCTGAAATTAGCCAGCTTCCGTAGCGAACATCCGTTGTTCCAAAACTGAGTAACAGTTCATTGTTATTCGTATTCAGAATGGGCACTTCAACCTGAATAAGGCCGGTACTTGGGTTTGCTTGTACACTAAGTCTCTGTTCGCCAACCGTAGCATACCAACCGGGGAAATAGGCAGTGAGAATACTCAGCGATGTCGGTACTGTCGCCTGCACCAGTTGGAATTCATCCCCTTGGGTGAGGTGCAAAATCGGGCTGGCTCGAAATCCTCCCGTGATTTGACCGGGAGCGAGTTTGTTGACCTCACCACTGGCGTAGCTGTCGATGAGCGATGGGCTGGGTGCGAGGTCTTGGGCTATGCTGGAAGGAATAGCTTCACCAGCGGGCAGCACTGCCGCGCCATAACCTTGCTGTTCATAGCGCACTTGGGCTGCTCCATCTGCACTGCCGAAAACTTCACGGGCTTCCGGTGGCGACCAGACGCCAATGGAGCCAATCCATATAGTAATCAGTAATATTGGTAAGGTTAACCGGCGTGGGCGCATGGTCAGCTTTACACCGAGGTAAAGCACATCGCTGCCGACTATAGCAGCACAAATCACCACCAAGCCTAATAAATCCGTTTTATTGGGAGCGAATAATAAGGCAAAACTGGTTATCACTACGCCTATGAACATAAAGAAACTGCCGAATTCAAAACCTCGTTTCAGTACCAAATTTGTTAACGCCCCGCCCATCGCATAGAGGAATACGACCATGCCTATTGTGAACTGCGGATAGGGAACCATCTCTGCCGGGTCAATGGGCAGCGTTGGTGAAATGAGGTCAACCAGATTGAGTCTGAATAAGGCGCTTGATCCATTGGTTTGCCAGTAAATAGCCGATTGTTCGAGTAGGGCTGGAACCCAATAAAATCCTGCTAAAAGAACACCCCCCAGCATACCCATGATGAATTGTCGAAACCCTCTGCGAGATCGGAGTGTTATGGACTGCCAGAGCGCATAGCTGGTCGCCATCACGAATGTGAAGCTAGCCCCTTTAACCTCGGTCAATAGCAGGGCTGCCGAAATTATGCCGACAAGGAGTAAGTTTTGGGGTTGGTCATTTCGCGTAATCCGGTCGGTAGCCCACAAGAGCGCTGGTGTAAGTGCCAGCAGCAGCATCTGCGGTAAATCACCCTGAACATGGGGAACGGTCAGGCTGAAGTAAGGGCTGTAGATATACAGCATAGACGCCAATATACCGGCTGCCGCCCCTGACCGCCGCATTACCAGCGTATACATGGCAAGGCCAGCTATGCAAAATGTGAAGACGTACAGTAAGCGGACTGCGGAAATAGGGCTGTTAGTGAACAGAATTTGAAACAGCGCCGCCGTATAGGGTGCGGCTGGCTCATAAAAGTTCGGGATAGGAGCGCCATAGCCGCCTAATACATGCGGTGACCAGCGTGGATATAACCAGCCTTCTTGGATTGCCGTTGCATAGTCATTAGTCCGATACACATAATTTTCGCTGGCGTTATTCGTTGCAATATCGCT
>JAPUDW010000411.1 GCA_027492915.1 Bacteroidota bacterium | reverse complement strand
CTATTCGTATCGACCCACTTCGGCAAGCAGCCCAAGTGTGTGCAAACACCATAAAGCGCTACGAAGCCCTCGGTTGACGGGTTGGACAACCAAAAACGCCCTGAAGGAATATTCAGCGGTGCAGCATCCGGATCGGGAATATCTGCGCCTTCGTAGGTGAAAATACCACCGAACTGACCGGCCTTAAAACGTGGCAGCGCAAACCAAACTAGTCCGGCTACTGCCTCGCCGAGTACTAGCGCAATTGAAGCACCCCAGATGTAATATAAGAATTCACGTCTGGTAGGGGCGCTTACCTCAACAGCAGACTGCGGTTGGATCGGCTTGTCTGCCTGCGCTTTCGTTACACTTGCTGTAGCCATCTCAGCACTCCTCAAACATCTTTCATAAAAACAGGCGATAGTTTAGCGCAATTCAGCAAAAAACACATCTTTTTCTCAAATAGAAAATGGTTTACTTGCTGTATGGAATCATCTTAAATGGTGAGGGGCTTCACCGTGTGTAAAATATATCACAATCCCCCGGTCAAGTCAAAAGCGACTTACGTTAAGTTGGAAGTTGACCGATAGTCATATTAAAAGAATCATATAGGCAACAAGTCATGGTCGCCAGCGTGAATAAACCGACTTTTCTGGTTTGCCCTTGAACACACCTCTTTATGCTTTTATAGTTGTCGAAATCCCATGTATAGCATCTGAAATATGTGTCATCCACCGATGGCGAAAGTTGTTACTGTACCCATGAATTGGCCGTTTCCCCCTGCCGCGTATATCGAGCATGATAAAGACCTCAAGAAGTTAGCCAAGGCTTTACAAAACGAACCGCTGCTGGCGATTGATACCGAATCAAACAGCATGTATGCGTATCAAGAACGTGTGTGTTTGGTGCAACTTTCTACTCGTACTGCCGATTATATTATCGACCCGCTGCGAATTGCCGATATGAGTCCTTTGGGACCATTGCTCACAAACCCGAAGATTGAAAAAGTATTTCATGCGGCTGAATATGACCTGATGTGCCTGAAGCGGGATTATGGCTTCACGGTGGTCAATATGTTCGACACGATGATTGCCGCCCGTATTTGTGGTGTGAAGGCACTGGGATTAAACCGATTGCTGGCAGAATACTGTGGAGTTGAAGCGGACAAAAGCCACCAGCGTGATGATTGGGGGCAGCGTCCTATTTCCGAAGAAGGCTTACTTTATGCGCAAATGGACACCCACTATCTGTCTGAACTGCGCGATAAGCTCATGGCTCAGTTGGTAGAGGCGGGACGGCTAGAAGAAGCAAAAGAGACGTTTTTAGAAGCTTCGGACGTTACGCCACCGGAACATGTTTTTGACCCTGAAGGCTACTGGAAAATGGCTATTCCTGCCGCACTAAATCGCCGCCAATGTGCCATCTTGCGTGAGCTTTATTTGGTGCGCGAAAACATTGCTCAAGAGCGCGATTGCCCACCCTTTAAAGTTTTTATGGATAAGATGCTTCTGGCGATTGCTGAAGCCAGTCCCCGTTCGATGCATGAGCTAGAACGGGTTCGCGGCCTACCGGTTGTGGTCGCACGGCGCTATTCGCAAGAACTCTTGCAAGCGGTGGACAAGGGAAAGCGTAGCCAAATCCCAAATCGCCCACGGCGTGCGCCAGATGTCGATCCACTTGTGGCCGAACGTTTTACCGCGCTGCGCGATTGGCGGCGTGAACGCGCGGAAGCTCGTGGTGTCGAGTCTGATGTGATTATTTCTAAAGATGCGTTGTGGGGATTGGCGTTCAAAGCACCGCTGTCGGTCGCTGAGATGCGGGATATTAGCGGTCTTGGGCCGTGGCGCTTGGCGACTTATGGTGATGAACTGGTACTCTTAATCCAACGGCTGCGCACTGAAGGCTTGTAGCCCCATTTGCAGGCGCAGCATTACAAAATCAATTTGATCTGGTTAGTCTCCCGTTAGTTCGTACCTCATTTGTAACTATTTATCTTGATATACCTATCTATCTTCATTAGTTTGCGTTAAGTTCTGTAATTATTTACTATTCAGATTTGGAACTTATCATGCAAATTACCTTTTATGGTGCAGCACAAACCGTCACTGGTTCTCAGCATATGGTCGAGGTAAACGGCTTACGGTTACTGCTGGATTGTGGCTTGTATCAAGGCAAGCGCGCAGACGCGGACGCGCGAAACCGACAACTGCCGTTTGATGCAAGCAAGGTCGATGCGCTTGTTTTGTCGCACGCGCATACCGACCATGCCGGCAATATTCCTAATCTGGTTAAAAGCGGTTTCAAGGGTGATGTTATTTGTACACATGCCACACGCGATTTGTGTGGTGTGATGTTGATGGACAGCGGACATATTCAGGAGCGCGACGTTGAGTTTGTGAATAAACGTCGGAAGAAACGGGGTGAGCCGCCGGTTGACCCGATTTATACGCAAGCCGATGCCGCAGCGAGCCTAAACCGTTTTAGTTCGCAGAGTTATGATCGTCCGCGCTTAATCGCCCCCGGTATTACAGTGACGTTTATTGATGCAGGGCATATGTTGGGCAGCGCGTCGGTGATACTGGATGTTGAGGATAAGCAAGAAGGCAAGCACGTCCGGTTGGTGTTCAGCGGCGACATAGGGCGCAAAGGTATTCCGATTATCCGTGATCCTGTTTCACCGGATTCTGCGGACATCTTGATTATGGAAAGCACCTACGGCGGGCGAACCCATGAGCCATATGTGGATGCGGAGAAGGAACTGGAACGAATCATTAATAATACGTACCGGCGCGGTGGCAAGATTATTATTCCGGCATTTGCGGTAGGCCGTACACAACAGCTTGTGTATACACTGAACCAGCTTGCTGCTAAAGGCGATATTCCGCGCCTTCCTATTTATGTCGACAGCCCATTAGCGGTGAATACGACCGATGTATTCCGCACACATCCAGAATGCTTTGATGCGGAAACCCAGCAGTTTGTGATGCAAATGGGTGGCAAGCGTGATCCTTTTGGATTTGACGATTTGCACTATACACGGTCGTTGGAAGAAAGTAAGCGGCTAAACTTCCTGCTCAATCCGGCGATTATCATCAGTGCTAGCGGTATGGCGGAAACCGGACGTATTTTGCATCACCTCAAAAATAATATTGAAGATCGACGTACCACTGTGTTGATTGTGGGTTGGCAAGCGCCGGAAACGCTGGGTCGCCGTTTGGTTGACGGTGAAAAGATTGTCAATATCTTTGGCGATAAATATCATGTGAACGCACAGGTCGAAGTCTTAAACGGCTTTAGTGGTCATGCCGACCATGAAGAATTGTTGTCGTGGGTAGCACCCATGTCAACCAAGATGCCACGTCGGACGTTTCTGGTTCACGGTGAACTGGAGGCGGCAAATGCGCTTGCCAGCAGCTTGCGCCAGCGATACGGGATGCAAGTCGACATTCCCTCCTTCAAACAGTCCTATGAAGTTCATTCGAGCGGGTATGAACAGTTTCGACTGGGGTTGTAAACGAACATTGATTAGGCTTTCGGATTAAACAGAAAGTGTGGAGGGGAAGGCTGCCCAGTTTAAGATTTTATGCGGAACAAGTTGAGAGGGCGCCCTTCACCTATTTCGTATTTCTTGTCATAGTCAGCTTCGATTTTCGACAGCGTTTCTGTGGGAGCCAATACCATGAATGATAACGACTTGATCGCTGCTTTCGAGATGCGGGATCATGCTGTGGTTAGTTTCTAAGTGTTTGGAATAGCGTGTCGTCGGCCTACCGTTATATAGACTGGTTACAGCTTACACGTTCGTACGTGACACCTGATGTCAAAATATGGGCAGCCGAATCTGGCAGCCCGAAATAATCAGCAGTACACTTACAGCATCCTGTTGAGTAGGTTGAAATAAGTCGTGATTTATGTCTGAAAATATTTTCGCAAGCGAATGGATTGACTGCCTTGAAGCCCACTATGCACATGTGATACGAACGAAGGATCATGTGACGGAGCCGTCTTTGACCATCGTAATGCACAGCGCAGGATTTAGTGATAAACAACTTGCTGAACTGCGGGTTCGGGCGACGATGCATGTGGATGATGTTGGATCTGATTTTGTACCTGACCTCCACATCTTGGATGGACATAACCATGACCACAGCGCACATGATGTTCATGCACACGAGCGCCTTGCTGAACCAGTGAGCGAGCCACAGATATTTAATATACCGATTGATCTTTCGGCTGCTGACGAGGTTCAAACCGTTGAAGCGGTAAGTGAAGTGCAACCGACTTCAGAAGAGGAGCTTGAAGCTGATTTTGATGCGATGGAAGCGCCAATTGAGTATTTGGATGAGGTGCCTCAGCCGGAGCTAAAGCCCGAAATGAGTGCGCAAGAGATTGAAATCGAAGCTGCGGCTGACGCGGCGGAAGAACCTATTGAATTCTTGGATGATGGGCAGCATGTAGAACTCGAAGCTGTGTATGAGGAGCCAGAAGCAGAACTTGATTCTGTGGAGCATGATACGCTTGTTGAGCCGGAAACTGAAGAACCTGACCCCGATGCCCCTCAACAATTAAGCCTGTTTTAGTACACCGATGTTGTATCCTTGATTCATAGTTGGATACAAATTAGCTGAGGTGTGTATTGAAGCGATTTCGTCGTTATATCTTCCTAACTGCTTTAGTTGTTCTCATTGGCTCAATCATCTTACTTTTGAATAGCACAGCCCCAAACCCTACAGGACGACGCTATTCAAGCGAGATGCCGCTGACGACTGGGCAAGCGAGTAATCAGTCAATCGGTGACAGCGCTGAAGTCATTTTGTCGACCGATTTGAAGGTGCCAAATAATAATACTACCGCTCAACGACAGTGTTTGTGCAAGACCGCAGTCGTTACAAACGGTCGGGAATGTAACGTCTGTTTTCCGGTAACGGATTTGCAGTCTGACTATCGAGTTCCGGATTTTATCGCGCCTAACTTCATCGCCGAGTCGAAAAACGCGCAGAATTTGTTTTATACAGGTCGAGAGTTTGACCAGATCCGCGATTATGCACTGGCAGCGAAGGTGCGTCGCAGACCGCTGTGGGTTTATATCCGCGTGAACACCTATGTTGAGGCGGATTTCTACCAAATCGTTGCAGATACGGGTGGGGGCGTTGTTCCCTACTTTACGGTTCCCGGATAGATCGACCCAATTGACGATGCAGCGCGAAAAAGTGGTTTGGTATCTGGCCTGCTGGTGATCGGGGGTTTTTGGCTAGAATGGCGAGCGCTGCGGGGACGCAGGTTTAAACTGAGATTGTCTCCACCTGCAATACCGAAACCACCGCGTAAACCTGATCCTATTATTGGAACGGCACGAAGGATTAGTGCAGCAGAAGATTTTATGGTGAATGCCAAAGACCGGTTACGGGTAAAGATTGATGTTGAGGACGAATGGAATGACCTGTAATGGATGACGCACATTTTATGCGGTTGGCGCTGGATGAGGCGCTAAAAGCGCTTGAACGCAGTGATGTGCCGATTGGGGCGATTGCGGTACGGAATGGTGAGATTATCGGGCGAGGATACAACGCTCGCGAACGTGACCAAGACCCGACTGCCCATGCGGAGATGATCGCTTTACGTGAAGCGGCGCAAGTGGTGGGGCATTGGCGACTAGAAGGGGTGACACTGTATTGTACTTTGGAGCCGTGTGCGATGTGCGCGGGAGCGATGGTTCTGGCGCGTTTGCCCCGGCTAGTTTATGCCACGATTGACCCGAAGGCAGGAGCGGGGGGCAGCATTATGAATATCCTCCAGCACCCGCAGCTTAACCACCAAGTTGAGGTGAGCAAGGGACTGATGGCAGACGAAGCAGCGAGCTATTTAAAGGCGTTTTTCGCAGCGCTAAGGGCAGATGGACAACGACATTAAACAAAAGGCGGTTGCATATTGCATCCGCCTTTAATGTTTCGTAATTGGAGTTCGGTTAACGGCGACCGCGTATCATTCGACCAATGTAGATGACAACGATAGCCCCGACGACTGAGATGATCAGGTTGATGATGACGCGATCAAGCCCACCGTCAGGACGGGCGATACCGAGCAAACCTGCTATAAAACCACCGACAACTGAGCCAATCAAACCGAGAATGATATCATTGATTAATGGTGCATCACTCGATTTCATGATTTGCCGCGCTAGCGTACCGGCGATAGCACCGACGATAATCCATCCTACGCAAATGATGGGGTTCAGTGTAAGAAATTCCATTTTACCCTCCTCAATGAATATAGTTTAAATGGACTATAGCGCTATCAACACTGATCGTCAAATCAGCCTCAAAAAGGGCATTCTCAAAGGCGCTCTGATCTCTTATAATGAGGGTTATGGAGAGGTGCCGGAGTGGTTGAACGGGCTCGTCTCGAAAACGAGAATAGCCGCAAGGCTATCGAGGGTTCGAATCCCTCCCTTTCCGCACTATTGGGGCAAGCTATTATCGGCTTGCCCTTTTTGTTTGGTTGAAAACTTGTAGAAAAGGTGGAACAAGAACATGGGAAACGCGCAGTTGGATGTGGCACGGCGTGAAAAAGACCGCTTATTCAAGCACAGTTCACAATCGCCATTGACACCGGAACAGCAGGATAAGTTTACCAGCCTGAGCTACTATGAGTACAACCCTAATCTTGACTTGAAACTGTCGATTGAGCCAATTGCGGATGGTAAGTTTGTCTCGTTACAGACGACAACCGGCGATGTAAGGCAGTTCAAGCGCTATGGGCGTTTTAGCTTTGCGGTTGATGGTCAGGATGTTGAACTGACGTTATATGAAGCCGATTACGGGTTCTTCCTGCCGTTTGTGGACGCAGGTGCAGGGACGGAAACGTATCCGGCAGGGCGCTATCTTGAGCCGGAATATTTGGGTGATAACCGCTTTCATATTGACTTCAACAACGCCTATAACCCGTACTGCGCGTATGGTGAAGGCTGGAGTTGCCCGATTACGCCGGCTGAGAACCGCCTCAAGGTTAACCTACGCGCAGGCGAGAAGGTGCCGGAAGGTGGTTGGGCGGAGGGCGGAACTTAATGAGCAAACGAGAAAAACGCCTACTGAAAATACGACAGAACCCAAAGAATGTTACCTTTCAAGAATTAAGCACTATACTTGAGTCATATGGGTTTATTCTCAAACGTTCTACGGGAAGTCATCATTCGTTTCAAATAAATATTGGTGATTTGGAATTACTTGTTGTGATACCTTTTGCTAGGCCAGTTGGTATTGCCTATGTAAAAGAGGCCATAAAATTGATTGATGAAATCAGAGCACAATCAAAATTGGACGAGGACGAAGCCTAATGGCACAAAAAACGCTTGATTACTATCTGTCGCTCCCCTACACGATAGAACTTACCCCTGATGATGATGGTATCTGGTTCGTGAAAATCCCTTTGCTCAAAGGTTGTATGACTAACGGAAGCAGTCGTGAAGATGCACTTTTGATGTTAGACGATGCAAAACGGTTATGGTTGGAAACGGCTTTGGAGACAGGAATGTCTATTCCTGAACCTGAACGCGAACTCATTTGAAGATGAGGTAGCACTGGCTACCCCACTAAATAGCCTCCATCAATGGGCATGATGATGCCGGTCACCATGTCGGCTTGATCGCTAAGCAGGTAGGCGACGACCTGCGCCACGTGGATGGGATAGCCGAAACGACCCAATGGGATTTTGGCGAGCATCGGCCCACCTTTGGCGGGATCACCCCAAACTTTTTCGCCCATTGGCGTGAGGATGACGGTTGGATTGACACTGTTGACGCGGATTTGGTGTGGGCCGAGTTCGAGCGCCATGACGCGGGTGAGGTGGTCAAGGCCAGCCTTGGACGCACAGTATGAGGCGTGGTTGTGGAGGGCAGCGACACCAGCTTGACTGGAGACGTTGACGATGGCTCCCCCTTTACCACGGGCGATCATACCTTTGGCGATGACCTGCGAGAATATCAGGGCAGCACGGAGGTTGACGGCGATGGTTTCGTCGAAGTCCTCAACTGTGACTTCCAAGAAAGGGGCGAGGAGGGCTATACCGGCGTTGTTCACGAGCAGGTCGATGTCACCAGCAGCTTCGGCAGCCTGTTTCGCGCCAGCGGGAGAGGTAATGTCGGCTAAGATGACCGAGCAATCGGTTTCTGTTTGGAGGCTGTCGAGGTCGGCTTGAGTACGGCTGACGGCGACCACATGCGCACCACAGTCAGCCAAGACTTTTACAATTTCTCGCCCGATACCTTTTCCAGCGCCCGTGACTAAAGCTCTTTTTCCATCAAAACGAATATCCATTTAAGAATGCTCCAAATTTTGTGAAATTAATTTGTAGGTATTGTGCGCTAAGAGGGAAATTTTTACCACAGAGGCACAGAGAAAGAAGATTAAACGCAGGGGAAGATAGAGAAGAAAGACGAATCGCCAAGAGGCCAAGTTAAGAAGAAAACGCCAAATTTTTGATGAGCGGTAGTCACGTTGCGGGTTGTGACTGCCTACCTGACACGGGTTATAATCGGGCGAAATTTTAGTGAGAAACTTTACGAAGGATTAAAAGATGCCTGCGAAAATTGTGGTGGTCGGCAGTTTTAATATGGATTTGACGGCATATATGGAGCGGATGCCACGACCGGGTGAGACGGTGGGTGGGCATACGTTTAAGACGGGGCCGGGGGGCAAGGGTTCGAACCAAGCGGTAGCAGCGGCGCGGTTGGGGGCTGAGGTGACTTTCATTGGGCGAGTGGGCGAAGATGTGTTCGCGCAAGCAGCGCTGGACTTCTGGAAGCAGGAGGGGATTAATACCGATTTTGTAGGCTGTGACCCTGACCACGCGACGGGTGTTGCCCCAATTTGGGTGGATGATAAAGGCGAGAACAGCATCGTCGTGGTGCTGGGAGCGAACTTGCGGATTACACCAGCCGATATTGACCGTGCGGCGGATGTGATCGCAGGGGCGGATGTAGTGATCGTGCAGTTGGAGATCAACTACGACATTGTGAAATATGTGCTGAAGGTGGCGAAGGCGAAGGGTGTTAAGACGATTTTGAACCCTGCGCCCGCCGGAAAACTGGCTCCTGAAGTGGTGGCACTGGCAGATTACCTGACACCTAATGAGACTGAGCTGGAAGTGTTGAGCGGGAAAACGGGCGATTATGAAGCGGCGGCTCGTTCGCTACTGACACGCGAGGGACAAACTGCGGTGGTGACGTTGGGTTCGCAAGGGGCAATGTGGTTGAACGCAGAGGGACAGGCGACCGTTCCCACATTCAAGGTGGATGTGGTGGATACGACGGGGGCGGGAGATGCATTCAACGGTGGGTTCGCGGTGGCTTTGGGCGAGGGCAAGAGCCTTGAAGAAGCCGTGCGGTTCGGGAATGCGACGGCAGGCTTGAGCGTGACGAAGCAGGGTACGGCACCAAGTATGCCAAAACGGTCAGATGTTGATGCGCTGTTGAGTGGTCAATAGTCTGTAGTCGTTAGTCAAAATTAAAATTAGTGGAGGCGTAAGAACGCCTCTTTTGATTCGGAAAATTCTTCCCACGGGACACTTCGTAGTCACTTTCACTTGTGTATTTTATGCTGTTGCTGCTGTTGTTGTTATTGAGAATCCTCTGAATTTGTCGCATATGTCAGTAATGATTTTTGGCAAAGTTGGCGGCAATTGAAATTGCCATATCCCGTTTATCATCCGTATTCTCGGTCAAGTCATTGGCAAATTTGGCAAAAATAGGGGATTCGTGTGTTGCCGCCAAGATTGCCAATGTTTTTATTTGCAGCGATGACTGCTTACCTTGCTGCTGTAACGTTTGCTGCAAAAATAGTCTCACGTCTACAGTCAACAGGTGACAGTCAAAGGCAAGAACAAGTCACCAGCTATCAGTTAACAGGTCAATGCACAATATGCGGAACAAGCAGCAAATGCGGCAGCGGCGGCACGAAAAACGGCGATTTTGTGCGCGTTGAGGGATGTGGTTGTTAAGTTGCGGCGGAGACCCCTATCCCCAGCCCTTTCCCTGCAAGCAGAGAAAGGGAGTTAAACAGGATTTGTCTACGCTACCTGCGGCCTACGATTAGCCCAATGAACAGCATAGCAGGAGTAAAGCGGTTTAGGGTGACCATTTGGAAGACCATTTGGTAGCTTTTATCGCGTGTTTGCGCTAACCATTTTGAGGGAGCAGGATTGTTAAAAAGGTTGATGAATGGTTGGAATTCGGTAGACAAGGTTTGTAGATTCTAACTTTGGACAGTAAGCGGGAAGCTGTGATTGTAATAAGTGACTGTTACATAAGTAGGCGGGTTGCGGCTTATTTATTTACCTGTAGGTCAGTGGAATATTTATAGTGCAATAGCAGATTTTGGCATGTGGCGCAAAATTCGGTATTTTTAATTAAGGACAGTTTTCATCAGCGGGAGGCTGATGACGGTGACCGACCATCGCCCGTTTGTATGCCGCGAGGTGAAGCCATGACCACTTTGATCCGACTTTCTAACCGTGTAATCTTTAACCCAATTGAATGATATGAAACGCCGTACCAAGGCCGCATTATTCAGGCGATGTTGATGGTGCTGGACGTGATGGCTTGCAAGGCAATCAGGTTGGCGGCAATGATCGCCGTCTTTTGCCCTATTACAAAATGAATTTGCACAATGTTGTTGCGGGGAGGGGATGTATTCCTTAGAATTTGAAGAATGCTTGTTGTGGAGACATCTCATTCGCAAATTGCGGCGTATGTATAAATAGATTTTTATGCTGTAAATTATTTCGTTATTCAGAGGCAGTTTTATTTTGCATAACAGTCTATTGATAGTGGGCTTGCCACTACCGGGAAAGCGCAGACGAAGTGAATGGATTAGATGCAACACAAACACAGCGTCCATTATTACAGGTGGCGCTGGACGGTACGTATGACCAAGCGATGGCGGTGTTGGAACAAGTTGCAGCACTGGTTGATATTGTAGAACTGGGTACGCCGTTGGTATACCGTGAAGGCATACGGGTGGCGGATAAGGTGAGGGATCAGTTCCCACACGTTAAGCTGCTGGCGGATTTGAAGATCATGGACGCGGGTGAGGAAGAGGCGAGTATCGCTTTTGACGCGGGCTGTGATTATGTGACGGTACTGGGTGTGACGCGAGATAAGACTATTCAAGGTGTGGTGGCTGCGGCCAAGCGTTTTGATGGGCAAGTGGTTGTCGATATGATGCAAACGCCGGACGCGGTGGAGCGCGGGCATTTGCTGCTGGCGATGGGGTGTGATTACCTGTGCGTGCATACGGCGTTTGACCAACAAGAGCATGAAACGCCGCTGGCGACGTTGAAGCGGCTGCGAAAAGGTTTGCCAAATGCCCCATTGGCTGTGGCGGGGGGCGTGGGTTTGCCAACGGTTGATTCGATTCTGGTGCATAACCCGACGATTGTGGTGGTGGGCGGGGCAATTACACGGGCGGCTGACCCGGCGGCGGTTACGCAGCGTTTGCGTGAGCGGATGATCGCGAGTGTTGGTTAAGCAAGTTCACAAAAGCCAAGAAAAGATTAATGACCAAGAGCGCTAAGGGAAGGGAGCATGGGTAATGCTCCCTTTTGATTTGTGAAGGGGTTAGATGCGGCCAGCAAGCCAGCGAACGGACTGCTGCCAGAGCTTCGCGTAGCCATCCCACTTGAGGAAGGGTTCAGGACACCAGTGTGGGCCAATATCGGAAGCCCAAGTGAGGGTGCGGCCTTGACCGTAGGATTGGACGGCGATCATCGGGTCGTTACCGACGGTTGCGAGAAGGGTCGCACCGGATTTGAGTGATGTTTCGTTATAGCCGAGCAACGGCGGCCATTCGCCGGTAACACCAGCAGTGATGGGGTGATTGGTATCTACAATTTTGCCGATTACGCCTTCTGGTGTTTCGACACGATCATCGAAGGTATAGATGTTGACGGGCAGAATCGTTTCGATGTGCGAACGATAATACTTTGCTGAGGCGTTGATGCCGGAGAAGGACATATAGCCGCCACACATGGCTAGACCGCCGCCATTTTCGACCCACGTTTGCATAAGCTTGAGACGGTTGGGGATGATGCGGCCAGCCGAGGTGTCGGGATGGAGATTGAAGGAGTTTGCACCGATGTCGCTGAGGAGGATGACATCATATTCCGCGAGTTTGTCGATGGTTTGCGGAAATTCGGATTGGGCGATGTGACCGGGCATATGACCAAATTGAAATTCATCACCGGAGAGGGCGGCGACAATATATTGTGTCCCCTGCCCATATTCGCTGCTAGTGAAGTAATCCCAACCTTTGACGTGGGTAGTGGTGGATACCCACGATTCGCCAACTAATAGTACACGTATAGGAGTCATGCTGTTTGTTTCTCTTTCGTTAGTGAATAGCGTCTAAATTAGCGTTCATCCGAGCGCAGATCGAGCCACGCAAGTGTTTCCGGCGAGAATTTGTGGTCAAGGGCGGCGGCATTGGCGGCATATTCGGCACCGCTGGCGCAACCGACAAGGGCGTAGATGTCGAGCGGTACACTCATGACATAGGCCATTGCGACCTGCGGGATTGATAGGCTGGTTTCAGAGGCCAACTGGCGCACACGGTCGAGGCGCTGGAAGTTGGGTTCCTCGCAGTAGGAGGTGACACAGAGCGCGTCGAAATATTCAGTGAAGGTGTCGAGGTTATCGCGGGTGAAGCGACCGGAGAAAAAACCACCAGCGAGGCTTGACCATGTGAATAGGGGGGTGTTGTGTTGGGCGTAATAAGCACGCGCTTCGATATTTTTAGGGCCGCTGATGGTGATGCAGTTCGGCCATGGTTCTTTAAATTGTTCGGCGAGGCTGAAGTTGGGGCTGCTGGCGCTGAATCCCTGTAGGCCGTGTTCCTTTGCATAGGCATTAGCTTCTTCAATGCGGTTGTGAGTCCAGTTGGAGCCACCGAAGGCATGGATGCGTCCGGCTTTATGATGCTCGTTGAGGACTTCTACAATCGGGCCAACGGGAACTGCCGGATTATCGCGGTGCAGCACATAGAGGTCAATATAGTCAGTTTTGAAGCGAGCGAGGGAGTCGAAAATATCGGACGTGATGTCGTGGGGTGTAACGCGCTGGCGATCCTGGCTGTGGTGTGCGCCTTTGCCGAGGATGACCAGCTTATCACGCAGGCCACGGTCATTCATCCACTGGCCAAAGACGCGCTCGTTATCACCGCTGCCATAGGTATGAGCCGTGTCGAAGGTATTACAACCGAGGGCGTATACATCGTCAAGGAGTTTAAAGCTGTAGTCAAGTTTGGTTGAGCCGATGGGGATTGTCCCCTGAACCAACCGCGAGATGGGTTTGTCTATACCTGAGATTTTGCCGTACTGCATATGTTGTTTTCCTCTCTAAGACCTCACCCCCCAACCCCCTCTCCACAAGTGGCAGAGGGGGAGTGAAGGGAAAATTTGAGTTTTATGACTTATCGTTTATTTATCAGATGGATATTTTAGACCCCATTGGGCGCGGATTGCATCCATCGTGGTCATAATGGATAAGGTTTCGTCGAGCGACATGGTTTCGCTTTCGGTTTTGCCAGCACGAACGCAACGGGCGACTTCGGCGGCTTCGTGGCTGTAGCCGTTGCCATCGTGGGGTACTTCAAAGGTCTCTTCTTTGCCGCCTTTGTTCAAGATGAGCCGGTTGGCGTGCCACCAGTCGGGGATGCGGATGTAACCGTCTGTGCCGTAGATCAGGGCTTCGTGGGCGGTATTGGTGCGGATGGCGGTTGAGAGGAGTGCGAGCTGACCCCGAGTGTAACTCAGGACAATTGCGGCCTGCTCATCTGCGCCGGTTTCGCCGAGGTGAGCAGCGGAGGCGATATTGGTGGGTGCGCCGAACAAGAGGAAGGCGAGGGACAGCGGGTAGATGCCGACATCGAGCAGCGCCCCACCACCGAGTGCTAGATTAAACAGGCGACTATCTTCATTGATACTGGTGCGGAAGCCGAAGTCGGCGTTGAGTATACGAACTTCACCGATTGTGCCGCTGGCGATGAGTTCCTGTGCTTTGATGATGGTGGGTAGGAAGCGCGACCACATGGCTTCCATCAGGAACACCCGTTTTTGACGGGCGACGGCGATCATTTCACCTGCTTCGGCAGCGTTGATGGCGAATGGTTTTTCGCAAAGGACGGCTTTGCCAGCGTTCAGGCAAAGAATGGTATTTTCTTTGTGGAAGGGGTGCGGCGTGGCTACGTAGATGGCATCGACTTCGGGATCGTTGGCAAGTGCTTCATAGCTGGCATGGCGGTGGGGGATGTTAAAGGTGTCGGCGAATTTATCCGCATTTTGCTGCGTGCGTGAGCCTACCGCAATGAGTTGCGCGTCCGGTAGGACGGCTAGACCGGTCGCAAATTTGTGGGCGATACCACCTGCTCCTAAAATGGCCCAGCGAAATGGTGTAGTCAATGTGTTATCTCCCTCAAATGATGATTCATAAAGAATGGCACACCCGCTGTGCCTTTAGCTCAAGCCAATGTCTGTATAATTTAGCCTTTCAAAGCGCCTGCCGCAAGACCACAGACAATAAAGGCGCTGGAGGAAAGGGCTGATTAGCATGACGAGGTGCCTACAGCGCAAACAATTTGTGCAGACCGCGCCTTCAATCGCCATCGCGCCGAGGATAGCGGAGAAGATGCAGGAGGATAGGGCAGTGATTAGGCTATTTGCGGAAGTAGCGAACTGTTTTGGCCGGCTTATTCAGTAACAAGAACTTCCAAGTTATGATGGGTATGCACTGCCAAGAGTTGATGAGGATAATCGTCCATAATACGGCTTGGTGTCGGTGAGCGACATTGTTTAAGTCGAGAAGTACGCTCAATTACAGACTTTGACAATCGTCTGGGGTGAGCGAGAAGGATAGGCTATAATGCCATTTCGAGTTTCGGTTACAGCGCAGTCGTTCGCGAATACGACGGATGTGCATCAAGATATTCTGTGCGCCGTTAACTGGCAAATTTACTTCTGGAAGGTTTAGGTTATGTCGCGGCTTGAGCGCTTTGAAGATTTGATTGTGTGGCAGAGGGCGCGTGAGCTAACGAAGTTGGTTTATTTTATCACGCGGCATGAAACTTTTGATCACCGGCTTGCGAATGATGTGCGGCAGATGACGGTGCTGATGGCGGCTAAAATCGCAGCGGCCTTTGAAAAACGCGGAACCAAACACGCGATGGATATGCTAACACTGGCGAAATCGGTCTGCAACGGGTTTAAGCTGCAATGGTCTATTGTGTATGCAAGTCATTTGATCGCTGCTTATGAGTATGAAGAACTGATGCTCAGGGCGATAGAAATCCGAGAATTGCTTTTTGAGTTGGAATATACATTTGAGTTTTGGTACCCCGAACAAAACGATCATAGGAGTAATGACGATGGCTGAGTACATGACCCCTTTCACAACCATGATTAACCTGAATACAGGTGTTATCCCGAACGCGGTTGTTGTGCAGAAGCGCTATCTACGCGACCTAGAGGGTTTATTCGCTGATTCGATTGCTGAGGATGCATTGATGATTGATAACCCGCTGTTGTATGAGGTTCATGAAGCGACCGAGAATCCGATTGAAGAGGGTCAACTCCGATATTCAACGACGACGATTTACCCCGGTAAGGTTGGAGACGAGTATTTCTTTACGAAGGGTCATTACCACGCGATTGGCAACCGTGCCGAACTCTACATGGGGTTAGCGGGTGATGGCTATTTGCTGTTGATGTCGCCGGAGGGTGAGATTAACGTGCAGCACATGATACCGGGAGCGATGAGTTACGTGCCACCGTTCTGGGCGCACCGGACGATGAACGTGGGCAAGGAGAACTTTGTGTTCTTCGCGTGTTATCCATCGGATGCAGGGTACGACTATGTTTCGATTGCTGACAAGGGATTCGCGGAGATTGTGGTGGAGCGCGAGGGCAAACCAGCGCTCGTGCCGAACCCGAAGTGGGTGAAGTAATACAGTTACGCGCTGGTGCAAATGCCAAGCAGTGTTCATCAACAAATACTTAATCATTTACTGATATTTTCACGGCAGCGTGATTTTCACCAGATTTTGCAGGAATGGTTTGGTGACCAAGCGTACCCGCAGCTTGAGTTATGTAATTCCACCCGCAAACTGTTGATGTAAATTCCCGATCATATGGGCAGACGCGGTTGTAAAAAGATTTTCCGATCAGTGATCAGATGAACCAGATCGTGGGAACGGTGCAGCCTGACCCTGCGGCGGAAAATGAAATCAATTGATGTCCGCATTTGCAAAGGGAACAGCGAGTAATGGCGTTTGAGCCACGAACAATGCCAACCTTTTACTTTATTGGTGTGACAACAGGACAGTCATCTATCAACGCGATATTTCCCCGTTGGATGGCGATATTAGGCTCGGATGTGCATCTCGCGGGGATTGATATGCCTCTTCATGCGCCGGAGGCAATCTATCGTGCTATTATCGAACATATCAAGGTTGATCCACTGGTACGCGGCGGACTGGTGACTACGCATAAGATTGATTTGCTTGCGGTGACACGAGACCTGTTTGACGAGCTTGACGCGAACGCTGCTTTATGCGGTGAAGTGTCGGCGATTGTGAAGCGCGATGGTAGGTTAATCGGCTATGCCAAAGACCCGATTTCATCCGGCAAGACGTGGGAGCATTTTGTTCCAGCAGGGCATTTCGCGCGAACGGGCGCAGAAGTACTCTGCTTTGGCAGCGGTGGGGCCGCTGTAGCGACGACTGTTTATCTGGCACAAGCGGCAGACCGCCCAAAACAGGTGACGCTGGTGGATGTTAGCAGCGAGCGGCTGGAACATGCGCGGCATATTCACGAGCAGATTGCAAGCGATATACAGTTCGAGTATATGCTAAATGCTGATCCTTATATGAACGATGCCCTGATGACGCAGTTACCTGATGGTTCCGTGGTCATCAATGGGACGGGTATGGGAAAGGATTTGCCGGGTTCGCCGATCACGGCGGCAGGCGTGTTTCCGCTGAACGGGTTGGTGTGGGAGTTTAACTATCGCGGGGAATTGACCTTTTTGAAGCAAGCGAAACAGCAGTTGGTACGCAACCTGAGGATTGAGGATGGTTGGGTGTATTTCCTGCACGGTTGGACGCAAGTTGTGGCAGAAGTACTTGGTTTTGAGCTAACACCTGAATTATTTACACAGATGGATGCAGCGGCACGTTAATATTATGGAACAAACTACGATTCCCTCTACTTTTGCCAGCCGATTTAATGATTGGCGATCAGCGAACCGATCATTGACCAAAGGGTTAGTGTTCGCACTCATCATGGCGGTTGTGTGGTGGTTGGTCGCACTTTGGCTGCGCGGACAGGGTATTCCGACATGGTTTGATCAGGGTAATACGTTCCGTCCGGCCTCTTATAATATCCTGCATCCGTACACGGTTGAACGATTTTATAATACGCCGTGGGTTTTGCTGTTTATTTTCCCATTTGCCTGGCTGCCTTTGGAAGTCAGTATGCTGCTTCAGGCAGCACTACTTTACAGCGTTCTTACGTTCGTTATTTTCCGTTTGGGTGGCGATTTTAAGGTGGTCGTTTGGACGCTCACCAGCTTTATGAGCCTTGATGCGACCCTACAGATGAATGTGGAATGGGTTGTTTTGATCGGTTTATTGGTTCCGGCTACCTACAGCGCACCTTTCTTAGCTATAAAACCACAATTGGCTCTTGGGTATTATTTCGGAGTTTCACCTAAAAAGTGGCTGCCGATAGCAGGTATCAGCATTATTGTTCTGCTGATTTCATTTGTCGTTTGGGGGTTCTGGCCGCCTAGTATGATTGCAGGTACTCAGCTTACCCCAGGTGGACGCTATTTCAATATTGCGCCGATTAACCTGCTGCCGTGGCCGATTTCGGTTGCCATCGGTGTTTTTTTCGCGTACCAAGCTTTCCGTAAAAAAGATGAAGCGCTCGGCATATTGGCGGGTTTCTTTTTTGTGCCGTATTTTGCGCCGTATTCGCTACCGTTGATTTTTGCTATTGTGGCGATCAAGGCGCGACGTTTAGCCATTATCATTACGATCAGTATGTGGATCATTTATGGCGGCGTGATTTTGATCGGAATTTTACAAGCATGAACCAGCCTGATTGGTGGTACGACGAATTTCGGCACCTAGCGGTGGATTTTAATGACCCGCAGCAGGTGGCGGCTTATGATGCTCGGCAGGGAACCAAACTGGCTGAAGAACGCCAATTGGTTCAGCGGCTTGGGATTACAACCGGCCAGCAGGTGGTTGAATTTGGTACAGGGACAGGTGCGTTTGCCCAAGCAGCGGCGGAGGTAGGAGCAACCGTTATCGCGGTGGATATTTCACCTGCGATGTTAGCCTATGCTGAAAAGCGCTCGATAGATGTGGCTGACCGTTTAACCTTTGTACGTGATGGGTTCTTGAGTTATCAACATACCGGCACACCAGTGGACTTTGTGGTGACGAAATACGCTTTTCACCATCTACCGGATTTTTGGAAAGCCATCGCCTTAAACCATTTTGCGGCGATGTTAAAGCCTGGTGGGAAATTTTATCTTGAGGATGTGGTATTCTCATTTACGCCGGATGCGGTTGAGGACAGTATTGAAACGTGGATCGGGCGCGTAGCTAATGGACAAAGCTTCAGTCGTGCGGATTTCGCCGGACATGTTCGGGAGGAGTTCAGCACCTTTGGCTGGATACTTGAAGGCTTGATCGAACGGGCGGGATTTGAGATTTTGGAACGTAATTATACTTCCCCAACGTATGCGAATTACCTTTGTTTGAAGAAAAGTTGATTGTTGATATAGAAAGGTTTGCACAATGGCTCGTTTTGACCGATTGACGGTTTATAACACGATGATGGGTGACGGTGTACTACCGTTATTTAACAGCCCGGATGCGGCACTGGTGAAGGGTGTTGTGGCGGCATTGGTGCGTGGTGGAAGCCGCATTATGGAGTATACCAATCGCGGTGATTATGCTCTGGGCGTCTTTACTGAATTAATCCAGCATACGAACAAAGCTCAACCGGATATTATCCTTGGTGTGGGTTCAATTGAAGATGCAGCGACGGCAGCGATTTATATCGCACAAGGGGCGAACTTTATCGTCGCGCCCGATTTTAACCCTGAAGTGGCGCGCCTGTGTAACCGCCGCAAGATTCCTTATATTCCGGGCTGCGGCAGCGTGAGTGAGATCGCCAATGCCGAGGAATGGGGCGTGGAGATCGTGAAGTTGTTCCCCGCTGAGTCGCTGGGTGGGGCTGAATTTGTGAAAGCGATCCTCGGCCCGCGCCCGTGGACACGCATTTTGCCAACGGGTGGTGTTAGCCCTGACGAAGCCAACCTTCGGGCATGGTTCGGTGCTGGTGCGGCTTGTGTGGGTATGGGTGGAAAGCTGATTCGTGCCGACTTGTTAAAAGAAGGTAACTTCACAGCTATGGAAACTTTAGTTAAAGACACACTTGGCCTCATTCAAACTATTCGCAGCGAGAAAGCTGCCAAATGAACAGCTTACTCGAACGGGCGAAAGCACAAGGCACACCGATGGTGGAGGGTGATCTGGCAACGTTCGTTTGGGAAGGTGGTGAAGCCCAATTGATCGGTGACTTCAATCACTGGTCGATGGAGCAAGCGCCAATCGCACTAGAGGAAGTTGAGCCGAATGTATGGGCGGTCAGTGTACAAATTCCGGTTGATGGTTATTCCGAATACCGGTTCATGGTTGATGGTAAACCGGTGCCTGATCCGCTGAATACACATCAATCGGACGATGGCATGGGGCATTCAAACAGCTTTTTCTGGATGCCCAAAGCCGCAGATACCCATCTGACACAAGAACAGCCGGAAGTGCCGAAAGGCAGGCTGACACAGCATATCATTGATGGCGAGAATTATATTGTTGGCAGCCAGCGAACCGTTCACCTCTACCAACCGCCGGTTGAGCAGGCAGTACCTCTGCTGGTGGTATTCGACGGCAGCGCATATTTGCATAAGGCAAAGATTACGACGATTGTTGATAACCTGATTGTGCAGGGTCGTATGCAGCCTGTTGCGCTGGCATTGGTTGACCCCAGTGGCGACGGGCGTGTTGTTGAATATGCATGCAGCGACGCGACAACTGCTTTCATTATTAAGTGTGTGCTGCCTGTCGCACAGAAGCACCTAAACCTGATTGACATCAAACAATCGCCGGGGGCATTTGGCATTATGGGTGCGTCGATGGGCGGGCTCATGTCTTTGTATATTGGGATGCGAGCGCCGGAAATATTCGGCAAGGTCTTGTGCGAATCTGGCGCGTTTGGGTCGGATCATCTGTATTACCGCTCGGTGATTTACGACCTTATTCGTTATGAACCCAAGCCGGACATCAAGATTTGGATGGATGTGGGTATACAGGAATGGTACATCAAGCCCAACCGTGAGATTGTGCCTCTGCTGCAAGAGCGCGGGTATGACTTCAAGTATGTGGAGCATAACAGCGGGCATAATTACCCCTCGTGGCGCAATATTCTGTGGCAGGGACTTATTCACCTGTACGGGGAAGGCTAGGGAAAGCAAAGGGATAACGCAGTAAATGTTGCAAAAGTTATGACATTTACTGCATTTTCGCCCTAAAGGACTCTTTTCGGTCGCAATACTTCTGCCGAAATGGCGGGCGGGAAGCTCCCGTACATCCGCTGAATTGACATTTTATGGCGGCAGGAGTGAGGGAGCAAGGCGCTGAAATGACACAAGTGCGGCAGAACTAAGGGAGCAATCCACCGCTGTGCAATTTATGCCATTGCACAGCGGTTGTGAGGGGAAACGCCGCCGTTGATCTTATCAAACATGTGATTCGGAAATTGACGAATTTTCCGAATCATTTTTTACGACATTTCCGAATCTTTTGCTTTCAAACCAATGGAGTCCTTGGAAACACATGATGGTGGTTGAAAACGCAAATAGTGGGTGAGAATTTGGGAAACGGACGTAGCACGCTACATCCCTACCGATGTGGTTTTGTTTGTGCTAGGACAAAAACTTATCACTTACCAGATGACCACTACATATTCTATTTTAGAACAAAAGTTCATTGCGTGTCAAGTGCCTAAGGTTCGAGTTTTCAAACTTTTACCTATGACGATTTACGTTATTTAGGAGGCGGGACGACGCCGATGGTCAGCAGGATGTTGGCGTAAATACGCTGTTCGCCGGTGGCGATGACCAAGCAGCAATCGGGGTCGCGCGCTAAATCGTAGAAGGGGAAGCGCCCATTCTTTTTGAGTTCTAACCCCGGCAACAGGCGGCGGAAGTCGGCGAAAATGGGTGGCTCATCGCCGCTGTCGGGTGTCATAACATCGGCGGCTTCAATCGGGATAGCGTTTACCAGCACTTCCAGCACTTCGACGGCGTTGAGTTTGCCGTGAGTGAAGTTCAGATAGGCGCGTTTGGCGGCGGGATTGGCGCGGGTGTTGAAGGGGTAGTTACCGTCGGCGATAAGTACCTTGCCGCCATGACCGGAACCGCCGAGGGCTGACAAAATTTCTGGGTGTAAGAGTTGAGTTGTGAGCATTACAAATCCTTTTTCATGAAACTATTTCGCTAATTAATTCGGGCGTAGAGGCCATTCGCGAATGCCTATCCAGATGAGCCAGATAGCAATAACTGCAATAGTGCCAACTACGAAGTAGATCAGGCTTCCGCCACACATTAACGCCAACGCAGGCGCATGGTCGCTGTTTCCGCTGGCATGCCTTAACAGCCAGCTCGAAGTCAGCGCATTAAAATCGAGCGATGCCGTAAACCCCAGCCCTGATATTAACAGAAGCCCTATTGTCAACGGCACTCGTTTTATAAACCGGTTGCTCTGTTCTGGTGACATGGATTATGCATCCCATGAGCCGACTTTCATGCGGCGGCTGATGGCTTTGTACAGGCAAAAGAGACCGATTAGTCCAAAGATCAGGGTTCCCCATGTTCGACCGAGAAACCCGTAAATCGTTGCCAGTATAACCACCACGATTTCGCCACCTGCGGAGCCGGAGCTGCTGGAACCGCTCTGGTAATTCAACACACTCAGGATGTCCACGAAAAAGCAGAGTGTTAGAGACAGTAGGACACCTGCCAATATTCCCCAAAAAGCGGCTGAGAGGGGTTTTTCTGCCTCGGCCTTTATTGCTGCTTGTTGTTCTGCCTCACGCTCGGCTTTGGTTTTGCGCGAGCGTTTGGGTTTGTCTACGGGTTCGGGTTCGTCAGTCATGGTCACATCCCTTGCATGTGGGGCAATGCGGGTGCTGCCCCATAGCCATTACGAATGCTGATTATAGGGTGACATCACCGCATAAGTGGACTTCGATGCCCATAGCTGCCAGCATAGCTGCTTTGGCGGCGAGTGCTTTATCAGCGGATTTGGCATCCGCGCCGTAAGCGACGTTGAGGTGATTGGCCTTATGGCGTGCCATCATCTGGTCGCGCGAGACACCGTGGAGGACGGCGTGCATGATCGGCCATTCGGGACTGGTGTTTTTCCAGCGGCGTTCGGTTTCTTTCTGTGGCAGTTCAACCACAGTTGCACGGCCAATATCGGCGTGCAGCGCACCATCCATCACATAAACGCGACTCCAGACGATTTCACCCGGTTTGCTGATGCCACGCAGCGTACCGCCACCCAGACGGAAATACATCGGCGACTGGCGCAGGCTGACTGCACCGGCATAGCCATCAATAAAATGAGAGGCAGGGGCAGCACCGGAAATCAAGAACACCCATACATAATCATCCACACCTTTGCCTTTGAAGTGTTCACCATAGCGCAGGTCGTGGAGCGTGGTGGCGGGGTCGAGTCCCATTGCGGTCCAGATGCGGTTGGTGACGATTTCATCGACAGCCGCGCCTTCATCGACTTCGTTGAAATGGGGCAGTGCTTGACCGGCGAACAGTTCTTCGCCTGATTCGGCGTGGTAAACCGGAGGACGTTCGACATTGTTCAATAGACCTTCGACAAGATCGGAGGCGGGAACCATATCCTTCAACCCCTGCTGGTACTGAATGCCGATGGCAGCACACCCATAGTCGTGGGCAATACGCACGGCGGCGATATACATTTTGCACTGTTCGTGGATTTGTTTGTCGGTCAGCTCGGTGGTTTCGTCCTTGCCAGTGACGAATTTGACGCCGCGTTTATCCAGCCATTGGCGGACTTTTTTAGCTTCAGCATCCTTCACCAACTGCATGCCAGCAATTAATGCTGATTGACTCAGGCGCTCCTTGTAGATGCCGGTAGCGTTTAGCAGCTCGTCGTCGATGATGGCGTTATACATGCCCATGCAGCCTTCATCGAAGATACCAATGATGGCTTTATCTTGCTGAAGTTGGGCAGCTAAGGCTTCGCCCAATGCCCGTTCCGCTTTCGGTAGTTTGGATAATTTTAGGTCGCGGACATGGCTGGCATCGTGGGTGATTTTCCCAGTTTTGAGCCATTCGCGGATACCGTTGATGAAGAAGTCGTCCTTAAAGTCTACGCTCCAAAGGCTGCTGTACTTCACACCCATTTTAGTTAGTGAACCGTTCAGGTTGAGCAGACCGACGAGCCCCGGCCACTGCCCGCTCCAATTGGCGACGGTCAAGATTGGCCCACGGTGGTTGCGTAAGCCCGCGAGGACGTGGTGGCTGTACTGCCATACGGACTCGGCAACAATCAGTTTAGCGTCGGGGTGAATATTTTTGAACACATCCATACCCATGCGCTGGTTCCAGATGAAGCCATGCTTGAGTTCAGGGTCATATTCGTGACCGCGCTTGACCTTAATACCTTCTTTTTTGAAGGCGGCGATCACCCGCTTTTCCATGTCTTCCTGCGCTGCCCAGCAGGTTTGATTGGCTGAGAGGCGCAGGTCACCACTGGCGATGAGGATAGCCTCATTATCTTTGACGGCTGAGGCCTCTTTCAGTTCCGGTAACGTATAATTTGCCATGTAAAGCTCCCTAGTCGAAATGAAAATTTAAATAGTATAACCTTGGATTATACGCGGCGCAGGCAGCTTCACAAAGCGATTGATGGCCTTATTGGGCGAAGAAACCGAAATCCAGATAGCCGTACTGCTGACCTTTGTCGGTCGTTATCCCATGTTCCTTGAATACGAATACGGTTGGCTCGTGGCGCTTGAACTTCTTTTTCAGACTGCTCCACTGAGATTTGCTGGCTTCGGTTTGCCCCGTTTGCAGCACGAAATAGGCGAGGTCGAAGATTAGGCGGTAGTGACCATCTTCATAGGCGATCAGGTCGTGAAGATAGGAATGGTCGCTGTGCGAGTCGAGCATCAACACACGGTTGGCTATTGTCATTACAACTTCACGCGGCCGGATTTTGAATGTTGGCAGGGGTTTCATGGGAGTTTCCTTTTATCAGATTGTTCAAGTTGGTTCATTATAATAGCGCCACCTGACCCATGCACATTTTTCACTCAGATGGTAAACCATGCTATTATAAGAGCGCTTGATAACCTTTGCGGGGTAAGGGACACGGATGGAAAATCTTTTAGGGGTATTGGCCGTCATTTTTCTGGTCGCAACCAATGGTTTTTTTGTTGCTGCTGAATTTTCGTTAGTGGGGGCAAGACGCACACGGATCGCGCAATTGGCGAGCGAGGGGAGCAGCGGGGCAAAGATCGCGCAAAAGGCGATGGAACACCTTGACAGCTACATTGCTGCTACACAGTTGGGGATTACACTTGCCAGCCTCGGCCTTGGTTGGATAGGGGAACCGGCTATCGGGCATTTAATCGAACCGCTGCTGCATGGCTTATTTCCTAAAGAGACGGTTGAAACCGTTGCGCCAGCCGTATCGTTCGCGGTTGCATTTTCACTGGTGACGCTGCTGCATATTGTTATGGGCGAACTGGTGCCGAAGTCGATTGCGCTCCAGCGGCCAGAAGCCACGTCAATCGTGGTTGCGCGTCCGGTGACATGGTTCCTGATCGTGTTCCGCCCGATCATCCATATTATGAACGGCTTAGGCAATGGTATCGTCCGTCTGTTGGGTTTTGAGACATCGGGGGAGCATTCATCCGTTCATTCTGCAGAAGAACTTGAAATGCTGGTGCATTCCAGCCGTGAGGCGGGATTACTGCAAGAGAACGAGGAAGTGCTGCTGCGGCGGGTTTTTGACTTCAGCGACATTACGGTTGAGGAAATTATGCAACCGCGTGTGAATGTCGAGGGGCTTTCTAGCGACGCGACCTTTGGCGAACTGCTGGATATGATGACTGCCAACAAACATTCGCGTTACCCCGTTTATGAGGAAACAATTGATAATGTGGTCGGTTTGCTGCTGGCAAAAGACCTGCTGGATATGATTATCCACAAACCGGATTTGCTGACGGATCGCAGCCAAAAGCCGAACTTTAAGCCGTATTTGCGCGAACCGTTATTTGTGCCACAGACGTTAGGCGTCGATATTCTCTTGGAACGGATGCAAGAGTCAAAAACACATCTGGCTGTGGTGATTGATGAATATGGCGGTATGGCGGGGGTGGCGACGATGGAGGACATCATCGAGCAGTTGGTGGGTGAAGTTCAAGACGAATACGATGATGAAGAAGTGTTTGCAATGCACGCCGAAGGCCAAGAAACGGTTGTGGACGGTATGGTGAGTATGACTGATGCGGTGGAACGCTTTGGACAGCCGGAAGGCGAATATGATTCCACCACACTTGGCGGTTATATTGCCGAGCAGCTTGACCGTATCCCGGAACAGAATGACAGTGTGCAATTCGGCAAGTATGATGTGTCGGTGCAAGAGATGGATGGTTTGCGGGTGGCGAAGGTACGCTTTAGTAAACGACCACAAGCCGCTACGAGTGATACGACAACCGCTGAAAACCAGCCGGAAAACTCTGAAACCTAGCGCAGGGTGTATAATGCGCCCGTTGTTGTCAATGCGGAGTGCTGAGTTTATGCGTGTTGTTTATGTGATACCGGTTTTTGTGTTGTCAGCTTTATCGGTAGCTTGTTCGCCCATGTCAGCTCAGTCAGCACTGGTCACGGCAGAAGCTATCATTGAACTGACGGCGACCCCTTCAGCTACTGTAGCGGCGACTGCCGACCTCGAAACAACCGAAGCATCCGAGGATAATGTGGCACCGACTTTGCGTGTTTGGTGGCCTGATTCGCTTGAACCTGCTGGTAACCAAACCGCTGCACTGACTTTAGCCGAGTACATGGAAACCTTCCGCTCTACGGTGCCAGACCTGAGTGTTGAAATTCGCCTCAAGAAAGCACAAGACATCGGCGGTATTATCCAAACGCTACGTACAGCCAGCGCGGTTGCTCCTGAAGCACTGCCGGATATTACGCTGCTGCGACGCAGTGACTTCTTAGCGGCGGTGGATGCGGGTTATATCCGCCCCATTCAGGGTTTAGTAACGTCGGCTATTCTGGGTGATTTGTATCCTGCCGCGCTCGATTTGGGGCGGGTGAATGGGATGCTGTATGGTTTGTCGTACGCGCTGGATGTTGAGCATATTGCGTATCGTCCGCTGGCGCTGGATGGGGACTTTGCTACATTTAACGCCGTACTTGAAAAAGAGCAGAAATTTGTTTTTCCAGCAGGTGTGACGCAGGGGTTAAGTGATGTCCTACTGCTGCAATACCTGTCAGCGGGCGGGACGATGACGGAACTGGTTCAGGGTAGGCCGAACGCGGATGCTCTGGAAACAGTATTGGAGTTTTATCAGGCAGCGGTTCAAACCGGCGTGATTGACCGCAGTGTGTTGGATTATGCCCGTTCGGATGATTACCTGTTCCAACTGGCACAGGGTAAGTTCGACGCGGGGGTGATTACCTCGACACAGTACCTCAGTTTATTAACGAATGGACAGACTCTCGAAGCGGCACCGATCCCGCTGGCGACTGGTCAGCCGTCGACGGTGGTGAATGGTTGGATGTGGGTTGTTATTACGAGAGATCGTGATCAACAGTTATTAGCACTGCGGTTCGCAGAGTGGATGATGGATATCGAACGGCTGGCGGCTTACACACGTATGGTGAATATGCTGCCTGCACGCCGCGCGGCGATGCGTACATGGGATGGTGGGGATTTTACTGATCTTGCTAACTCACTACTGCTGAATGCCCATCTGCCGATTGCGGAAGGTGACAGTGGGACGCTGCGGGCGATGGAGAATGCGTTGGCAGCCGTGATTTCCGGTCAACGTACGCCGTCGGACGCTGTTCAAGACGTGTTGGAGCAGTTGGACTAAACTTACTTGCTAGCTATACCTGCTTCCAGCAATGTGGATTTCAATACGTCAAGTTTGATCGGTTTCATCAGGTAGCCGTTCGCGCCTGCGTCTGTGGCTTCGGCGGTCATTGGTGGGAAGTGTGCGGAAATCATGATGATCGGCACGGTGCGGGTGGCATCATTCAGGCGCAGTTTGCGGCAAATATCGAGGCCATTGTCGTCCGGCAGCATGATGTCGAGCAGAACTAGATCAGGTTCTTCATAAGCAAGTTTGTCCCATGTTTGGCGTGCCGACAGCGCACCGATGGCTTCATGCCCGATCAACCGCAAGAAGGTGCTGAGCATCTCTACGGTGAGTTGTTCGTCATCGACGACTAGAATTTTTGCCATACTGAATAAGATCCTTGTCGTTGTAATTAACGCCCAGAAGTGTAATGAATAGTGATGTTCACCGCAGCAGGACAAAAGTCAGCAAGCGCGGCGCTTTTCACACCAAGAACCGACTTTTATTTGAGCAACTGCTCGTAGATGCGATGCGTTTTGTAAATCGTGGAGCCAAAACTCAGCGAAATACTGACCATATTTTCGTTGACCTCTAATATCCACCCAGAGTCCGAATGTTGGATATTGGGTGCGCGCAGCAGAGCCGTCAATACATAATAATATAGTACCGCATCGATTCCCTTGTTGCGAAAGGTTTCTTTTACGCCCATGAGGGGAATACGTGCCGTATCGATGATTGGACGAATCTTCCAGTACCACAACGCGCGTACCAGTGATACGACCTCTGGTACACCGGGTCGCGGGTTGGCGGCCTTCAAAACCTGATTGAAGTCGGGGATGCCCATAATGAAGGCTGCTGGTTCGCCATCAACTTCCGCGAAGAAGGCAAAGCGTGAGTCGAAGAACTGCCCCAGACTTTTGACAAGCGCATCCAGTTCTTTGGCTGTCATGGGCGTAAAGCCCCAGTTTTTATTCCATGCAGCATTGTAGATGTCTTTAAACAAATTGAATTCTGAAGTCAGGTTTTTGCTGTCGATTTCGCGCACGGTGATTTTGTTGCGCTTCATCACGGCTTTGGTTAGGCGTTCAAGGCGGTCGCTGGTGGCATGTTCGGCTGCGCCCTGCCGACTGAGGTGGAAGCTGAACACATCCATCGACTTCTTAAAGCCCGCGCCTTCGATCAAATCTTTGTAGTAGGGGTGATTATAGGGCATGAGGAGGACAGGGCGGGTAAAGCCTTCTACCAGCACGCCAACATCTTCGTGGGTGGTGAAGGTTTGCGGCCCACGAATGGCATCAAAGCCTTTCGCTTTGACCCATCCGGCGGCAGTTGTTAGGAGGGCGGTGGCGGCTTCTTGATCGTTAAAGACTTCGAATGCGCCGAACCAACCGATATGCTCGTTGTGGAATTCGTTGTGGCGGTGGTTGATATATGCTGCGATGGTACCGACAATTTTATCCCCACGCCATGCGGCGAAGTAGTCGCCTTCCATATATTCCCAACTGGGGTTCTTTTTCTGGTCGAGTTGGTCGCGACGCATCGACAGCAGCGGGGGAACCCAGTTTGGATCGCCCCTGTATATTGTCCACGGGAACTCAAAGAACGCGCGGAAATCATCCGCGTTTTCCACTTTGCGAACCGTTACCGCTTGTGACATAGTTCTTTCCATTCCAAGTGTTGGATTAGGTTACGAGTTGGGGTGTAAAAGCATCTTAAAGTCAGACGCTTCATAATGTTACCTGCTTTTGGCGCTCTCGCAAGAAAATGCCTTGACAGCCTGCCGCCGCTTTGCTACCATTCTGGCTATCTTCCGCAGTAGCTCAACGGCAGAGCAACCGGCTGTTAACCGGTAGGTTCCTGGTTCGAATCCAGGCTGCGGAGCAAGCCAAACGCCCTGCACTTGTGGGGCGTTTTTGATTCAGGCTATTTTGATAGTTAAAGGGTTTTTGGTATTGATATGGTTGTAGAGTCCAATTCAATTGCTTATTGGCAAAATCCCACGGGTATAGAGATTCCCAATGATCCGCTCAAGTTTCTTTATATTACTGACGAAGCCGAACACATGATGGTATCGTGGTTGGCAAAACGGGTATTTGATTACCAGCAGCACAACGTGGGTACGGAACGTCAGTTCACAAAGATGATTATGATTACGATGGGAGCGCTGCTGCCGGGGGTACTGCTGCAAGATTACATTACCCACTGCGCTACGCCGGATATGCCGCATATCGAGTTTGGTACGTTCGGGGTGAAGTGTTATGTCGGGCCGGGGCAACCATTGCAACATCCCGAAATTGTCCAGCCCCTGTCGATTGATGTGCGCGGGCATACGGTGGGGATGGTTGAGGATTTGATTGACCTCGGTGGCACGGCACGTTTTGTGCGCGATACGTTAACCTCGCCCAAATATGGTGCGCGGGATGTGGTCATTATCGCACCATACCGTAAAAGCGCGACCCCAGAACACAATACTGCAATCACGTTTGGACTAGTGCCTAAAGATACGTGGATTATCACGCCGCGTGAACGGGTGGAAACGATGGTCAAGCGGGTGCCGTTCTGGGCACAAAATGGTGCGGACAAAGCGACTTGCATCAACAACCTGCGTCATATCGGTTATCCCCAATATCTGATTGATGACTGGTTTGAAACGGCGTGGATGCGCGTCGATATTTAATATATCGTTTTTATGGGGAGAGTTAGCTATTCTCCCATCATCTCGTTTCGACTATGCCCCCACTGCTTCTAGCAACCCAAGTTCCTACAACCATCCAAGACGGTTGTTCTCCTTGTGATCTGCAATACCGATGCCTGTCTCGTTGAATTGCGTAAATTAGGTTGATGACAAAGGTGATCGGTTTGCCGGATGCTTCAATCGTCACATCGAGCGCTGTACGCAGCCCTAGCCCAAGACTGCTTTGAAGCCCTGCGGATAACGTGCAGTCCATTCATCACGTAGTATGCCGTAACCCATGCCATCGTAATACTGCCCGTTCACGATACGCGCTTTGCGAAAACGGGCTTCTTCTTTATAGCCGAGCTTTTCCGCCAGCCGCATCATACCGCTATTGCCCGACCATGTACGCAGGTCGAGGCGTGCGAATAAGGGCTGCGCTTGCAGTAGATACTCGCTCCATAGGCCGAGTGCCTCATAGCCGATGCCCTTGCGCCAGTGCTGCGGGTCATAGATGACAATGCCGAGGGCAGGCCAATGGGTTTCCTCGCTAATCCAGTACCATGACACTTGCCCGATCATCGCATTACTGCCTTTGTCGGCGATAATCAACTGCTGGCGAAGGGTAGGCCAGTCAAATAGTTCGATTGTGAAGCGCTGGTCATTTATAAGCTCAGGGATTTCATCTTTGCCGGGACCGGGGTAGTAAGGGCCATCGAGCTGTTTCCAGTCGTGACCGGGTTGCAGCCAACGTTCATAGGTTTTCAGGTCGCTCATTTCCCAATCGCGCAGTGTTATTTGTGTGCCATCCATTTGCATAGTGTCTAACCTTTCACTGCGGGGTTATACAGAACGCCAACCACTTGAAACCACGGCGGGTCTCCGGGTGTCGGGTTGTGTTCTAAGGTCATGCCTAGCTTACGCATTACCGCTTGCGATCCCTCATTATCAAATTCAGTGGTCGCGACGATGCGCCGGAGGTTCATGCTGCTGAAGCCATAGTCAACGAGTGCCTGTGCAGCCTCGGCGGCGTAACCTTTGCGTTGGTGGGCTGGCGATGTCACCCAGAACAAGCCAAATTCTGGCTGCATAAATGTGTCGTCCGGTTCACCGTGTTTGCGGAACGCGGGTAGGCGTTGATAAGGGCCAACTGCTTGAGCAAAGCCAACTGCACCCACAAACTCGCCGGTGTCCTTCAGCACGACTGCGCGTTCGCCGTAAGGGGGCTGCCACAGTCGTGCCAGCGCCACATAATTGCGAACCGTCCATTCCAGCCATTCGCGCCGCTCTTCCAGCGGATCTTCGCCAAAACCGGCGTTCATCGCTGCGTGCATCGGCAGCAGATCGTCCATTGTCATCGGGCGGACGAGTAGACGTTGGGTTTCAAGAACCGGCATTGCAGTAGTAATAGCGGTTTACCTTTCAAAGAGATGGTTATTAAGGGGTCATATTGTGCCATAACGCTGAAAATCAGGCAATTGTGATTACGGCCAACAGTTCGTCGTATTGATTTGTTCGGGGTGTATCTGTACGAACCGCCAGAAGCTGACTAACCCTTCCCATGTTTTGCGCCCATCGCCGTCATGCGGAACGACGATGTATAACTGGCGAATGTTGCCCTGTAACGACAGCCACGGGCTGAGTTGTGCAGGTCGGTTGACTGAAGCGAGGATGCCCTCGGTTGGATATTCAATATAGTAGTGATTGTGCTGCACACGAACACGGTTCGCCTCGCAAGTTATGCCAGTGCCGAGCGTGGTTGGTTCGCCGTAGTAGGCCAACAGATCGCCCAAACGTACCCGCGTGCAGTTGGTGAGGATAATCTCGTTGATAATTCGCGCCGTCCCGCGCCCGTAGATGAATTGGGCAAAGCAGCCGCCTTTAACGGTTTTGTAAATTTCGAGCTGGCCTTTAGTAGGGTTATCCGAAATGCTGTCACCAAAGCCTGAAAAAATGGCTTCGACTTCGGCTGTCGTTGTTTCCCCAATCACGACCCCGTACCAGCAGGGCTGCGGCTTGCCCACGCATTCCACATCAACACCCGCCATGACCGCGTGTAAGGGGCGCAGCGAACCTAAGGCGCTGGTCGTTAGGCTAGCACCTGTCAGCACTGCCACAACGAGAAGGGTGAGTCGAAGCCATAAGCGCGGCATGATGATTCAAGCAGCCTTCACTAAAGCCGCGCAGGGCAGGGTTGGGCGGCTGCTGTTTACCGAATGCCTCCGCCACAAAACCTGCCCTGCTAAGGAGTACGAATAAAAAGAGCGAGAGTTTGAGGATTACCTTTGGCATATCTTCACCCTCTTCTGCCTGATGTTTTGGACTTATTCCCCCATATCCACCAGATATTGCGCGATCAAATGGGCAGTGTGTTCAATGCTGCTGGTATGGGTGCGTTCGTAGCCGTGCGAGGCATCAATACCGGGGCCGATCAGTGCAACTTTTGCCGAGCCACCAGCCCGCCAGTAGGCCGATCCATCCGAGCCGTAGAACGGGTAAATATCCATCTTGTAGGGGATGTTATGGGCTTTTGCCAATTCGCGCATCCGCGCGGTGAAGGCGTAATGATACGGGCCGGTGCTGTCCTTGGCGCAAATGCTGACCGAGAACTCGTCGCCGTTCTGCCCGTCACCCAGCGCACCCATGTCGATGGTCAAGAGTTCGTCGAGGTTTTCCGGCCAATCGGCTGAGCCGCCATGACCGACTTCTTCATAGTTGGCGATGATGAAGGTGGTATCTTGAGCGGGTTGGAGTTTGGCGGCTTTGAGTGCTAGCAATGCACCATAGATGGCTGCCACACCGGCTTTATCATCTAAATGGCGTGAGCGGAGAAAATTGGTGTCGGTCAATTCAACGCGAGGATCAAGAAAGATAAAGTCGCCAACGTCGATGCCGAGTGCGCGGGTATCGGCAGCGCTTTTGGTGATGGCATCCAGCCGGATTTCCATGTTGTCGGCTTCGCGCTGGGTGCTGCCAAGTTTGCTGTTGACGTGGGTGCTGGGGTTGCTCAGGAGCATTGTGCCGCGGATGCGTTTGCCATCGGCGGTGCGGACAGTTACGCCTTCATATTCGACCGCATTCCATGCGTAGCCGCCGAGCAGGGTTGCCTTCAGCCGACCACTGCTTTTAATTTCCTTCACCATGAGGCCGAGCGTATCAATGTGTGCGGTCATGCCGCGTGGGGCGCTGCTCGATTTACCTTTGAGTTGGATGATAAGGGCACCTTTTTTGCTGCGTGAGAGTTTGAGGCCGGTGATTTTAAGTTTCTTGAAAGCGGCCTCGACATAATCAATGGCTTCGACCGTATAACCCGTTGGGCTTGGTGTATTTAAGAGTCCTGTTAAAAATGTGACGGTTTCGTCAAGATTGACACGAATATCAGACATGGCATCCTCCAACCTGTATAATGCGCATACTATAACACTTTGTAACGATGCTTTGTGTTCACAATTGGGAATGGGCTTATGGAGCAGCGGCAGCACATTTTAATCGTCGATGATCAGGAGAATATTCGCTCGGCACTGGGCACTTTTTTAGGTCGTATGGGGTATCAGGTCGAAACCGCGTCGACGGGTCTCGAAGCGCTGTCGATGGTGGAGAAACACGAACCGGACTTGGTGCTGCTCGATGTCGTACTGGACGAGCGCGACCAGAGCCAGATGAGCGGCCTGGAAGTGTGCCGCCGTTTGCGCAGCCGCGCCCGTTTCATCCCGATTATCATGCTGACCTCGTACCCTGAATGGCAGGTGGAAAGTTTGGGACAGGGTGCGATTGCATTCGTCACCAAGCCGTGGGATAACAATGCGCTGGCGAACCAGATACGCGCAACTCTCGGCGCGATCTCGCACATACGCCGCGAAACCGCGCCAACGGGTGCGACCAGCAGCAACCAACTGCAAGTGCGGGGCGATATTCAGATTGATCTGGAGCATTTTCGGGTTAGCCGTGCGGGGCAGCAGATTGACCTGACACCCATCGAGTTTGCGCTGCTGGCTTTCTTGGCGCGGAACCCGAACCGCCATTGGACGCGCGAGGAACTGCTCAACCATGTTTGGGATTACAGTTGGGCAGGCTATGAGCGCACGGTTGACCGGCATGTGGCGGCGCTGCGCCGCAAACTGAAGCTCGAACGGGATGAACTCATCGAAACCGTACATGGCGTGGGTTACCGCCTATTACAGGAATAACCATGTTTCGCTTTATCTATATCGTGGGCATCCTCACATGGTTGGGTTTGACCATGCTGCTTGACCAATACGGGCGTGAGATTGGTCTCCCGCTGATGATGCTGCGTTTTAACTCCGGCGTTGCGTTCATCTGGTTGATGTCTGGCATTGGTCTTTTTTTGCTCGGCATTCTCAGCCTATTACGTTCACGGTCGTCCGGTTCGCAGTGGATTAACCGCTTTGAGGCACTTTCGGTTTACCTGAATGAAGGTGTGGTGGTTTGTGACGGTAAAGGGAAGGTGAAATGGCACAATGATACAGCCAAGGATTTACTCCAAAGCGGCGTTCTGAACCCCAATTTGCGGGTGCTGATTAAACGCGCCCAATCTAACAAAGGTATCGCACTGCAAACGCTGGCGGTGGGCGAGGGTGCGCGTTACTCGGTGCAGGCGCTGCCGCTCGACCGCCGCACTTACGCGCTGATCTCGCGACCGCTGCAATCTGGCGGGCAGCAAAATACCTTCTATGAAAATTTTATCCGGCGGATTGTTCATGATATGCGTAACCCGTTGGCGGCGATTATTGGTCACGCCGCGAATATGCGCCAGTCGCCGACATTCGAGCCGGAAGCATGGCGCAAATCGGTTGGGACGATTGAAAGTGAAGCGCAACGTTTAGCCCGTTTGGTAGACAGTATGTTGTTCGATGCTCGGTTGGCATATGTGCCGCTTGAACTTAAGATGCTGGACTTAGCGGATGTGCTGGAAGAGGCATTGTATGCACAGGATGAACGGGCGCAGAGTTTAGGCAAATCGCTGGAAATGGATGTGCCGCCCGGCCCGATGCGCTTAGAGGGTGACCGTGATTTGCTGGTACGCGCCTTCGAAAACCTAATCGATAACAGCCTCAAATATTCCGGTGCAGATGGTCGATTGCTTATTCGCCTGCAAACGGAACCGAACGCCTATGTTATTCAGTTTGCCGACAATGGCGAAGGTATCCCTGCCGAGTATTTGCCGGATCGTATTTTCGAGCCAATGGTACGCGCCCGTTCGCAGGGCAGCGGCAGCGGGTTAGGCTTATCGACTGTGCGCAAAATCATCGAGATGCACGGTGGAACGATTGCCGCCCAAAGTCGCGAAGGGGCTGGCACAACCATGACCGTTCGGCTTGCCCGACCGGGGGAGGTGGTGAAATGACAGTGAAAAATAGAACTGCACTGGGTCGCAAAATCATATTCTTGCTCATGGTGCTGGTGCTTTCGGCCTGCGGGGTGGTTGCTGTGCAGCTTGAAGAGCCGATACCGACACCAACGAGTATCCCCACACCAATTGCGTCACCGCCTATTCAGTCCGAAGCATCGGCAGGGTTGGTCGCTCGTGAAGCACCGGATGACGACCAGATGCTGGTTAAAACGGTAGCCATGCCGCATATCGTCTTTGCACCGGATGCGCTGGCAGTTGAATTGTTCGACCAATGGGCTGCCCCTGCCGAGTATATGGTGGCTGACCAAGGGCGAGGACTGCGTTTGCGCATCAGTTGGAGTGCGCTGTGGCTAACCGACAGCTACGGCGCGGGGCGGATCTGGATGGATGTGTACCTTAAATCACCGGATCAAGATGATTTTCAATTTGCGCAAAGTGCCGCGTCACAGGACTTTGAATCGTGGGGTGCTGACCAGCGCGACGAATTGCTCGATTCGACACTTTACTTGCCCGCTTCAGGTGAGTATCAGGTGCGGGTTGAAGTCAATGTTCATGCCAATAATGACAAGGACAACGAGGATAACCGTTCGTTCACTTACGAAACCACGATTATCGCATTGAACGGCCCGCCGAAAGTGTTGGACACACCAGAAGATTTCACGCCGCAATTTGGCGATCTTGAAGGGCAAGATATGCTGCTGGACTGGCGGAGTTGGCGTTTGGGGCCGTGCCTTATCCGTACCGAAGAACTGCCGGACGTTGCTACCCACATTGCACAGGCTTGTGTGGGGTTGGCGAATGGCGATTGGGGCGCAGCGGCAGACTCCCTAATGTCGGCGGTTGAAGGGGTTGATGATAACCCCGCACTGCAATCGCGCCTGTATCAACAGCTAGGCATGCTGGCGGCGGTTGAGGGTGATTTAGAAAAAGCGGTTCACTGCTTCGATATGGGATTAGCTGCCGCTCGACAACAGAATGATGCGCTGGAAGTGGCGATTGCACTGCGTAACCTTGGCATTACCCAACGCGCAATCGGGGATGAGATGGGCGAACAAAGTATGTGGCAGTCGATCCAGCTTTCCGACCAGACCGAAGATTGGACAGGCGCGGCGCTGACCTATGCACAGTTTGGTTTTTACTGGGAATCGGTTGATACGCTCGATTGGGTAAAAACAGCTCTCGCCGAGCGTGGCTTGCCACAGGTCGCCACCATCCAACGCTGGCTTGATGAGCTGCAAGCTGACACCCAATAGATGAGGTAGTACATCAGTCCTAAGCAGCCTAGTTGTGACGGTTTCGTCAAATTCGCGTCATAACTTATCGTATTTTGTTTGCTAAAGTCAGGTCATCGGATGTGGTTTACCGTAAACCAAACCTGTAGGACATGACGTTATGCAAACTTCTAGACGCGACTTTTTGAAATTGGCTGGCGGGGCATTAGCCGGAGCCAGTCTCGGCGGCACACTGACTGCACGGATGATGGATTACCAAGCCTCGCCGCAGTTACCCACCACCAGCGACCCCCTGCTGCATCTCCTCAACCGCCTCAGTTACGGCATTCGGCCTGATGATCTGGCACGGGTGCGGGAGATTGGTGCCGAGGCGTACCTCGATGAGCAGCTTAACCCCGACAGCATTGCCGACACCGACATGGATGCGATGCTTAAGACTATGCCCATCCTGTTTATGAACCGACAGGATGTACACAAGGTCAATTACCGCCAAGGCGAGGCGCTCATCAAGGGTATGGTTCTGCGTGGTGTTTACAGCAATCGCCAATTGTTTGAACGGGTCGTCGAATTTTGGACGGATCACTTCAACGTCGCCTCGCAAGATTTGGTGGGTGATCTGGTGATTATGCACCGTGAAGCGATTCGTAAGCACGCGCTGAGCAGCTTTCGCGATATGCTGTTCGCGGTTGCCCAAAGCCCCGCCATGCTCTATTACCTGAATCAGGCTGAGAGCAACAAAGAACACCCTAACGAAAATTATGCCCGTGAACTG
>JAPUDW010000410.1 GCA_027492915.1 Bacteroidota bacterium | reverse complement strand
CGATGACCACGATCCCCGGTTGGGCAAGACTCGCCCCCGCCAGCGCGGTCACAAAGTCATAATAGGCTTGAACATGGCTATTCGGAAAGCGTTCCCGCGCGTACTCACCCGCCATATCCGCGCCACCTGTCATGCCGAGGCAGATGCCAACAATTTCGCCCTGCTCAGCCTTTACTTTCGCCAAAGCCTCACCAGTCGATTTTTCAATCGCCCCGCGCAGACGCTCTGGCCCGCCCGGTTCATCGACATGGTTGGAGGGGCCAGCAAAGCCGCTGCTGATAATCTGTCCGTCAGTGGTCGCCACCATCGCCAACGTACTCGATTGGCCTCCGTCAACAGCGATGATGAGTTTGCGCGGTGTGTTCATAAATTGCCTACTTGGTGGTATTTCGATAAGTGTCATGCAATAATCCACTGTATCGTCAAATTTATCAAGAAAAAGTTATGCTAATGACTGAAAACTTATTTGCAGGTGCAGCCGAAGTGGATATTACCCCGCCACCCGGTTTACTGATGGATGGCTACATGGCGCGGGATGGGGGCAGCTTAGGCACGCACGACCCTCTGTTAGCCCAAGTGTTGGTGCTGCGGCATGGCGGACAAACGCTGGCGGTCATCGCGATGGATATTCTGGCAGTCAGTGTGCGCTTCACCACGCCGCTGCGCCAAACGTTAGCCACCATTCTCGATACCGAGGCTAATGCCATCATGATTGCCCCTTCGCACACGCACTGCGGCCCACGCGGTTTGCAAGGGTGGTTCCCGATGGGCAAAACGCCGGAGTTGGATGAGTCGCTGGTTGCATCCGTGACCGAGCAGCTTATCCGCGCCGCCCAAACCGCCCTCGCCGGACTCGAACCCGTGAACCTCGTGTGGCGTACCGGAACCGTCGATGGCATCGGCACCGACCGCAACCAGCCCGACGTGCCAGTTGACCACACCGTGACGACGTTGTGCTGCGAACGCGCTGATGGCAGCATCAAAACCATCTTGTTCCACTACGCCTGCCATCCCACAATCCTCAGTGCCGCTACACGTGAATACTCGGCGGATTTCGTCGGCGCAGCCCGCAACCGCCTCAAGCAAGACTACCCGCAAGCCGTATGCATGTTCATCAATGGGGCGCAGGGCGACATCAGCACGCGCTTCCGCCGTCGCGACCAATCATTTGCCGAAGTCGAGCGGTTAGGTACACACCTCGCGGAGATCATTTTGGGTGTGCTACAGCATCCGCAAGCACCGGATGATAACCATGAACTTGCCTATGATGGGGAGTCGATCAACCTACCCTTCCGCGACCTCGCCAGCGCCGACTCGCCGGAAATGGCGAACGCCGATATGACCACACGCATCGAGCAAACCCGCGCCGAGGGCAAAATGCTGCAAGCCAAACTTCAGCAAACGCTTAACGGTCGCACATCACACGATACCGTCCTCAACCGCCTGACCATTGGTTCATGGCAGTTGTTGGGCATCCCCGGTGAACCTTTCAACCATATCGCAACCAACATCCGTGCCACCTCGCCCCGTGCGCTGGTCGTGGCGCTGGCGAATGACTACGCCGGTTACTTCCCTTCGCAAACCGCAATCGACAATATGACCTATGAAGCGCTTTCAAGCCCATATGATGCCCGCGCCCTTAACCTGATCCAAGCTGCCCTACTAGACCAATAAGGAAATCAATTTGACAAACCGTCTTACTTTTGTTACGTTCTCACATATCAGGTCATCTGATGAGTGTCAGCGATGAACACACGCATTAGTCGTAGCAATCTTACCGACCAAGTGGCCGCCGAAATTGCCGAATCCATTCGCAGCCGCACGTTCAAAGCAGGGGATCAACTCCCCTCGGTCGAACGGCTGGCAATTGATATGGGCGTAGGGCGCAGTTCCATCCGTGAAGGGCTGCGGCTGCTGCAAGCGCGCGGCTTGGTCAAGATCGTCCACGGCCTAGGCACGTTCGTCGCGCCGGAGCGCATCACCCGCACATCAGGCATCGTTTTTAGCTTCACCGAAACCATTCTGGAACGCGGCATGCAGCCGCGTTCCGAAATTTTGCAGCAGGAAATCATGGCCGCCGATGTCGAAACCGCGAGCAAGTTACAGATCAATGTGGGTGAACAGGTCAACCGGCTCAAACGGTTGCGCTTTGCCGACGATATTCCGATGGCGCTGGAAACGACAATGAGTGCCTACAACCGGTTTCCTGACTTGATGACGCATGACTGGAACGGCACCGCGTCCTTATATGCCTACTTGCAAGAACACTATCAAGTTCGCCCGACATCCGTCACGCATATCGTGCAAGCGGTTACCGCCACCAGCACGCAAGCTAAATTACTGCTTATTCCAGTAAAGAATCCGTTATTACTGGTCGAAACCACGACTTACGATCAATCCGGTGTAGCGATTGAATACGGTCGTTCTTATTACCGCGCTGACCGTTATGAATATCGGGTGCAGCTCAATTAGGACTCAGCGATGCAGGATTTATTCAAGGGATTACAGGGACGAATTATTATTTCCTGCCAAGCCGCGCCTGATGAGCCGCTGCATGGGGCGAACTTTATGGCCGCGATGGCTCGTGCCGCCGCGCTAGGTGGCGCTGCGGGCATCCGCGCCAACGGTGCCGCTGATGTGGCTGCCATTTGTGCAACCGTTACCTTACCTGTGATTGGCATTAACAAACAAGCATATCCCGACTCGGCGGTGTACATCACCCCGACATTTGATGACGCGCGTATCGTGGTCGAAGCCGGTGCGAAAATCGTAGCGCTGGATGGAACTGCCCGACCCCGGCCAAACGGTGAAAACCTGCCGGACATCATCCGCCGGATTCACAGCGAACTGCACGCGCTGGTTATGGCGGATTTGTCGAGCATAGAAGATGCGATCTTTGCCGAAGCCGCCGGAGCCGACTTTTTGGGGACAACCCTTTCGGGCTACACCGCCCACGGTCGTCCGGCTGTCGAAGGCCCTGACCTCGACTTCATCAGCGACTTAGTACGCGCCAGCCGCAAACCCGTCATCGCCGAAGGCCGCTTTTACGACCCCGCGCAGGTGGCCGAAGCCTTTGCACGAGGGGCGTTTGCGGTAGTCGTCGGCGGCGCAGTCACCCGACCTCAAGAAATCACGCGGCGCTTTGTCGCTGCGTCCTTGCACCACGACCGTTTGAGCACCGAGTCTGCTGTTTCGAAAGGAGAAACATTTGAAACCTAAATCCGTCATTCACCTCTCAATTTTCGTTTATGCATCGATCCAATCTTAGGAGACTTTAGACATGTCAAAACGCTTTGGGATTTTATCGGTCATGATCGCTCTGCTGGCGATTATCACCTCTGCCGTCAGCGCCCAAGACCCTGTGACCGTCAAGCTGTGGATGCATAACCATCCCCCGCGCATTCCGCTGGACGAAGCCCAAATAGCCAAGTTTGAAGCCGAAAACCCCGGCATCAAGGTCGAGTTCACCGTCGTCCCTGATGGTGAATGGGATACGACCCTCGGCACCGCGCTGGCTTCCGGCAGCGGCCCTGACCTGTTCAATCAGGCCACCTTCGCCATCGGCCAGTTCTACTCGCAGGGTGTCCTTGCCCCGCTGGACCCGGCTGCCGCTGGTTATGCTGACCAAGCCGCTGTTTATGCCGCTTATGAGTCCGGCGATGCATTGTTGGCTGGTGCGACCTTCGCCGACACCCTGTACGGTCTGCCCACCGAACTCAGCGCCTATGCCTGTTATACCAACAACGCGCTGTGGGAAGCTGCTGGCCTCGACCCTGCAACCGACTTCCCGACCACATGGGAAGGCTTGAAGGACGTTTCCGAGAAGCTGACTGTGCGTGATGACACCGGTGCGCTGACCCAACGCGGTTTCGACTTCAAGTGGGATGCGTCGATCTTCATGCTGCTGATTTTCAACCCGATGGTACAGCAGTTGGGCGGCCAGATGATTGACGAAGTAAACTACACCGCCAACATCAACACCCCCGAAGTCAAGCAGGTTCTGGGCTACTGGAACGACTGGGCCAACACATGGAAGCTCGGTGGCGCACAGTACACCAGCAGCCGCGCGGCTTTCCTCGCCGGTGAACTGGCGACCGACTGCGATGGCGGCAACTGGTTCGCTCCGCAGGCCGAAGAAGCCGGTATTGAATACAGCATTCACCCCATCCCCGCATGGGAAAATGCCACCAATGACAACGGTTTCGCCAACTATGCTTACTTCTTCATGGTGAACTCGGCTGCGTCGCCGGAAGTGCAAGCTGCTTCGTGGAAGCTCGCCGGTTACCTGACCGACAATCCTTCCGAATATCTGTCTGTCGCCGGTCTGTTCCAGGCCAAGGCCGACTTCATTGCCTCGGAAGAATTCCAAGCGAACACCATTATGCCCGTGTTCTTGCAAGAGCTGGCAGCCAGCACTTACCATCCCCGTATCAACGGCTTCTTTGAAGTGTCGGATGCGCTGATGCGTATGCGTGACCGCGTGGTTGTCGGCGGCGAAGACATCGACACGGTTCTGGCCGAAGCACAGGACGAAGTGACCGCTATCCTCGAAGCCTCTAAACCGGCTCAATAAGACCCTCGTTTGAGTAGAGGCTGGTCACGATTGACCAGCCTCTATTTGTTCAGCTAGACGATTTATAAGGTGGGAACATGGCAGCTCAATCCTTGAAAGGATCATTCATCGCGCGGCGGCAGTACTGGGGCTTGGCCTTTGTACTCCCAACGGTCATCTTTTTCGCCGTCTTTTTCCTGTTCCCCATCCTCAGTGGCATCTACTACAGCTTTACCGACTTTACGCTGTTAAAGCCACCTGTGTGGGTCGGCCTCCAGAACTACCAAGATCTGTTAAAAGACCGCCTATTTCTAAAGTCTGTCAGCGTTACGCTGGGCTTCGTCGCCGGAACCACCATTCCTGCGTGGATACTCTCGCTGGCGGCGGCGGTTCTCTTCTTTCAAAAATTCCGTGGGCGCGAAATCATGAAGGTATTCTTCTTCGCCCCCGTTTTGCCCTCGCTTATCGTGGTCGCTATCGTCTGGAAAATCTTATTACACCCCAGTGGTGTGCTAACCACTGTGCTAAGGCCGCTTACGGGTATGGGGGAGATTAACTGGCTGGATAATCCGGCACTATCGCCCCTCGCGATGATTATCATCACCAATTGGACAATCATCCCCTTTTACATGCTTATCTGGCTGGCTGGCTTAACCGGCATCCCGACCGATTTGCGCGAGGCTGCCTTGGTTGACGGTGCGACACGGCTTCAATCGTTCTTGCGGGTTGAGCTACCACTGCTGCGCCCGACTGCCGTGTTCATCGCCGCCATCTCAACCATATCCTCGAGATCGGCGTTCAGTTG
>JAPUDW010000409.1 GCA_027492915.1 Bacteroidota bacterium | reverse complement strand
GACGAGGGTATTATTGGGCTGGGTGAACCGATTGTTGAAGGTCGTGCTCAAACTGTGGCCGCAGCAGTCCATGAAATTGGTCGTTACCTAATCGGACAAGACCCATTACGTATTGAGCATCATTGGCAAGCGATATATCGCGGACAATTTTACCGTGGAGGGCCAGTACTGTGCAGTGCACTTTCAGGCATCGAGCAAGCCCTATGGGACATTACCGGTAAATGGATGGGACAGCCGGTCTACAAACTTTTAGGCGGTGCTACTCGTGACCGCATACGTATGTACGGATGGGTCGGTGGTGAAACTTACGGCGATTACATTAGCAGCGCAAAAGTCTCTGCAAGTGCTGGATTTACCGCTTTAAAGGTTGGGCTGTTCGGTGCGATGGACATTGTTGACACACAAGCCGTGATGGAAGAATGTGTGCAGCGGTTCGCGGACTTGCGACAGGCTGTGGGGCCAAAAGTCGATATTGGGATTGATTTTCATGGGCGGGTCAGCCCAGCGATGGCAGTACGATTAGCAAAAGCACTGGAACCTTATTACCCTATGTTTATTGAAGAACCCGTTCTGCCCGAAAATGTAGATGCTATGGTAACGGTAGCACGCAGCACGACGATTCCAATTGCGACGGGAGAGCGCCTCTTTGCGAAATGGGGCTTTAGAGAAGTAATTGAAAAGCAAGCTGCTGTAATCTTGCAACCCGATATTTCTCACGCGGGCGGCATTTTGGAATGCAAAAAAATCGCGGCAATGGCCGAAACTTACTACAGCGCAATTGCCCCTCATTGTCCTCTTGGGCCGATTGCGCTGGCATCTTGCTTACAGTTGGATGCGTGTATACCGAACTTCTTGGTGCAAGAGCATGTTACAACCGGCGAAGGTTACCTGAAAGAACCGTTTAAAATTGTCAACGGCTATATCGAGTTACCAACTAAGCCAGGTTTGGGCATTGAACTCGACGAAGAAGCCTTTGCTGACAAACTTGATGATGGGTCGTGGGAAACACCGCGTCTGTGGCACAAAGATGGTTCCGTGGCAGACTGGTAAGTATTTTCATGTTGAATAAAGATTTCACACCAGCAAAACCCTTGGTCATTGAACCAGCATTAGCATTGTTGGAATTCAGCAGCATTGCGGCTGGCATCTTGTGTGCAGATGCGATGGTCAAACGCGCAGTACTTGATGTGGTTCACGCTGGCAGTGTGCAACCGGGGCATTTCTTGGTACTGATTGGTGGTTCAGTCGCGGAAGTCGAAGAAGCATTGACGGTAGGAAAAGAAATTGCACCTGATGCACTCAGTGAGAGTATATTTCTGGCAGGTGTGCATCCTGATGTGGTCAGGGCAATAGGCAATACTCGAAAAAAACCTATTGGCGATGCACTCGGTATCGTTGAGACTTATCATGTGCCCGCTGCCATTCAAGCTGCTGATGCCGGTATCAAAGGAGCAGAAGTACAGCTCATTGAAGTACGGTTAGCAGAAGGACTACATGGCAAAGGATTGGTTTTCTTCAACGGCAACGTTTCAAATGTGGAGGCGGCAGTTGAGTTGGCCGTTGGCGTACTAAAAAGTGACCAATTGGTGAGAAAAGTCGTAATCCCCCAACTACATGCAGAAATCATGGATATTTTAATAGGCAGCACTCGATTCGGCGTACAAATCGGCTGGGCGGTAGGAAATGCAGATGATGAATAAGCAAACCGATCAGGTATGGCAATCCGCAGAAGTGGCGCACGGCTACTTAGAAGGAATGCGCGGCGCTATCCCCTTCGCATCTGAACAACTTGATGTCATGATGCGAATTATACGTGCAGCGCGGCCTGAATTGAGTACATTTTTAGACATCGGCTGTGGTGATGGCATTTTAGGACACACTATTCTTGCGCATTATCCTGATGCTCATGGGGTATTACTTGATTTTTCGGAACCGATGATTGAAGCTGCTCGACGAAAACTTGCGCCGAATCGAAATCAACTCAAATTGATCACGCAAGATTACGGCAAATCTGAATGGGTGAACGCTGTACAATCCTTTGGTTCATATGATGCGATTGTTTCAGGTTTCTCAATTCATCACCAACCTGATGATCGCAAGCGAAACTTGTACAAAGAAATTTACAACCTTCTAAAGCCGGGCGGGGTGTTCATCAATATTGAACATGTTGCTCCTGAAACTAAGTGGGTTGAAGAGCGGTTTAATGAGTTATTTATTGATTCGATCATTATTCATAACCAAAAACATGGAATTGACGATGGTCGAGAAGAAGTCGAACGCCGTTTTCGCGAACGTGAGCATAAAGACGCTAACATCCTCGCGTCTGTTGATATTCAACAAAAGTGGTTAATAGATGTTGGATTTCAACAGGTCGCCTGTTATCTGAAAGTGTTTGAATTAGCCGTGTTCGGAGGTATACGTCCCGAATGACGGAAACAGAATTACGCGAACAGATGTGTTTGATCGGGCAGCAAATGCACCGAAACAGTTATGTGGACGGTGCTGGCGGAAATATCAGCGCACGGCTAGACAGTGAACATATTCTAACCACACCTAGTGGTATCGCTAAAGGATTTATGACACCCGATCAGATAATTGTTGTCGATATGAGTGGAAAACGTGTAGATACGAATGCACATCCACATTTACGACCCACATCTGAGATCATCATGCATCTTGAGTGCTATAGACAACGGCCTGATGTTAATGGTGTCGTTCATGCGCATCCACCCACTGCGGTTGCACTCAGCATTGCGGGGCATTCTTTTGCAGAATTATTAATACCTGAAGTCGTCATTTTGTTAGGAATTGTCCCTACCCTACCCTATGCAACGCCTGCAAGTGAAAAGAACCAAAAATTAATTGGCGATTCGATCAGAAAGCATGATGTGCTGATGTTGACTTATCACGGCTCTTTAACGGCTGCTAAAACATTGTGGGATGCCTATTTACGTCTAGAGAACTTGGAGCACACAGCCAAAATACTTTATATGGTTCACCAATTAGGTGGTGCAAAGGTCTCCATTAATGCTGAACAAGTTGAGCAACTGATTGATATTCGAGAGCGACTGGGTCTATTACGTCCCGATGAGCGTGAAATACTGATGAATTTATCAATTCAGTGAGGTTTCTACCTTGACGCAAGCTCAAGCGATTGATAGAATTCTGTTCATTAGGTCCCATCGTCTAGCGGCCTAGGATGTCACCCTTTCAAGGTGAAGACACGGGTTCGATTCCCGTTGGGACTACAGTACGTATCCTAGATAAATGCAAAAGCGGGAAAGTATAATAAATACTTCCCGCTTTTGCATTTACCACAATTTTTGCCACAAACTGCCGGATCGCTTGTCGAGAGACTTCAAGATTATCGCCTGTCAGTGCCGTGCGAATACTCTCAATCCATTCCTTAATCTGCTTATCACCAATTGCTTGAAACTCTTTAGGCTCCACAATCAGATCCTGCAGATTGACCAAGTCAGCAATTAACTCCCGTTCTTCTTGTTCGCGCTCCTGCAACCGTGCTTGTAGGCTGGTTGAGAATCCCATTCTCTCAACTGCATCGACCAACTGCCGGATAGATCGTTGAACTTCATCGAGACGGCCTTGAACAGCAGCTATTCGCTCAGAAACATCATCATTACGTTCATTCATTGAAGCAGCCAATGCGTCTGCAATTGGGCGGAAGTTTTCAAGCGTAAGAACATGGGTCATCAAATTCTCGATTACGGCTTGATCAAGTGCAGCGGCGCTAACACGTGGTGAATCGCAGCTTGTTCCACGTTTGTTCTTTTTATGGGAGCAAATATAAAAGTCCCAACGGCTGCGCTTACCTTCACGCTCTGGAACTGTATCAGCCATCATGGGATGCTCTTCACCCTCAGTAGCGCCACAGTAAACCAATCCTGTCAGCAAATGGCGGCTTGTTACCCGACGTGGCTCTAACATAGGGTCTGCTATACGCTGCTGATGCTTCGCAGCACGAATGGCGCGACGTTTTTGTTCCTCTTCAAACCACTCATGTGGAATCATTGGCTCAACAAAGTTCTCATACACCTTGCCACCGTATTCCAAATCACCTGTGTATATCCGGTTTGAAAAGAAGCCATCATAGCCACTCACACTGGTATAAAGCCGCGTTGCCTCAAGGATTTTTTTAATACCCTCCCCTTCAAAACGCATTTTCCAAGCCAGATAGCAACGGTCCCAGAGATTATTATCGTGATCTGGAACCATCCGCTGAACGTAGTGTTTTTCTCCACCGAACTTTGCACCTTTACGCTCCCGCATACCAATCAGCACCGACTCCGACTTAAACCCTGTCGGTAAGCCACCGGGAACAATGCCGAGATAACGTCCATCATTTGTTGGCCAGTCCGGATTGAACATTCTGAAAGACGGGTCTTTATCCCGAAGACTGACCAGTTCAGCGAGGCCACGACGCGAGTTATCCGAAATCTCTTCAAGCAATTTTTCATCTTGATACTGTTGGAAAACCTCAAAGAGCGCATCCATTTTCACATCGCCGGTTTCAAATGAAGGAATTAAATTGACAATGGTGATGCCACGAATCCGCAGATCGGCTTTGATGTAGGTTGTTTCAATACTGTCACGCCCCAGCCGATTGGATTTCCAGACAATCAGGCCAAAGGGGTTTTTCTCCATAAAAGCCCGGCGCTTATCCAGATGGCGGATCTGACGGAAACGCTGCGAGAGGTCCGATAACATATCTTGCAGTTGATTACGCTTTTCTGAATTTGAACCTGAGCGCGCTTCATCTGAATACACATGCTCTAATATGAGACCATGATGCTGACAATATTCGTTTACGGTTTGTACTTGCTGCTGGACTGAACGATCTTGTTCATCACCACCCGAGTCGCGACAGTAAGCGACTACATGGGTATTTGGCGGAAGTGGACAATCTTGTCGAACGAGGTGAAGGTAGCGATTATCGGTCATTGGAATCCCTCCAAAGTGTTGCTTACTGAGGCGGACGCTCAACTGCTCTTATAATGTTAAGTGAATTTATTCTATTTTCGCCATTCAGGATCAACCATCGTTGGGTCATATTCGAGTGAGAGTTTATGCTGAATCAGTGCTTTGATGCGCTCCTGCGTTGACGGCGGAAAATCTTTCCATCTGTACTGCAAAAATTGCGCTTCAGGATCAATGACAGATGCTTCTACTGGTTCAGTCAGCTCGTATTGGACAATTAAGTGATTTGCAATTAGGCGTGCGAGATTCGGAATTGAAACATCAATTCCTGCAATCGGATTTGAAGGGTCATCGCGCATTTGTTGAATAGCTGATTTGTGTTTTGGTTGGTCTGCCATTGCCTCCAGTATACCCATCACAGCATC
>JAPUDW010000408.1 GCA_027492915.1 Bacteroidota bacterium | reverse complement strand
CGGGGGCGGGGGGCTTCTATCTCCTTCCCTTATCTTGAATGTTAATTACAGAGAACGCAGAGTTTTAAAGCAGAGATTTTATGCTCATGGTGCAGTAGAAGTTGGGGTATTCAGGGTCGGTGTTGCCGCTGTTGTGAGTATCGTCACCACGTCTGGCGTAATCTTTTGAGGATCACTCAATTCGCCGCCAAATGCGAGTTGGGTGCCATCGGGACTGTAGGCGATTGACCAGACTGATACGTCACTGACGATAATTTTCATTTCGCCCGAAGGCCACTCCCACGTTCGGAGGGTGTTGTCTGAAGCGGCGCTGGCAAGCTGCTGACCATCCACACGCCAATCGAGATCGTGAATTGCTCCAGTATGCCCTGCTAATTCAGTAACAATCTCACCTGTATACGGATTCCAAACCAATATCCTGCCGGTGTCGTCGCCGCTTGCGATGAGGTCGAAGGTTGAACTCCAAGTGAGGCGTTGAACAGGCGATTTGTGGGCGCTGAAGGTGTATAAGATCGTTTCGTTCGATACGTCCCAAATGTAAATTGTTCCTTCATTGCTACTGGCAATAATAGCGCTGCCATCTGTATTCCAAGCGCCGAAGGTGAAACGTTCGCCTTTAGATAACTTAGGTGGACTAAAGCCCTTATAGGCGCCAACAAGAGCGTTCAGCTTTCTTAGATGAATTCCTGCCGCAATCATATCCAAAATGATTGAACCATCTGGACTCCAAAAAGCATGTTCAAATATGCTTTCCATAAGTAGTCCGGACAAACGTTGTTTTGTGGACAAGTCCCAAATTTCAATTCTGGAGTCACTCGTAATCAGAAGCTGTAATCCATTTGGGCTGTAATCTACATTTGTGACTGAGCATCGAGTGTCTGTGCGAGGGATGGATTTTATCTGCTGACTTGAGATATCTAAAAAGTTAATATCGGAACCAAGTGTTAGCGTACACATTGAATTAGTTCCATATGTGCTAATTCCAATCGCAATATGTGATCCGTCTGGACTCCAATCGAGATCGGAGATAATAGCAGGATCATCTTGGGCTGAAGCGAATTGAGAAGTAGGCAGGTTAAGGATCAGTAAGACAATCCCCAACAAAATGCCTGTTTTCATGAGGAGCGATTGTTTGTTCATTTGCGCAGCCGAGCTAACTTCATGCGATTAGCTTATTTTAGCTTATGACTCGCGGCGCAGTAGAATTCGTTGAAGAGTCGTATGGGAGGGACGGCAGTAAAGTTTTGTCTATGAGCGATTATGACGAATACCTACAGTAGTCTTATGCTTTCATTCGTGCATCGAACTCCTCGCGGGTCATGCCAAACAACACATCATCATGATATGCGCCGTTGAAGAAACAGTTGCGCCGAATGCGGCCTTCTTCGATAAAGCCGAGTTTCTGGTGCATCCGAATCGAACCTTCGTTGGTGTGAAAGCAGACTGAGTTGCACTTTTGGTAGCGTTGTTCCCAAAAACCATATTTGAGCAGGATACGCACCGCATCAACAGCGTAGCCCTGTCCGCGATAGTCACGATAAACGGCAACACCAAAACCAAATGTCCCATTTTTCTGATCGCGGCTGTGTAAGGTCACCCACCCAACCGTGACACCCTCCAAATTTTCCATCGCGAACCGGATCATGCCGTTATCTTTGAGACCGGCTGCCTTCTCTAGCCATTCTTGCTGAAGTTCTACCGATGTAGGCAGTTCAATGCCGTCCTCGTGCATTTGCCGGGTTGGGCTATCCAGAGAGGCTATGAAACGTAATTCGGCATCATCCAGCCGCCAAGGACGCAACCGGGTTCGTTCGCCTTGCCAGAAGTAGTATGAATAGTCAGGTGTGAACGCGGTCATTTTAATCTTTATACCCTGTGCGCCAGATGCTTTCGCTAACGTTTAGTATAGCTCACGGCGCAGTAGAATTCGCTAAGGAAGCGTGTGGGACGGGCAGCAAGCTGGCGAGTTTGCGTCAGGCCAGCGGCGGCTGCGAGCTTTTCCCATGAGGCGTAGGTGAAGGGGTAGGGAACCCATGTGTTGCCGCGGTCGACGTTGTACTCGACCACAACGAAATGACCGCCGGGTTTGAGGTAGCTGATGAGCTGACGCAGGATGGGATGCTTGTCGCGGTGGAAGTGAAGCGAGTTCGCCATGATCAATCCATCGAGCGGCGGCAGGTCAAGCGGTTGGGTGAAATTGGCGTTCAGATAGTGCGCGGTGATGTGCGGGAACTGCGATTCCATCGCTTTTTGGTTCTGGCGTAATGCGGATGCATCCTGATCAACGGCGTAGATGGTGCCGGATGCGCCGAGACAGTCGGCTAGGGCGAGGGTGAATGCCCCGCTGCCTGCGCCGAAATCCGCCCATGTGCCGCCGGAAGCGGGTACGGCGGCGTGAATGAGGTTAACGTGGTCGGTGTGGTTCATTTTGAAGTCGCCAGTCGATAGCCTTTAGTCATTAGAAAATACAAAGACCCTATCCGGTGCCATATTGTGCATTGGATAGGGTCTTTTCGATGCAGAAACGTTACAGGATTTCGGCGACAACAGCGGGTGAGACTGCTGGCACGTTATCCGTTTCCCAACGGCGCATTTCGGTGCGGAAAACCAACATCAACAGTGAGCCAGCAATGAGCAGCACAGCATTGATCTGGATGGCGGTTGCAATTCCCAAGCGTTCGGCCATCAAGCCGACTATCAGCACCGCAAAGGTTTGCAGCCCGAAGCTGATCATGGTGAAGAGGCTAAGTACACGGGCGCGCATTTCGGCGGGTGTCATGAACTGCACCATGCCGAGCGCGGTGGCGATGGTGGTGGGTGCGCCCATGCTGCAAAAGAAGATGGCGGCCATCGACAGCGGTAGTGAATGGGAAGCCGAAAAGACAAGCAGCCAAACGCCCATCCAGATGGCGGTGACACTCAAGGCGACCCCACTGCGACGCAAGGTTTGGAAAACGGGCATGATGAATAGGACGGCGATGAGCGCACCCGCGCCGGAAGCGGCTTGCAGGATACCCAGTGTTTCGGCGTCCCCATGCAGCAGTTTATCGGACACGGCGGGTAGCTGACTGAGGATGACGGACAGGACAAGCAGGGTGGCGAAAGTCGAGAAGATAAAGAGGTCTTGAATACGTGGCTGCGTCTTGAGGTAACGCAGGGCTTCGGTGAAGTCGCGCAGCGGTTGGATAGGTCGTTTTTCGCCCCACTTTTGCGTCGATGTGAGCGCGACGAGGCTGACGACCACAGCGATGAAGCTCAAACCATTGACCCAGAAGGCAGGCGCGATGCCGATGCGGGCGATGACCAAGCCAGCAATGGCGGGGCCAACCATGCGGCTGACCTGTAAGATCATGGCGTTCAGGTTAACGGCTTTGCGCAGTTCGCTGGTACCGGAAAGATCACCAAGGAAGGTTTGTTGGGTCGGCACATCGAGGGCATTCACAATGCCGAGCAGGAAGCTGAGTACATAGACGTGCCAGATTTGGACGATAGAAACGTTGATGCCCCATGACGTTTCGTTATAGTTTTGCGACCAAATGGGAAACACATGCCAGAGTTGGGTGGTGCGAGTTTGAACCAGAATGGCGAGGGCGAAGGCCAGCAGCATGGCGACAATTTGGGTGGCGATGAGCAGTTTGCGACGGTCAACCCGTTCGGCTATTACACCTGCCCACGGGCCAAAGAGCAAGAAGGGCAAGGCACTGAGCATAGCGACAAGACCGCTGGCTTCTTCGGAGCCGGTAAGCGTCCATACAAGCCACGCCTGCGTGGTAACTTGTAACCACGTACCGATGAGGGAAATGATTTGCCCGCTGAGGTAGATGCGAAAATTAGGCAGCCGAAGCGGCGAGAAACTACCGCGCAGGGTTGAGCGGACGCTGGTCATCAATCCATCTCCGATAATTGAGTTGTTGGCACATGATATGATTTGCAGGGCGGATCGACAAGACACCAATTTTGATGGTTTATTGAGATGGATTCTTACAGACGGTAGCGAAGATTTTTAACACAAAGACTCAATGGCACAAAGACACGGAGAGTTCAGAGGAAAGCGGGAAAGATTAACTGCCACGTCTCCAAGCAAGAGGAGATTAAATGCAGACGAGGGCACACAGCCGTGTGCCCCTACAATACGATTTTGTATGGGTTAGATGGCGGCTGCGGCTTTGTTACCGATGGCATCTTTGAGGAATGATTTGACGACGTGTACAGGTATGGCGAAACCCACATCCGGCCCTGTAATCATGGTGTTGATGCCGACGAGCTTGCCTTCCGAATCGACCACGGGGCCACCGGAGTGACCGGGGCGCATGTGGAGGTTGAGGGCAATCCAATGGCGACCGGGCTGCATCTGCCCCATTTCGGGCAGTTGGTCGCCGATGCCGATGACGACACCGGATGTAACCGCGCCTTGCACACCCCACGGATGCCCGACAGCCATCACCCATTGACCGGCTTTGAGACTGCGCGAGTCACCGGTTTGGATGGTGGGCAGGTTATCGGCGTTGATGGAAAGGGCGGCGAGATCAAGCTGGTCGTCGGCAGCGATGACTGACGCCGGAAATTTGCGCCCATCAGACAATGTGACGTTTAGGCCATGATGACCGCGAATGACGTGGGCGTTGGTGATGATGAGACCATCACCGTGCCAGATGGTACCCGCTCCCGCGCCGCGCCCATTGCTGATTTGGACGAGGCTTTCGTGAACATGGTCGATGCGGTCAGCAAGGGCGTTATTGAGTTCTTGAATTAGGTCTGTCATTGGTCGTCTATAGTCCTTAGCTTTTAGCCTATAGTTTCAATCCCTCCCATTTTGATGAGAGGGATTTTGTGGAAAGCGAGTTAAGTGCCGGTTAGGTGCGTTCGCCGATGGTGACGGGGAGTTCGTGAACCTGACCACCACGCACGATTTTGGCGGTGATGGTCGCGCCGATCTGGGTGCTGCCAAGGGCGGCGAGCAGGTCTTCCATATCACCGACCTTGTGGCTGCCGAGGGCGACGATGGTATCCCCCATGAACAGTTCGGCTTTTTCGGCAGGGCTTCCAGCTTCGACCGATACAATCAGCGCACCGGATTTTTGTCCGAGTGATTCGGCAAGGGCGGGTGAAAGGCGGGCGGGTTGGACACCAACACCCAGATAACCGCGCCGCATCTTACCGTGCTTCAGTAGATTTTCGACCACATATTGGACGGTGGGTGTTTGAACGGCGAGGCTGATACCACGCATGAGGCCGGACGAATTCAAGCCGATGACTTCACCGGAAGCGCTGACGAGTGGCCCACCGGAGAAGCCGGGGTACATAACCACATCGGTTTGGGCAAAGTATTTGTTTTCGTCCTTGTGGGGCATAAGGGCACTGATGACACCTAACGTAGCTTGCAGGTCGTCACC
>JAPUDW010000407.1 GCA_027492915.1 Bacteroidota bacterium | reverse complement strand
ACATCCGTTGGTGCAGGCGGCGGTATGTCGGTTGGTGGTGGTGGTGGCACATTGGTCGGTGCAGGTGGCGGTGGATTCGTCGGCTGCGGCGGTGGTGGATTGGTGGGTTGTGGTGGAACTTGTGTTGGCTGCGGTACCTGTGTCGCGGGTTTAGTCGTCGGTTGTGGGTTGGAAGCCCCAGCGGTTGCTGTTGCCGAATAATCAATCGTTCGCACGAGCGTTTGAGTGACAACCGGAGTGCGTGTGGGGCGTGGCCTTGTGGCGGTTGCGGTGGGGCCGCACGGTGTCCATGTTGGCGTATTCGTGCGCTCGAAATATGCCGTCAGGTTAATCGTCGGGACAACCTCAAGCTCGGCAGCAATTGAAACAATCTCCTCTGAAATCCATGCCTGCACATGACCTTCGATCTGAACCAGATACCAAACACTGTCACCATAATAGGCCAGTCCCATTACGGTAAGGCGTGTGTTTTCTAAAACGATTCCTAACACTGAGGATGTTAGACTGGGTTCAGTACGCAGCTTGCCTCTAGGGACTTCCACGATCAATTGAATAGGGGTAGGGCTTGGTGTGGATGTGGCAATATCGCCCTGCTGCATGTTTGAGGCGTCAGAAACACCCTGCGGGAGGCTTATCAAAATTAAAGCCCATATTGTGAAGCCAGCCATCGAAATGATGAGCCATTTTTGTTTAGACATTACACCTACTTATGTAACCACATATTATATTTTATCCATCGTAGCACGAAATGGCATACTATGGCGTTGATGTTGCTCGTATGGTTGCGGTCGCTGTTGGTATTTTTGTGGCTGGTCGGTTCGTCGCAGCTTTCGTTGCTGTTGCTGGCTTCGGTGTATTGGTTGCGCGGGGTGTCGCGGTGGCAGGTTTCGCCGTTGCCGTTGGGCGAGGCGTGCGGGTCGCCGTCAATGTGGGCGTCAGTGTATGAGTGGCTGTAGCGGTAAAAGTCGGTGTGTTAGTCGGTGTGGAAGTTGGCGTTTTGGTCGGTGTATGGGTCGATGTGGCTGTGTTGGTTGGTGTATTGGTGGATGTCGGTGTATTGGTGGGCGTGAACGTCGCGGTTGGTGTGCTGGTGGGTGTTGGTGTGCGCGTCCATGTTGCAGTGGGCGCAAAAAATTCAGTCAGGTCAATGGTGGGTACGATTTGATCGATGCCGACGATATGTGTGATGGTGTCGGAAATCCATGCCGGTTCGCCATCGTCTAAATGCACCAAGTACCACAACTGGGTATTGTGGTAAGCCACCCCGTAGACATCTAATTGGTCACCCAGCCCAACGTAACCGACACGGTTGCTATCAAACCCCGGTTCATCGCGTAGGATACCGGTTTGTACTTCGACAACAAGCTGCATGGGGGTCGGTGTCATGGTTGGAGCCGATTGATTTAGGTTTGATGCGTCCGATATGCCTTGTGGTAGGATGACAAATGCCAGCACCACACCTGTTACGACCCCCAAGACCATCAGTAGCAATCTTTTTTTGGACATCTCACCCACCCCTATGAGTTATGTGTATACGCAGATAAACCCGTTCTCTGACTTACTTGCCGTCAACCCACACGGGTAGATGCCCCAGCGCAATAATATTCGACCATGTTGCGCGGTCGCCTTCGGTGAAGATAGCGGCTTCCGCTACAATTTCCGCCCCTGCTTTGCCCAAGATCAGCCGCATTCCCTGCAATGTGCTGCCTGTCGAAATCACGTCATCAATCAGCGCGACGCGCTTACCGGCGATCATCTCACGGTCTTTTTCATCAAGGTAAAGTGTTTGCGGTTCGCCGGTGGTAATGCTCAGTGTTTCCGATTGCAGCGCATCACCCATGTAGGGCTTTAGCGATTTGCGCAAGACGACATAGGGGCGATTCCCTAATCTCGCCGAAACCGCATGTGCGAGTGGGATGCTCTTGGCTTCGGCAGTCACAAGGATGTCGGGGGTTTGGGCAGCAATGAGCGGCGCGAGTTCACGGCTGACAGCTTCTACGAATTCGGTGTCACCCAAGATATTTAGAATAGCGATCTGCACACCGGGCTTGATCTCAAACTTTCGCAGTTCACGCTTCACACCTGCCACTTCAACCGCGAACGTTTCGTATACTGTCATGCTGGCTTTTCCCCTGATGGTTTATAAAAGTGGATAAAAATTAATCGTGGTCGTGGAAAATGATCTGTTCATAGCCGACACGTACCACATCGCCTACGCTCAAGAAGTGCGGCTCACTAATCCGCACCTCGTTGACATAGGTGCCGTTGGTACTGCCTAAATCTTCGACAATTAGCCGGTCATGCTCGCGGCGGATTTGACAGTGGAAGCGCGAGATATTTTTTGCATCTAGCACGATCTCGTTTTGCGGTGCGCGTCCCATCCGCATCAACTCACCTTTGAGAGGAAGTGTTTGTTCGCGCCACGTAATCGCAACCGGTGTGACACCCGGTTTTTGCTCGGCGGTGGGTGTTTGCAAGATGCGTTCCATCTCCCGCGAGCGCAGCGATTGGGTACTTTCGTGGCGGTCAGTCATGGTGTAAACAGCCTGCGTCGCCATCATTTTGCGGCTGCGGCTGTCATAAAACTCGTCACCGCGCTGCATTTCGGTCGCCTGCTGCACCAGAACCTCATGCTCATCCACCAATTCACGGTGGATAATCTGGGAGTCTTCTATCGCGTTGGCGGCTAAACGTAAGATTTGGGAAGCACGATTGTATTCACCCTTATCGGCTGCTGCCACAGCATCGCGCCGTGCCCGTGCTGCTTGCAGGAGCAGCACACTCCGCCGCACTTCGGGGTTACTCTCGGCTTCAGCGTCCTGTGGGGCGACATTGACCACAATCGGCATATCGACTATCTGGTGCTGGCTGCCGTCCCCGCTAATCTCATCATACTCAAAGCGCAGCCGTGCAATCTCGCATTCGCCGATGTCAACCAGTGCGGGAATCGAGAGTTCGAGCAGCAGGGTTTTAACCTCGTTGCCGTACACATCACCCAAGCTAAACGACACGCGCTTGCCGTCGCTGTGCATGTTATAGGCGTTGAGTTGGTTGATGGTGGAAATATGCTCGGTCATTTCGATGCTGACGGTCAAGTTCTGCCCGACGACGTTGAGCAGGTCGCGCAGTTCTTCTTTAAAAATTGTCGGTGTAACTTCCGGGCTTTCGATGAAGTAGAACGCGCCACCGCCAGCATCCGCCATAGCGATCAGCAGTTCTTCATTGAAGTCTGAGCCTAAGCCCATGGTCGTGGTGACGATTTTGCCCTGCCGTTTTTGCTTTGCCAGCGCGATGAGTTGTTCGGCGTGCGTGACGCCACGGTTCGCCAGCCCATCAGTCATCAGAATAACGCGGTTAATGTTTTCGTCGGTGATCTGTTCTTCGACCCATTTACAGCCTTCGAGCCAACCGCCGCTGAGGTTGGTCATGCCGCTGGCTTTGATCTGGTTTAGGCGCTGGTTGATGGCATCTTTTTCGGTGACGGCGCTCGGTGGGATGAGCGTGGATACATGCTCGTTATAGAGGACGACCGATAAGGTGTCGATTTCTGTCAGGTGCTGCACTAAAAATTGTGCAGCCTGACGGGTGTATTCCAACTTATTGCCGGCCATCGAACCACTGCGGTCGAGGACAAGGCTAATGTTCAGCGGACGGCGCTTATGCGGATCAGAAGCCGAATTGGAAACCAATCGTGCCATTAAGTAGAGTTTTTGAGGACGCTCAACCGTTAAGACATCATAATCGAGCGCAAAGTCCGCTTTCATGCAGAGAAATTCCCATCCATGTGCCACAATATTACGTCTTGTATTGTAATCTATTCCACCGTTGTGTCTACCATATTCGGACACAAAATACCGATTTCGTTACAAGTGGTCTAGCCCCATACAAATCCGCTCAATGGCAAATATCTTGTTAATGTGTCGGCACTACTCCATGAACCAGTGTACCATCCACTAATGTTAAAACACGATCTGTCTGCTGGGCGATTGCCGGATCATGCGTCACAATCACCACTGTTGTACCGGCTTGCTCACGAATATCGCGCAGCGTTTGCATCACCATCGCGCCCGATTCGCTGTCGAGGTTTCCGGTTGGCTCATCGGCTAGCAAAAGCGGCGGGTTGTTCGCCAGCGCCCGCGCAATCGCTACACGCTGCTGCTGCCCGCCAGAAAGCTCTGAAGGACGATGGCGCAAACGATCTTTCAACCCTAGTGTAGTCAGAAGTTCTTTTGCCCGCTTATCAGGGTTAAATTTTGGTTTGTGTGCGAATTGTATCGGCAGCGCGACATTTTCTAGCGCGGTGAGGGTAGGGATCAGGTTAAAAAATTGGAAGATGAAGCCAATTTTCTCATTGCGAATTTCGGTCAGGCTGTCCTCGCTCATCCGGCTGATGTCCACACCATCAATTTCAATGGTGCCGTGTGTGGGTGTATCCAACCCGCCAATTAACCCCAGTAATGTGCTTTTGCCGCTGCCGGATGGCCCGATGATACCGACCATTTCTCCAGCGTAAATTTCCATATCCACCCCGCGCAGCGCATGGACGGTATAGTTGCCGAGTGGCAGTTCTTTGGCGACACCCTGAGTACGGATAACTGTGCGTTGTGCTGACATTAGTCTATGATCTCCTGCGTATGTAATACTTTGCTGTTATCTGTACGCACGATGGGTGCGCGGGTTGCACTTTATAAGATGATACAAACTGGTCATGTTGTTCCGCTTCTCACGTCGTACTCATCTTTAATTGTTACATTATTCACAATTGGATAAGTAACAGTCATAGATGTTCCTCAAGGCGGTGTAACACGATGGCAACCCACTCTGTCAACCCAAGTTTCCAGCGCATAGATCATCGTATCACAAATTGGATGGCGCGAAATGGTGTCACGCTGTTGAGAATCAGTGTTGGTATCGTTTTCTTCTGGTTTGGTGTCCTGAAGTTCATCCCCGGCCTTAGCCCTGCCGATGAACTGGCGACCCGCACCATTTCAGTACTGACGTTCGGCATTGTTCCGGCGGATATATCGCGTCCGGTACTGGCGTTGTGGGAATGCCTGATCGGGTTAGGTTTGTTGAGTGGGAAGTTCATGCGGGCGACCCTATTGCTGTTGTTTGTTCAAATGTTGGGAACGGTTACGCCGCTGGTGTTGTTCCCCACCGAAACTTGGAAATATTTCCCTATCGTTCCCACATTGGAAGGGCAGTATATTCTCAAGAATATGGTGCTGGTCACATCGGCGATTGTGATTGGGGCGACGGTGCGCGGCGGAGGATTGATTGCCGATCCCATCAAACGTAAGTGAACGGATGCATACTATCCGACAAAACACTTAGGTGCTGCGGTTCGCTAATCGCTCGGTAATTTCGTCGAACGCCATCATAATATCTTACACCGTAATGTTACCCACCAGTTTTT
>JAPUDW010000406.1 GCA_027492915.1 Bacteroidota bacterium | reverse complement strand
GCAGAACGGCTAAAGTCGGGTTTGTCCCCGGCTGCTGCCCACCACCGAATGGCGATGGCTCATTTTCGACACGCAGCGGCGAAATCACCGCGAAGGTGCGGGTGCCGTTGGATAGGGTAACGTTCAAGCGCAGGCTGTAAACGCCATCCTCGACTTCGGTTGTATCCCACACACCGAGAACGCTGTTTTGTGTCACCGTGCGCGTAGGCAGTGTCACCGGAATCCAACCCTGATCGTCCGGTATGGTAATGTCAACTTCACGCTGCTCCAAAAACCAACCAGTCATATTCGGCAGGTTAGCCGAACCATAGACTGTAAACGGCCCTTTCACCACATACACCGGCGGAGGCCATGTAATTTGAGCATTGGGATCAGGTATAGGCGTTGGGGTCAACGTCCCTTGCGCTGAAACCGTATAGGCGAATGATAAGGCGACTGTCAGTAGTAGCAGTCCCAACATACGAACTTTTTGCGTCATTGTTTGTCTCCCTTTTAGCAGTAATTTGATTGGTATAGTTAACCACATTGCCTATCAAAATTACGAGAATACTTTCAGCTTACAAATGAAGTGGGAACGGCGCAAGATGCCCACCCTACGCCTTCCCCCCTCCATTAGTACTATAAGGGCGTAGGTAAGCCGTCCATCGCGTGATCGGGCAAATCAGTTTCGATCTGCCGCACCTTCTTGAACAAGTACCCGCTCAGGCAAATTAACGTCCCCGCGATGCTGGTACACAGGAACATGAATGCCATACCCGCCCCCGGCCCTGTGCCAAGCAAGCCACCGAATACACTTGCCAGCGCCCCCCCCGTCTGCATCGCCGGTTCCAACAGCTTATCTGCCAGCGGCCCCGCAACTAAATAGCCGATAGGCATCGCCAGCATTTCAACCGCACCACGAGCCGCGAACACCCGCCCTTGCAGCTCCGGTGAGACTTTCGACTGCCAGATCGTTTGCTTGGAACCAACGATAATCGGCACAAAAATAGTCGCGAACAGAATGGCGAACATCCAAATGCCCTGTGTACGCCCGACTGCCATCAAAAAATCGCCCGCTAGAAAGGAAATGCCACCGATTAAGAAAATGCCATGAATGCGGCGTTTCGGCCCGCCCCACACGCTCATTAATATCCCCCCGATAATGCCACCGACACCCATCGCCGCCTGTACATTACCCAACACAATCTCATCACCGCCGGTACGCGCCAGTACCATCGGCGCGAGAATGGCGTAATAGGTCAATGCCGCTGTGAGATTGATGCCGAAGTAAATAAGCATCATACCCAGCAAACCGGGGCGCTGTTTGATGTAGCTAAATCCGGTCGCGAGATCACCAAGGATACGCTTCGGTGGTGTATTTTCAGCCACATTTTGCACCACACACGGCAGTGAAATAAACAGCAGCGGCAGCACCGCCAGCACAAAACTGGCGAGGTCAAACAACATCACGACACTCAGGCCGAACGCGCTCAGCAAACGAGCAGCAAGCGCGGGCGCGATCACCTGTGCCGCTGCCTCTGCAAACGAGCGCATTCCGCTCACCCGTGCATACTGTTTTTTCGGGACGAGTGTCGAAATCGATGCGCTGTAGGCGGGTATTTGGAACGCCTCGAACGCACCGGTCAGGGCTTCGGCGAGGTACAAATGCCAGATTTGTAAGCCACCACTCGCGTACAAGATGAGCAGCATGACCGTCATCAATGCCGCCCCAAAATCGCCCAAAATCATCACAAGGCGGCGGTCAAGCCGGTCAACCAGCACCCCTGCTACCGGACTCACGAGGATGAACAAGATATATGAAAAGAATCCGAGCAGTGCTAGCGGTGTCGCTTCCCCCGTTTGCTGGTACGCCCAGATCATCAAGCTAAAGCGGGTGGTGGCTGTCCCGAACTGCGACAGCATTTGCCCGAACCAGATGAGGGTGAACTTTTGCATACCGGTCAGTTGTGCGATGCGTTTTGTCATGTTGTGTCTTTCTAAATAGGCAACAAAAAACGGCTGTGAACAAGAGCGTCCACAGCCGTTTCAGAAGTGAAAAATGTTAGTTGGTTACTTACTGAGCGTCGGGCGCATTTTCTCTATGCAGCCCCGAATCCCCCATAAATAATGTGTCGTTGAATGGATTAATCCACCAATACATGACAAATCCCTTTATATTAACTATCTCAGTGTACTCAAGCGCTGGCGGCCTGTCAACGATTGCGGCCTCAGCCTTTCGGCTTATACGGCAGCGCGTCAATCGCCTCCGCCACCTTGAAATCGGTCGCCGTCACCTTACTATCCGCGTCGTGGGTGGTAAAGGATACGGTGACTTTACGCCACTTCACAACCATATCAGGATGATGATCAAAACCTTCTGCGAGTGTTCCAACGGTCGTGGCGAACGCCAACCCTGCTAAATAACTATCGAAGGCAAACGTTTTTTCCAGCGTGTCGTTCTTGTGCGCCCAACCGCTCAACTTTTTCAGCGCTTTTTTGACCGCCTCATCAGTCATGGCTTCACGCGCTGATGGGGTTTTCTTCGGCTCAGACTTAACCTTCTTTGGCTTGGCTTTGGTTGTGGTCGCCATTTTACATTCTCCAGTTGGTTGAACATTTGAAAGGCATCCCTAGTAACCATTATAGCCATTACGCTGCCGATTGAAAGCTGCCCCCTAATCCGGTACGATTGACGCATCGCCTCATTCGGTAACACCGTGATGGTATAAGTCCTTTTGTGAAGTCAAGAAAGTAGAGATTATCAAACATGGTCGATATGCCCCTCGAACGAACGACTGGCGCAGAAAATGTCATTTGGGATTTATCGGTTTTTTATAACAGTGTGGATGATCCGGCAATTGAGCAGGATATGAAGTCCATCAGCGAACAGATTGATGCTTTTGCCGCCACCTACAAAGGCCGCGTTGCCACCCTGACCGTTGATGAACTGCTGACCGCCGTGCAAACCCTTGAAGCGATTTACGATAAGACCGGACGCATCGGCAACTATGCATCCCTTCTCTACAGCACCGATGCGGCTAACCAACAGTACGGCGCACTCATCCAAAAAGTCACCGAGTTTGACTCGGCGCAGGAACAGAAGATCGTTTTCTTCGATCTGGAATGGAACAGCGCGGATGAAGCCCATGCTGCCAACTTAGTGGCTGACCCCAAGCTCGCCGCCTACAGCCACATGCTTTCGGCAACCCGCCGTTACAAACCGTACCAACTGAGCGAGATCGAAGAACAACTGTTGGTCGAGAAGTCGGTTACCGGCACCAGCGCATGGACGCGCTTTTTCACCCAGTTGATTAGCGCCGTTCGCCTCGACTACGATGGTCAAAAGCTGAGCATGACGCAAGTGCTGACCAAGCTGCACGATGCCGACCGCGAAACCCGCCGCAAGGCAGCCGAGTCGATCACCGCAGGTCTTAAAGATAAATCGATGGAACTGACCTACATTTTCAATGTGCTAGCAGCAGACAAAGCCTCGGACGACAAGCGCCGCAATTACCCGTCGTGGGTGTCGTCGCGCAATCTGTCCAACAAAGCACCGGATGAAGTGGTTGAAGCACTCATCAAATCCGTCACTTCCAACTATGGTATCGTCGCCCAGCACTATAACCTCAAGCGCCAACTGCTCGGCTTGGACGAACTGACCGATTACGACCGTTACGCACCGCTGCCAGTGAAGGAAAGTGATGCATTCTACACATGGGAAGAAGCCAAGGACATCGTGCTGACGGCCTTCAGTGCCTTTAGCCCGCGCATCGCCGAAATTTCGCGCCGCTTCTTTGACGAGAATTGGATTCACGCGCCGGTACTGCCGAACAAGCGTGGTGGTGCATTCTGCGCATTCACCGTACCGAGCGCTCACCCCTATGTGTTCGTCAACTTCGAAGGCAAAGCGCGTGATGTGCAAACACTGGCGCACGAACTCGGTCACGGCGTTCATGCTTATCTGGCTTCCGAAGCACATGGCTTGTTCGGGATGCATACCCCGCTGACGACGGCTGAGATGGCCTCGACCTTCGGCGAAATGTTGGTGTTTACCGATCTGATGAACAAGGAAACCGACCCCGAAGTGCAGTTAGCGATGCTGGCGCATAAGGTTGAAGATACCTTCGCTACCGTGTTCCGCCAGATTTCCATGAACCGCTTCGAGAACGGCCTGCATACCGCCCGCCGTACCGAAGGCGAACTGACCACTGAGCGCATCAACGAACTGTGGATGGAATCGCAAAAGGCGATGTTCGGCGACAGTGTGAACCTCGGCGAGAACTATGGACGCTGGTGGAGTTATGTGCCGCACTTCCTGCATACCCCCGGTTATGTGTACGCGTACTCATTCGGCGAACTGCTAGTGCTGGCGCTGTTCAACATTTATCGTGAACGGGGCGCGGCTTTCGTCCCGCAGTTCGAAGATGTGCTGTCTGCCGGTAACTCCGATTGGCCGGAGAAAATCTTGGCAAAGGTCGGTGTTGACCTGACCGACCTCAACTTCTGGAATGAAGGTTTGGCTGCTATTCAAGCGCTGGTAGACCAAGAATTAGCACTTGCTAAGCAGGTTTACCCCGATAAGGTGAAGTAAGTAATCCCCTTTTAACCAGATTGTGGTATAAGAGAGGCGAGAAAATATTCTTGCCTCTTTTACTGTCTGCTTGAGACTGTTCTAATCTGAGGAGCTTCTATTTTGAAACGTCTATCTTTTGGGCTGATCGCAGTCATGATGTTGATGCTTGCAGGCTGTGCGAACGCCAATCCATCCACCGTTGCTATTCTGGGAACTAATGAAGCAGCGGCTGTCCAGAGCACCGACGCGGCGAATTCACTTTCCACTGCTGTTTATTTGACCCAGAACGCCCCGCCCACCCCGACCGCTGCCCCGATTATTCCGGTGGTTGTAGCGGAATATACACCGGCGGCTGACGCCCAAACGCCGGAGCAGTTGTGCGCGGCGGCTAAACCTGTAGAACCCGAAACCCGTATCTTCACACAGGCCGAGCAGGTGCTTGAGGCCAGTGTCGATTACCGCGCGATCTTCTGCACCGAGGTTGGCCCCGTTTATGTTGACCTGACCGAGAAGGAAACCCCGCTGGCCGTCAACAACCTCGTTTTCCTCGCTCAGAAGGGCTATTACAACGGCTTGACTTTCCACCGTGTACTAGAAGGCTTCATGGCGCAGGGTGGTGACCCAGAAGGCACAGGCGCGGGTGGCCCCGGTTACGAGTTCGCCAACGAAACCTCACCGGCACTGCTGTTCAATGCCCCCGGTAAGCTAGCGATGGCGAACGCAGGGGCGGATACCAACGGCAGCCAATTCTTTATCACCTTTGGCCCCACACCGAACCTCGACGGTGGTTACACGCTGTTCGGGCAGGTGATCGAAGGACAAGCTAATGTCATGAAGATCAAACTGCGTAACCCCGATGGCAACCCAGCACCTACCGAACCGGGAACCAAGCTCAACTCCGTAC
>JAPUDW010000405.1 GCA_027492915.1 Bacteroidota bacterium | reverse complement strand
CAAGCATCGGGTCAGTTTCCGCCAGCACTTCACGGCGGGTCATGCCTTTTTCCCTCGGGCCTGTCGTTAGAGCTTCAGCCTTGCCGCGCGCGATTTGCTCAGCATTCCAGTTCTTCCAATGATCGACGACCATGCGCACTTCGTCGTCGGACACAAAGCAGCCTTGAATACGTTTGGGGCCGGCGGCATCGGAGGCACAGTACAGCATGTCGCCGCGACCGAGCAAGTTTTCCGCGCCGACTGAATCCAGAATAACGCGCGAATCTGTGCCGGAGGCTACTGCAAACGCAATACGCGAGGGGAAGTTCGCTTTAATCAAACCCGTGATGACATCCACACTGGGACGTTGGGTTGCGATGACCAAATGCATACCCGCAGCGCGTGCTTTCTGCGCCAACCGTTGAATAGTCCGTTCGGTTTCTTCCGGGCGCGAGAGCATCAAGTCACCGATTTCGTCAATCATAATGACGATGTAGGGCATATACTCGTCTTTTTGCCGCCGCCCCAAGCGGGCGTTGAAAGCTTCGATGTTACGCACTGCATATTCTTCCAGCAGCTTGTAGCGCCGATCCATTTCGCGGGTACACCATTGCAAGACTTCGATAATGCGCTCTAAATCGGTTTCCACCGGCCCAAGTAGATGTGGAACACCATTGAAGCGGTTGAGTTCCACCATCTTGGGGTCCATCATTACGAGTTTCAAGTTATCGGGTGTATTGTTTAATACCAGCGCGGTAGCCATCGCCGCGAGGCAGACTGACTTGCCGGAACCGGTTGTGCCTGCAATCAGCAAGTGGGGCATGGCGGCGAGGTCAACACCAATCGGCGCACCGGAGACATCACGACCCATAGGAATGAACAGCGGCGACTTGGCCTTTGCCATCTGTTCTTGCATCACCTTACTTTCGATAACCGACCGCAGCGCGACCACACTGGGGTTGCGGTTCGGTACTTCGATGCCGACATACGTTTGGCCCGGCACCGGTGTTTCGAGGCGCAAACGTTTGGCCGATAAGCCAAGCGCAAGGTCACTTGCTAGCGCCGCAATTTTGTTGATGCGGGTGCGCTGAACAACGGTTTCGCCTTCACTGTTGGTTTCGCGGAAGGGCTGCACGGCGAACTGCGTCACCGTCGGCCCGACTTTGACATCGACCACATCCACATCAATTTCGAACTCCAACAGCGTGTTTTCGATTAGTACCACATTGTTATTGATTTCCTGCTCACTCGGCACCGTCAGCTCGATATCGCGCAGCATTTCCAGCGGTGGCAGGCTGCTGTCACGCTTCATGGGCTTCTTGGGTTCCTTCATGTCGGAAACGCTAAAGAAGCGTTTGATGCGCCCATCCGGTCGTTCGACAATCTGGTAACCTTCTTTGCCTTTTTTGCCCTTCACCGTACCGATGGCATTGAAGTTGGCTTTCAGGTTATTGAGTGTGAGCAAACTTGGCTCGCTCAACCCTAGTTCTTGCGACAGGGTTTCTTTGTCCTTGTGTATCGCAGCACCGGGGCGCATTGACGGCGGAATATTTTCCAGATCGGGGCGGATACGCAGCACATTCTGGGTCGCGCGTTTCACGTTGGATGGCTCGGCAGGCAGCCCAAGCGTGGGCGGTGTCATGTTCATCGCCGCCGGTGTTTGAGGGCGGTTGGCGCGCTTCTCCAGCACTTCGTTGGCCTGCGTTTGCAGCGTGTGTCCGGTCATGCCTAAGCGCTGGCTGGTGTTCTGCAACCACGTCTTGAGGTTCGAAACCCGCAGCCCTAAAACTACACCCACGCTAAGGATAAAGACCAGGATATAAAAGAGGATCGCCGGAACATTACCGACCAAACTGCTAACGACGTAGCTTAACCCCCAACCAACATAGCCGCCGCCCTCACCGGCGCGTGCTAATGCCTGTAGTTCAGTATCACCGTTGAGCAGGTGCATCAGCGCCAGAGCCGCCAAGAATGCCAGCTCGATGGAGAGAATACGCCGTGTGCCGAGTTTGATTACCATGCCCATCTTGGGCAGCAGCATCACAACGCCTAAGCCAAGAATGCCCGCCGACACGATGACGCTGCCGTAACCGAATAATGACCGCAGCGCATTTGACCACGCGGTTGAAAGCGTTGCGTCCGTCGATACATTAATGAGCGACAAGAACGAGACAATGCCGAATACGATCAGCACAATGGCCGCGATTTCGTCGCCCCACGGCGGCAAGCTGTTGAGTATTGACTCCCAAAATTCCTGCTTGACGGTGTAACGCTCAATCGGTTTTCGCGGGGCAGGTGGGGGAGGGGCGGATTTGTTTGAACGGCTGGGGGCAGCCGATTTAGTTGTACTTGGTTTCTGTTGTGCCACTTATGCCTGAAACCTCATCCTTTACCAACACGGTTAACCATCTCATTATAGTCGTCTTTTGCTGCATCGCCTATTGAAGCTGAAATGAAAAAAGTCAGGTACATGTGCCTGACTTTTTAGCGGCGACACCTTAACGATTATGAACTGAGCCGCAGACTAAGCCCCAACCGGCGTGCGCGGCTGTCGATGTTCAGCACTTTTGCGCTTACCTCTTGGCCTTCGCTAACGACGTTGCGGGGGTGCAAAAAGTGTCCTTCGGCTAATTCGGAAACATGGATTAACCCTTCCAACCCTTCTTCGATACAAGCAAACGCGCCAAAGTCCACCACGTTGGTGATGGTTCCCTTTACGATTTGCCCGATCTGGTAACGTTCGTTCACGGTTACCCACGGGTCGGGGTGTAAACGCTTTAAACTAAGCGCAATACGTCCGGCCTCGCGTTCTATTTCGAGCACATGCACATAGACTTCTTGACCGCGTTCCAGAAGGTCGGTCGGGTGGCCGACGCGCCCCCAACTCAGTTCGCTGATGTGGATGAGACCTTCTAAGCCGCCGAGATCGACAAACGCGCCAAAGTCGCACAAATTGGTGATCGTTCCGCTGACATTATCGCCGCGCTGCAATCGTTGGAGGATACCCGCCCGTTCGCCAGCTTCTACCTGTGCCGCGCGTTCGGAGAGGATGAGGCGGTTTTGCTCCTGATTTAATTCGATCACCCGCAGTTTGAGTTTTGTCCCCACCATGTCCACCAGTGCATTCCGTCGTAATGTACTGCTGGCGGTTGTGGGGAAGCTGGTGAGTTGGCTGGCAGGTACAAAGCCATGCAGGGACTGCCACTCGACGAGCAACCCGCCGCGGTTGTAGCCCATCACGCTTAACTCGATCACTTCATCAAACTGCATGATTTGTTCAATCTGCTTCCAATCCTCGTCCGTGCTTCCTGCTTGATTATCGGTCGTTATGATGTGACTGATAATCGGTTCATCGAACGCATCATCCTCGACGGGTGCATCATCAGGCATAGAAGCCGCGAATTCGCCTTCGTGCAATAGGGCTGACCAATAGCCCTCATCCAGCGGCGGAGGGGACTGATCTTGTCGTTGAATATTTGAAGACATCCGTATCCTCGACAATCAAAAATACACGATGGCTCACTATAACCATTGTGCAAAAAATTATAAATGTGATTGATCTAAAACGACTACGCACTTCCCACTGAACATTATATTTCGGGATGAGGTGTCTTGCAAAATTCAGGTCGGGGTCGGCGGCGGATTTTGGGTAATGCTGTCTACATATTCCATCTCGAGCAGCGTGTCCGCAATCGCGTTAATGGCGACCTTTTGCTTGCGGTAGAAGTCTGGTTCGCTTAAAGCCAACCGGTGAGCTGTGTCGCGTACTTTAAGTCGTTCAATGAAACGCTGCTCAAGGATGTTGTAGACCATCCATTCGGGGCTGAGTAATTTTCGTTCGCCTTCTGGCCGTTGGTGTTCAATTGCCTTTTGAATCACACTTCGCAGGGCGCGTGCAGGATTATCGCCATTGTCGTGCATGGCATTGCGGACGATTTTCAAATCTTGCAGCCCACTGCTGGTCAACCCCGGCCCGCCCCAATAATGTTTGAGGGCGGCTTTGACCTGCTCGGTAAACTGTTCTTTGTCGATATTGTCGGGATCGGTATCGCTAATCGGCTGTCGCCCCGGACGGTACTCAACCTCGGCAGCGCGTGATCGGGTGATGCTAATTTGCGGGAGGAGTCCTTCCAGCGCGGCGTAAATTTCCGACTGCAAGCGCAAATCGTCCAGTGTTTCAGCGGTACGCTTGATCTCTTTACGAAAAGCGTTCCATTCCTCGTCCGTCAGGTTGATCTCATTCGCCCGTGATTGGATACCGAGTACGCCAATCAGCACTGCCCCCCCGGATTCGTCACTACTGCGTTTACTCCACAACGGCACAATCCAATATTGGTGCCAGATTTCAATGGGCTGCGCGGCATCAAAACTACTGTTTGCCAGTTTTGCCCGTAATGACTCGGACTCTTCGTTCAACCAACTAGGTTTAGGCGCGGTGGAGCCAATGACGGCGATTGTTTCGACATTGGTCGGGGTAATCCCTGCCACGAAAGCCGCATTCACTTGTAGATAATCACAGGTTGCCGCGAGGATTGCATCCAGCAGTTGCAGCAGGTCAGAGCGAGTCAGCAGACGTTCGCTCATCGTTTGCAATCGTTCAAGCTGGTCGTCATCTTCATCCGAGTAGATTAGGCGCTTTTCGAGGGGCGGCAGCAGCAGCGATACTGACCACTGCCAGAGCAGTACCACACCAACCACCGCGAACTGCACAAAACTATCGCTCGGCAGGCCGATAACGCGCGAGGCTGGCGCGAGAATCAACATGATGGCTAGGGCGAGTAAGCCGGTCGCGGGGCCGCGCAGCATGAAGCGCAGGAGGTCAGTTTTGACCACACGGTCGGGTTGGGTGCTGCCGAAGAATGAGAGTGGATAGGAAAGGAACAGCAGCATCATAATGAGTGCGGCGTTGGCGATGTTGACCAGTATCAACATGCCGACGGAGCCGGTTTCACTGATGCCAACCAGCACTGAGTATGGGAACACCCCCAGTGCAGGGGTCAGCATGGCGAATTGCAGGTAGCCCATGCGCCGTCGTGTATCGCGAGTCAGGCAGCGCTGCCGTGCCCGCTGCACATTGACGAACGCTGCGCCAACTGCCGCCAGAAAATAGGCGACATAGACTAAAAATAAGGTGCTGCCCGTGATATTGACAAGCTCAACGCCACGAATTGACGGTGTAATTAGTTGATCGCTAAACGCGGCTGCGACAATAAACAGTACACCGATGAAATAGAGGAATAGGGTTACCCGCCGTCTACGTCCGCGTGAAGGAAGGCCGGTTGTCGCCAGCAGGGCGTCCGACATATGGAAGGTGGCAGCGGGAATAAACGCGATACCAATCCATTGGGCACGGACAATATTTTCGAGCGTGCCACGGCTGGGGCCAAGCGAAATAAGGACATCGCACATGGATACGATGGTCACGCACAGCAGCACAATACCTGATGTGCGTGCCACACGATTGCGTAGTTTGCGGCTGAGGTTGTACAGCAGCA
>JAPUDW010000404.1 GCA_027492915.1 Bacteroidota bacterium | reverse complement strand
CCCTTCTCCCTTGCGTGCGGGGGAGAAGGGTTGGGATGAGGGGGTTAGACTTGCATCACTAGTTAGTAAACCGCGTAGGCTTCTTCCAGCTCCTCGCGCAGTTGCAGGTAACTCTGGTAACGTGCGCGGGCGATTGTACCGGTGTCCACCGCTGCGTGTACCGCGCAGCCAGCTTCATTGTGGTGGCTGCAATCGTTAAACTTACACTGGCTGACGAACGGCGCAATATCGCGGTAGTAGCCGTCGAGTTCTTCCGGCTCAATGTCGTAAAGGGTAAGTGATCGCATCCCCGGTGTGTCGGCAAGATGACCGCCCATATCGAGGTTAATCAGCACACTGTCTCGCGTCGTGTGCATACCTTCCGAGCGCCGCAGGCTGACGGCTTTGACCGTGCGCCCCAACCCCGGCTGCACGCGGTTGAGCAGACTGGTTTTGCCCACGCCTGATGGACCCGTAAACACCGATAGATGATCTTTCAGGAGTAGCTTGAGTTCATCCACCCCAAGGTTATCATGAGCGCTGGTATACAGCACGGTGTAACCCATTTTCTCATAAGGGGCGAAACGAGCCTTCGTGACCGAGTTATCTTCAAGATCCATCTTGTTGACGACGATCATCAATCGCCCGATCTCGGATTTTTCACCGGCGACTAAAAAACGGTCGAGCATTTTGAGGTTGGGCGAGGGTTGCGCTGCCGCAAAGACGAATAATGCTTGGTCGGCGTTTGCAATGATAATTTGCTCACGCTCAGATTCGCCTGCGCCACGCTTGCCTTCGGTACGCATCGCCCGCGAAAGGACGCTGGTGCGTTCGAGTACCGATTCAATTGTGCCGGTTCCATCTGGGAGGATTTGTATAAGTACGCGGTCGCCAATAGCCGCAATATCGGACGACTGGGCTTCTTCCATAAGCCGTCCCCGTAAACGACAGGTAATAATATGATCTTTTGAAAGTTCAACGTTAAAAAAACCGCTTTGGTCACTGATGACCAATCCCTGCAACAGACGTGCCGACTCTTCACTCAAAGGCAATGCTCCTGAGAAAACCAATAGAAATATCGAAATTGTAAGCAGTATTGAAAGTGCTATGGTACTATTCTAGCTTACTTTTTAAGGTTTGAGTTAGCCAATGTACCTAATTTCCTACGCCTTTTTGCCTATAGACCGTGGGAAAGCTCCGTAATAGTATTGAATTAAACAGTTTTGATGCTTATGAGGGCCTCGTGGAAACATCATCAACCCCCGAATTTAACGACATATCATCGGTTCCGCCCAATACACCCAAGCCGATACTTGACGAATCCAAAACCGTCGCCGATTCCTCAACCGAAGCCTACGCAGAACCGGGTGCGGTTATCGTCATCTCACGGGTGATTTTCAATTACATTGTTATCGCGGTTGTGTTCTTCGCCCTTGGCGCAGTCATCAGCGGTGTGACTGTTGGTGGGTTATTCAATGCGAACAGTGCTGAGAATACTACCTTGATCAACACTGCTGCCCAAGCCTTTAGCGCCCAAAATGCCGCCTTGATTAACAGTGCTGTTCAAGCTGGAGCTTCCGGAAGTCAACAGGCCGCCGGCTTGATACAAGGTAACTCGTATCAGGTGAGCGCTGATGATGACCCATTCCGTGGTGCTGCCGATGCCCCTGTAACCATTGTCGAATTCTCGGATTTCCACTGTGGCTTCTGTGGGAAGTTTGCTGCGGAAACACTTGAGCCCTTGCTCCAGAACTATGACGGCAAAGTTCGGCTGGTATATCGAGATTATCCTTTCCAGACGCAAGGCTCATTGACCGCAGCCTTGGCAGGACAGTGCATGAACGATCAAGGGAAGTTCTGGGAATTTCATGACTTGACCTTCAAAAACCAGCAAGCGCTGACTCGCGAACAGTTTATTACCTATGCCCAGCAGCTCAATATTGATGTGGCGACCTTTACAACCTGCCTCGATACTCAGCAGCACCTGCCGGAAGTCAGCAAAGACGTGACCGAAGCACAGGCGTTAGGCGTGAATGGTACGCCCGCTTTCTTCGTGAATGGACGTTTCATCAGCGGCGCACAAGCCTATTCGGTTTTCGCCGCTTACATTGATGAAGAACTCGGTAAGCTCGCGGAGTCCCCTGTTACGCCTTCCTAAAAGAACTATCGCTGTAAATAGATAAAGAAGGATACTACATGTGTCCTTCTTTATGTTTACGCAGCTATACGATTACCCCACGCTCACAAATTGACTATAGCCGCTTGCGTCACAATCATGGTAAGGTATTGTCAGATGAAAGCGTCTATCACGACGGCACAGGATGATTTAACTCTTCGATTGACTACTTCTGCACCTTACCAACTCGTCATATCCGCCTTAACCTACAATCGGTTTTGAGTGAACCCTCTCAAAATTTAACGTCTGGCGTTCTCGGTCACTGAGATAATTGTCCCTCATTGTATAATTTGCCGAGATTAAGCGAAGTAATCTGGTGATAACTTAACATGGTGTTCACCAGCACTTATTGGTTTAATGGTAATATCAGACGACTAGAAAATTAACAACTCCATACGCGAAAAAGCCGAACGACTACACACGTTTTCCAAAATTACACGCTTACAACTGTTACTCTTGCAAATTCGTCCCATCCCATGCGTGTTGCCCGTAGTTCGGAGGAAAAGATGCCTAACGCGATGGATATCTATCAGGCGACGGTCGAGTATGAACATGCGACTGTACGCGCCTTTTGGCAAGAAATGATCGGTCATCTGCGTGGTAAACCCGCGCAGTTGTTAAGTTTTGAAGACATACGTGCGCGGTTGCGGCTGCGCGAAGAATTGTATCGGGGTCTACAGGACATTCCACTTGAGTCTATCGTCGGCAGTGTAGGTCGTTATACCGACTTTACCAGTACGTTTTTGCCGAAAAGTGTCATCAACAAAGATCGGTGGAGCCGCATCTACGCTGAAGTTCAGGGTACGATGGGTTTACCGCCTATTGAAGTTTATCAGGTTGGTGAAGTCTATTTCGTGCGCGATGGTAACCACCGTGTATCTGTTGCGTTGGCGCTTGGTCAAAAGCAGATTGAAGCCTATGTGACCGAAGTCGATGTACCGTTCTGTTTAAATAAGACGGTCGTCACCAAGCAAATGGACGCGGCTGAAGCCTATATGACATTTCTGGAAGAAACCGGATTACGTTATATATCGCGCCATGAAAATATGATGCTGAGCGAGCCAACCCGCTATAACGACTTCATTGGGCATATTAACTTGCACGGTGCCGTCCTTGCCGAGTGTTCCGAATGCCCCATTAAAATCGAAGAAGCGGCTGCACATTGGTACAACAATGTGTACCTACCAGCAGTCGTGCTGATCCGTAAGCACGATATGCTAGGGCATATGAAGAATCGTACCGAAGCGGACATGTACCTCTGGTTGGTCGACCATTTGCACGAATTAGAACGCTCGTATAACGGGTTGGTAAGTGACCTTACTCCCGCACTTGTGTCGTTCTTGAGCAAACGTAAGTTGCCCGTGCCCGATGAATTGGTCGCCATAGCGGTCTAAATGTTAACGCTATACCGAATCAAAAGCGGCGAGGACAGTAAATCCTCGCCGCTTTTGTATCTCTGCTAAATTTTTTATCTTTAAAATAATTTAATTCATTGGGCGCATCTGGATTCGAACCAGAAACCAATCAGTTATGAGCCGACTGCTCTGCCGTTGAGCTATGCGCCCATGTGCCATTTTTAAGAGCGGGTAACCAGATTCGAACTGGTGACAAGACCTTGGAAGGGTCGTATGTTACCACTACACCATACCCGCACATATACTTGTTAAGTCGGGGCGGCGGGATTCGAACCCACGCTCTCTACTTCCCAAAAGTAGCGCGATACCAGGCTTCGCTACGCCCCGAATAGGGAAATTTTACCACTGACTTTTCACGATGTCCATCCATGCTTGTAATCTTGCTCGGAAATACGTATCGAGTACAAGGATGGTTAGTAACCCATTTACAGCGCGAAAATTTCTTCCCGCCAGTTTCCCACTGTTTGACTTGCGAATGAGTTTAATGCTTGATGGTTCAATACTCAATTGCTTGCCCCAGAAGGTTTTCAGTTCTTCAGTATCATGGTCAACATGGTATTGCAAACTATACACTGGCTGCTTGGCCGTTAATTTTTGTATCCAATAATGCGCAAGCCGGATGATATGTGGGTCAGAATTGACAATTGATGCAGCATTCCGGTCGCGCTTATAACCCTCCGCCATATACAAAACGACAAAGTCACGGAAGGTTGGGTCTTGAAGCAGTTCTGGCGCTTGCTCGATGCCTTCTTGATAAGCCGCCTCACGCAGTCGTGCATATCGGACTCGCTTATTCTCGGATAGGCGTTTTTGTGCCTCAGTTTGCTTCTCAGTTCGCGGAATGGGTAGGTCTTTGATCCAATAGTAGATGGTTGTCTTAGGCAGCGCCAGATGTTCCATGATCTCCTCAAGCGTCATGTTGTGCTGGGTTCGCAGCTCAACGGCTTTCTTCCGCAGGTGATCGTAACGACGTGCCATACTTATCGCTTCTTCTTTGGCGGCGCGTCATCAAATAGGTTCATCCATTCGTCAACTTCGGCTGCCGATAGGTTAACATCGGTCGCCTCACCCGCGTCAACTACTTTCGGTGGCGGCGCTTCCATCAGCAGTGCGAATTCTTCCGAATGTAGCGTTTCCATACCGCGTCGGCGTGCCCTCGACATCACGTCATTGTCAGAGGTAACAATTACCCACCCCTTGATGTCTTGAATCTTGTAAATGCGCTCGACCATTACACGGTCAGCGCTCGAACGTCCTGAAGCGAAAACCACCTGCACACTGCGGGTGGACATACGCGAACTGCCACCCGGTAAACCGTGGTCAAATACTACCAGACAGGTTTTGCCAGTGCGCGCGGCGAAACCGGAGAGTTTTTGTACGAGTAGTGCTTCATCATTCGGGTCATCGAGTGAAATATCGGGCAGTTTGCCAATTAGGTTGTGCCCATCAATCATATATGTCATATGTTAATTCCTCTTCAACTCGATACCCGACTACAATAAAGGATATTCTAACCACACTCATCGTAGCAGGACAGTATTAGATGAGTCTTATCAAATTTCATTTTCAGAAGGTTCTTCTATGAACGCCTATGATTTTTCGATTAATTATTGGGCAGGCTTGCTTCTGCTTCGTGGCGCCGATCCTTACTCGAATGCGCTTTATCGTTATCCCTTTCCGTTTACCTATTTTTGGGCACTGATGGCCTTACCGGGTGAACAAGCGATGCCGCTCATGTTCATTATTTGGGGCGTAATCAACCTTGGCTTGCTGATCTACGCTTTCCGCAAGGATTTTTGGAAATGGATATTTTACTTTCCCGTGTTGCACGAGTTCAGCGCGGGGCAGGTTGAGTTGATGTTCTGGACGATGGAGCGCCAGATGAAGCCCGGTTGGCGCGGCGCAATTCTGGGTGCATTACTGACGATGAAACCGCAGTCCGCAATCATTTTGTTGCCGTGGCA
>JAPUDW010000403.1:13213-38052 GCA_027492915.1 Bacteroidota bacterium | reverse complement strand
GAGTGTAGGGGTTTCGCTGACTTTAACAATCACATTTACTCGCATTTGCCTTGACCTGATGACTGTTGGCTGTAGACTGAGAACTACTTTTGCAGCAAACGTTGCAGCAGCAGCCCACCAATCATTTTGCTGCAAATAAAATCTTGGCTATTCGCAGTTGCTTTGATCTGGAAACTTGAAACTTGCCACTTGAAACTAAAAACTGCTAATTGGCAATCTTGGCGGCTATAGTCCTTTAGGGCGGTAGCCCCAAACCCTGTTTTTCGCCAAATTTGCCAAGTTTTAGCCGAGAAGTCAGGTTAATGGAAGGAATATTGCCAGTTGAAATTGCCGAAATTGCTGCCAATTTTGCCAACTCCCTGCATTAAAAACCTTGGCGTTCTCTGTAATTCTTGGCGTACTTGGCGATTCGTATTTTCTTTTGACTATCGACTAAACAATCAGCCCATCGGCGGATTTCGTAACCCGTTAAACTTGATAGAATGAGCAAATTAAACACGGTGGATGAGGAAATGGGTTATGCGCTTTATCAAATGGATTTTCAGTCTGTCAATTATTTGTCTATCAATGATGAGCGTATCTGCCGCCCAGCCGAATAACTGCTATAACATTCCCACGCCCTCGGCTGCCACTGCTGACAAAGCCTGTGACTTCTCCGCCAGTGGTGAAGCGCCGCTGACCTCCGGCCTCTGGGCGGTCGAGGCGGTCGATAATCTGGATAGTGGCGATTGTCCGCTGCTGAGCGATGAACTGCCCTACAAATTCACCGTTAACGCCGACGGCGACCAGATCATCATGCGCCTCGCGAGCGCCAACATCGGTGGGCGCAAGTTCACTCGCACCGACGCTGACGCTGATACCTATGTCTACACCCGTACCACCCGCATTACCTCGATCAATTACACCTTAGAAGTCATCGCCCCCGATCACTTCACCATCACATGGATGAACCCCTTCAAAACCTGCGAGGTTGTCGAGGACTATACATTGGTCAAAGCCAGCTAGAGGTCATTTGGTACCTGATAAACACCAAATAATAGATACGTAATGTAGGGACGAGGCGTGCCTCGTCCGTGTCACAAATTCACACTCATCACGTATTGTCCAATCACCAGCAAATAAAAAGGGTGAGCATTTGCCCACCCCGTATATCTCAATGTCCTCTGTGTCTCTGTGGTTAAATCTCTCCGTATTTCCTCTGCGTTCTCTGCGCCTCAGCGGTTCAATCTTACGCTCTTAGCTTCGCGCCCAGTTCGCGTTCTGCCGCCTTCACAATCTTCTTGTGGACGCTGGCGACTTCCTCATCCTTCAGTGTTTTCTCGTCCGTCTGGTACACCAGATTGTAAGCGAGGCTCTTTTGCCCCACCGGAATTGGGTCGCCGCGGTACACATCGAACAAGGTTACGCCCTTGAGCAAGTTGCCGCCGGCCTTCACGATCACCGCCTCGACGCTCGAAGCCGCTGTTTCCTCGTTGACCACCAGCGCGATGTCTTGCAGTACCGGCGGGGTCGTCGGTAGGGGAACCAGTTCGTTGGTCGGGTTAACCACATCCAGCAGGGCATCAAGGTCGAACTCCGCCACCAGCACCGGTGCAGCCGTCAACCCGAAGGTCTTGCTCACCAGCGGGTGCAGTTCACCGAATTCGCCGATCACTTTACCCCCCACGCTTAGTTGCGCCGAGCGTCCGGGGTGCAGGCTGGCATGGTTGGAACGGGCATAACTCGCGCCTTCTACATGCAAACCGTCGAGCAAGCCTTCGACCACGCCTTTCAGGTCGAAGAAGCCTAAATTGTCGGTCACTGCGCCGCCAGCCCACGTATTCACTCCGCGCGCACCGGTCAGTAGTAAGCCCAATCGTCGCGGTTCATCCGGTAGCTGTTGGCCTTCACGGGGCAGGTACACACTGCCGATTTCGAACGTGAGTTGTCGGTTCGCATAACGCGCATTATTCACCGCATTACCGAGCAAGCTAATGAGGATTGTCCGGCGTAGCGCGTTCTTCTCGGTATCCATTGGGTTCGCCAGCGTAATATAAGGCTCGGTTGAAGCGATATGTTGGGGCGAAAGTTGTGCCTCGTCCGCCACGCTGGTGAAGCGGTAGCTGATATTCTCGCGCAGACCCAGCGCCACCAGCACATCCCGCGCCCGTTCTTCGCGTTCGAGCGCCGTGTTCGCCCACTGTGGGGGCATCTCATCCTCGATCAACGTATCGGGGATATTGTCGTAACCGTAGATACGGGCGATTTCTTCAATCAAATCGGCCTGTCCGGTCGCAGGTTCGCTGCTGATGTCCATCCGGTTATCCGGTGCGGTCACATGCAGGCTGTTCCCCTTCACCTCAACTGTGAAGTTCTGTCGCCGGAGCAAACTCGCGCATTCCTCTGCTGATAGCGCGATGCCTAGCAAACGCTCGACTTCGCTCACAGGAAGGTCAACCACAACGACTGGCGCGGGCTTCGGATACTCATCGATGATGCCCTGCGCGACTTGACCACCGCCCGTCTGCCGCATCAGTTCGATGCCGCGTTTTACGCCTAAAATCGCTTGACTAGGATGCACCCCACGGCTGAAACGGGTTCCAGCGTCGGTGAATATCTTCTGGGATTGCATACTCCGGCGCACGTTGATGAAGTTCCAGTTCGCCGCTTCGAGCAGAACGTTGATAGTGCTGTCACTAATCTCGGTTTCCGCCCCGCCGATGATCCCGCCGATAGCGAGTGCCGACTGCGTGTCCGTCACCAGCATATTGTGGGCATCCAGCTTGCGGTCTTGTTCATCTAGCGTTTTGAGCGTTTCGCCGAGTTTCGCCAGCCGTGTGATGATCGTCGGTGCTTTGCCACCTGCCCGCTCCTTCAGCTTGTCGAAGTCGAAAGCGTGTAACGGCTGCCCGATTTCGAAGGTGATGTAGTTGGTCACATCCACGATGTTGTTGATCGGGCGCTGACCAACAGCCTTCAACCGCCGCTGCATCCACTGTGGTGATGGTTTAACCGTCGTACCGCGCAGTAAAGCCAGTGTGAAGCGTGGGTTTAGGTCGGCATTCTGGATGTCGATGCTCACCTCGCCGGTGATACCTGTGCCTTCCATGACCGCCTCATAGTTAGGCTGCTTGAGCGGCTTATCCAACAGGGCTGCAATTTCCCTCGCTACACCCAGAATGCTGAAGCAGCGGGCGAGGTTGGGTGTCAGTTCGACCTCAAGGATAATATCGCCCAGCACATCTTGTAGCGGGGTGCCTGCCTTGTGGTTCTGGTCATTCTCCATCAAGAGGATGCCTTCATGCTCCTCGGTGATGCCCAGCTCTTTCTCCGAACATACCATACAGCGGTTCGGGATTCCCCGCAGCGGCTTCTCTTTCAGGATCATGCGTTTCGGTTCGTCGCTGTGCCCATCCCATACTTCTGCGCCTTCTAGTGCAAAAGCTGTCCACAAGGGCTTCTCTAACGGGCCAATACCCTTGTACGCGAATAGGTTAGGCGCACCCGTGACGGTTTGTTCGAGTTCCGCACCACCGAAGTCCACCATCGCCATCACCAGACGGTCGGCGTTGGGATGGGGCTTCACCTCGCGGATTGCGCCCAGCACAAGCTTGCTCCGATCCCACACCAGATGCTCGGACTTCGGCCAGCGGATGCCCTCGACGAAACCCTGCGGTACGCCGATATAAGTGATCGAAGCGACTTCTAATCCAGCGAGGGTTAGCTTTTCCGCCAGTAGTTCAATCGGTACGTCAATATCTACGAATGTTTTAAGCCAGGATACAGGTACTTGCATGAGTTATTCTCCGTTCGTTAAGTTGTCTTACGGCGTGCTGCTTGAAGCAGGTTCAAGTACAGACGCTAGAAAATGGGCGATAAAGGGTGCGATGGCTTGTGAGCCTGTCGCATTCAGGTGATAAAAGTCCATAAAATCGTTAGCCAATAGTTGGTTATTCGGGCTGCTTTGTTCGAGCGCTTCCCATGCATCCAGAAATGGAATCTTCTCCTCAGCCATAAACGTGGTTAAGCGGTTAGTAAATGCGTCATAAGCTGGTTTTCCACCGGGGTAGCTTTCCTTGAGCGGGTCAAAAAACGGCAGCTTGATGAACACCAGTTGGATGTCATGCGCTTGTAAAGTGTTTCGCAAATGCTTGACTTGGTTGAGGTTGGCTTCGAGTAAGTCATTTGTCTCGCTACTCCAAGCTGGAATTTCCACCGTAGCAATCACTTGGTCATTACCGATGAATCCGGTTGGTGTGTCGTTGACTCTCTCAGCAGCGGTTTCGTCTACAAGGTATCGGAACGTGTTAATGAATCGGTACAGCGCCACATGATCGTATAACCAAAGCGATGCGCGCCGGTTCCATTCCATCGAATGATTGCGTGTCTGTTCGTATTCCACCGGATTTTCCTGATAAGCTTGTGTAGCGAATGCGAACATCGACGGGAAGGCGCACAGCACAACTACGCTCGGCTTACCCGCCGGAAGATAATCATAGGTAAGATAATCTTCAGTGTGGTCTATGAAGTGCATTCCCAACAAACCAAGATTGAGCGACTGATGCGGTTGGCTAGTTTCGACGTTCAACAACGGGTCAATCGCCTCTGGATTGATACCCAACACAACTGCCGATGAGCCGACAAACCAGATGTCCGCATTCGGATTATTGCGAATGAGCTTGATGCGCTGTGGGACATAGAGTGAATACCACATCGGTTGGTGGGCATAGGGTTCCAATCGCGCCCGTATAGGAGGCAAGCGGAGTGCTATCTCTATCAGCACCAGCCAACCGAGCATAAATAAGGCTAATCGGAGATAGCGCGTATTAGAACTGAGCATAGATAAACGGTGCTCCAATGCTGCCCCAGAATGAGCATATGCTGTACACAATCACCACATAAGCGAGGCTGCGCGCCCACAAGGGTAAACGCCTTATCGCGGTATGGTCTTGATAATAGGCTTGCAACCCATCAACCGCGAACACTAAGGCAAATAAGAACAGCGGTCGCCCGACCTGAAAGATAATTTCCCTCGTGCGTAGGTCAACCACAGCTCGACTCAACACCTCGAACGCCACTTCTATACTCGGCGCACGGAAGAAGACCCATGTAATCGCGACCGTGTGGAATGTCACCGCGATACCAATAAGGCTAATGATGCGCTTTCCCCATACCGATTTGATGCGAATCGGCAGCACTTTCTGAATGTTGAGAAAGCGATGACCTGCCAGCATAACGCCGTGTAAAAAGCCCCACACGACGAATGTCCAGTTTGTCCCGTGCCATAAGCCGCTGATCGTCATTGTTGCCAGATTGCTGACGACCATAATTGGGGTTGCACGGTTATTCCCGTATCGCCGTAACAAGCTTCGGCTGATCGGTAGAAACAGGTAATCGCGCAGCCATGTTGAAAGCGAGATATGCCAGCGCCTCCAGAACTCCGCGATATTTCTGGCAAAGTACGGTTGGTTAAAGTTCTCAAAGAGTTCGATGCCGAACAATCGGCTGACCCCTCGGGCGATGTCACTATACCCGGCGAAATCTCCGTAGATTTGCAGCGCATATAGATACACGCCTACCAACACCCGACCCGCTGGCGCAGTATCCGGTGTGGTGAATACCTGACTGTTAATCAGGCTGGCCGCTACATCGGCAATTACGACTTTGCGAAACAGGCCGATCAAAATCAGCACCACCCCTGATTCGATCTGTTCGCGGGTGACTGCTGATCGTTGCCGAAATTGCGGCAGGATGTGCGCCGCCCGTTCAATCGGCCCCGCGACAAGCTGAGGGAAGTAGGCTGTAAACAACCCCATAATCAGCGGATCGCGTTCCGGCTCCTGTATGCCACGGTAAACATCCAGCTTGTAGGCAATCGACTGAAATGTGTAGAACGAGATGCCCACAGGTAGGATAATCGCGAACGTCACCGGCGATGCACTGATCCCTATGCTATTTAACCCCTGAACCGCCGAGTCAACGAAGAAGTTGAAGTATTTGAAAAAGAACAACATTCCCAAGTTGACCGCTAACCCTACTGCTAACGTCATCTGCCGCTGTCGGCTTGCTGGCAGATCAGCCAATCTGCGCCCTGCCACAAAATCTACCGTACTGGTGATGAGCAGCAGAACGCAGAAGCGCCAATCCCACGCGGCATAAAATACGTAGCTGATGATAAGCAGCAGGGTATTCTGCCAGCGTAGGGAGCGCAGGCTGTAGTAGGCGATCAGCACAACCGCGAGAAAGATCAGGAATGCGTTCGAGTTAAACAGCATGATTCGTGATTACTTCTCGTCCCTTAGAACTGTTCTAAGAAGCGCAGGTCGTTGCCCCAGAAGTAACGGATGTCGCGGATGCCGTGCTTCAAGATAGTCATACGTTCCGGCCCCATCCCGAACGCGAAGCCGCTCCACACCGTCGGGTCGTAGCCGCCGTTGCGCAGCACTACCGGATGCATCATGCCCGAACCTGCAATTTCCAGCCAACCGCTGTACTTGCACATTTTGCAGCCTTCACCACCGCACAGGAAGCATTCTACGTCGATTTCCATACCCGGCTCGGTGAATGGAAAGTACGATGCACGGAATCGCATCCGCGCTTTTTCGCCGAACATCCGTCGGGCGAACTCGGTGATCGTTCCCTTCAAGTCGCTCATGCGGATGTTCTTGCCGACGACCACACCTTCGAGCTGGTGGAACTGCATTTCGCTGCGAGCGGTCACCTGCTCATTGCGGTAGCACATTCCCGGCAGGATTACGCGGATCGGCTGCGTACCTTTCTTCCCAAGTTCGCGCATTGACCGAATTTGCCCCGGTGATGTGTGCGTCCGCAGAATCACATTCGGTTCAGTGGTATAGAATGTGTCCTGCATATCGCGGGCAGGGTGATGTTCAGGAATGTTCAACAGAGAGAAGTTCATCTCGTCCGTTTCTACATCGCGGCTGCGATACACCAAGAAACCCATATCGCCCCAGATGCGGTATAGTTCGCGGAATGTCTGGGTGCTGGGGTGCAGGCCGCCACTGGGCTGTGGACGACCGGGCAGCGTCACATCAAGCTGGCCTTCTTCGAGATCTTGCGCCAGTGCCTGCTGCTGTACCAGTTCTTCACGCTGGGTGAAAACTTCCGCCAGCGCATCTTTGATAGCGTTCGCTCGCTGCCCGAAAGCGGCACGGTCTTCCTTCGGCAGTTGACCTGTGCTGCGGAGCATCAGGGTGATCGACCCCTTTTTGCCAATATATTTACTTTCCCATTCTTGCAGCGCATCCGCCGTGGTAATGCTTTCAATCGCTGCCGCTGCTTCCTTATATAGTGTTTCGAGTTGTTCTAACATTCGGTAGTCTCCAGTCTAAAGTCGACAGGTAACAGTCCTTAGTCAATAGTTAAGTTGATTGTCGACATGCTTCAAGTTTTTGGATCAATCCAGATAGCATACGTTTTATTTCAGTAGCATCCTTTTCGAGTTGTTGGTAGCTTTCCTTTGTAAGAAACCCTAGATCGTGTGCAAGTAAAAGCTGGTATTCAGCTTCATGTGCTGAACCAGCCGAAATGCGTAAAAAGCGAATGAGTTCAGGATCGCCTCCGCGCCCAGAACCTTCTGCGATGTTGGAGGCAATAGATACAGATGAGCGTCTGACTTGACTTGTTAGCCCATAAAGTTCGTCTTTCGGAAAACCGCTTGTTACCCGATAGACATTCAATGCAAACTGATGGGACTTTTCCCAGACTGCAAGTTTTCGATAATCTCCCATAGTCACATCTTTGTATTACCGGTATTTGACTGTCACCTGTTGATTGATGACTCTAGACTGTGAAACAAAAACGCCCTCATCCCTAAAATAGCTTAGGGACGAGAGCGCTAGAATGCTCCCGCGATACCACCCTGATTGGCTGCAAAGGACAGCCCACTCGTTACATCCGGTTACGCTGGATATGCGGAAATGGCTACTGTAGGTGTTCATTACTTTTAAGGTGTAAGTCACAAGTGTCTCTAAACTTGAAACTTAAATCTTGTAACTTGAAACTACCGCTTCACCATTCGGCTCAGGAGCGAATTCCGCGACTGCCACCGGTCAAGGCTCTCAATTTACAGCCTTAACTCCCTGTCGGCGCTGGGTTCGCGCATGTTCTCCGTCAATGCCTTTCGCCAGTGATTATGCACGCATTGAATAGCAAGTGTCAAGACCGGAGGTCGCCCCATATCGACGCTCGTTAGGCACCTTTGGCATGGATGTAAGCATCCACATCCACGTTGTAAACGACTTCTTCGACGGTGAGTGTAAACCACGGTGTCGCTTCATCGAGCCAATGAACAGCCGCGCTGCGTGGTAGGCGGATACCCTGGAAATACTGCCAGTCCAACACTTCGTTACGCCAGCCAGTCTTTTCGGTACTGTTGGCCTCGCGGTAGCGCATGGCCTCAAGCTGGCTCAGCAGGCCGGTTTGAGGATCAAAGGTGGCGGTGAAACTGTCCGTCGCGTCGTTATAAGGAACTGTGAGCAGGGCATGATCGTCGTCAATCGCTTCCCAGCGGATGCGTGGGTCAGTCAGCAAAATGGATGGCAGCCAGATCGACTCGCCCCACATCCCCAAATTTGCTGCCATATCAACCTTCGGCTCATGTTCAACGACACCAAAGGGCATTTCCAGCCGCGAATGCCCATCCAGAAAATATTCATTGACCTTCAACAGTGGTTGTCCGAGTACCGTGGCTTCGATGTAGTGGTGATAAGCACGTCCGGCTTGATGGGTGAATCGCCAGCGGGCGGCGAACGTTACGCCCATAAACCGGATGCTGCCGCGCCCACTGATGATGGCACTGTTAATAATCGGGATCTGGTTTCCCAAGATCAATGAGAAGAAATCGGTGACAGGTTTAGGCAAGTCAGTTGGAAGCGGTCGTGTTTGAAAGGGCGGACTGTGAGGCGAATAGATGGGGAAGGGTTGTGTGGCGAACATGTTACCGACCTCGCAGCGTAAGTAAACGCGTGTTATAGGCAAAATAAATAAGCGCTAACAAAATGACCACATCCAACACGCTGCCCCGGAATGCGGTTGTCCAATCAAGCGCCGTGATGACCAGCGACATCAGGCTGCTGACCAACAAAACTGTTTGCCAGCGCCGCCAGCCTAAAATAATCGCTATGCTGGTAGATACGAAGCCCAGCCCTGCCGCTAACCACAGGACACTGTAAGCCCGCATCCCAACCGTGCCGAGGTCGAGCAAACCGCCGAGTAGAGCCGTCTTGTAGGGTAAATCGGTGAGCGTCAGTAGCGGCCAGTAGGCGAAGAAGCCCATCAGGTGAACGAGGCCGTGAACTCCGAGCAGGGCAGCTCCCACACCCCAAAATAAATTTGTCATCGATCACCCCTTGCTGTGGTTGGTTATAGTTGACTATGACGAGCGAGTTTGCCTTTAGCATAGACCAACCGTTAAACGAACAGGTAGTGGTAGGCAGCCTGTTTTGGTGTGATGTTCATCATCAGTTCGACAGGTGAGCGTGTCATTCGCACCCGTGATGACCTGTTAAAATCTATAGACAATCACAAACTTGGCCTTGCAATCTCTTGACGACCATTGAAAACTGTGTTATTGTCAACAACGTTGTGAAAGGAGAGGTGTGCATGGTTATGCTTAAACCAAGAATTGAAAACGGATCAGTATATTCCCGGCAGGAAGCAGCAGAAGCCCTCGGCGTAAGCCTGAGTACGCTTAAGCGCCTGATTCGTAAGGGACACCTCAAAGTGAGTAAACCGGACGGAATGCGCCGTGTGTTTATCACCGGTGAAAGTATCCAGTCGATGCTGGATAATACCGTCGTAGAGCGAGGTGCCTAACGATGTCTCTGCGTCATATCGAACTCTGGCTTAATAGCATACCGCGTCAAGCAGGGCTGATTCTATCGTTGAATACAGTGTTATTCGACGCGCCCGCTGCCGCCGGTCATGTCTATGCGCCGAATGCGTTCGGTAGCGACCCTAGCCGTCAGTCTCACGAAAGGTATCATTGTCCTGAAGGATGATGAAACCCGCCACTTAGTGGTTCCCTAATGAGGGCGTGAGACTGGAAAAATCTAGTCCACGCCCTTTTTATTTGTCAGTTTGAAAGTCACAACCGGCACGAGGTAAAAAATGTTACAAGCACACTACTCAAACCGTGATTTTCTCCTCACCGATGCAGGGTTGGCTGCTGTTTACGAGGTTTTTGATGACCTCCATGACGCCGCCAGCGAAGATCAACTCCAAGAATTGACTGCGTTGGACAAGCGGGAATTGTTAGGCTGGCTGCGGGAACTGGTGTTTACCGCACAAGAAACCATAACTGAGATTGAAAACCGCAGCGCACGGGCAGCACGTCAAGAACCCGTCCTCCGGCTGGTGAAATAGCCCCATCATTGGTGGCGACTTCCACGGTCGCCACCTTTTACAGCCATCACCAGTAAGGGGCTTGCGGCAGGGGATTGTCCCTTTTCAATACCGTACTGGTGGTGAGACGCACTGCATGGTGACCCTTGGGTGGTCGCCAAAGCGCACGATAACAAACAGCAACGATACGAGTTACAAACTACAATTGGCCTTGGTTTATCGGAATCCGTATTCGTGTGTATAATTCGGGTTAGTAATATGTTTCGCAATTTTGACCAGTGGTTTAAACGCACCACTGACATGAGGGGTGGTGGGGGAGCTTGCGCGCAATACGGGTGTTGGCTCGGCTTCCCCTCCTTCTCGTCAAAATGTAGACCACGATACGTATTTTGGGATAAGCCCCACAAATAGATGTGTATTGTGTTTTTCATTAAAACATATGGTCGGTTTAATAACCCCCTCTTAATCAATTTGCGCTATAATCCACATGGTGTGAAAATTAACGCAAAGGCAGCGACCATCGCAAAAGAGTCTTGTTGAGGTGGATTTGTGTCTACTTTTTTCGCTCTAAAGAACCGGGTGCTGCTGCTCAACGGCAGCAATTGGGAGCCGCTGGCGGTTATTTCTGTGCCACGGGCGATCAATTTGCTGTTGGCGGGTAAAGCCGTCGTCATCGAGCAGTCCGGTCACTTTCTCCAAACCATCCGTGAACAATTTCCTGTCCCATCGGTGATCGCGCTGCGGACGTATATCAATGTGCCGCGCAGACAGGCGCATTGGAGCCGTAAAGGTGTACTGGTGCGGGATAACTACACCTGTATTTATTGCGAGGCGCAGCCATCTACCGTTGTAAAAGGCAAGCCGCTTTCCAAGCACGATTTCACGGTTGACCACATTTTCCCGAAGTCGCGTGGGGGAAAAGATACGTGGACGAACACGGCCTGCGCCTGCTACAACTGCAACCACCGCAAGGGGGACAAGCTGCCGAACGAGCTGAACATGAAGCTGAAGTGGGAGCCTAAGACCCCGCGCACCAGCTACTTGGTGATTGCCATCGGCACCGGGCCGGATGCGTGGAAGCGCTACATCGAAATCCACAATAAAGACTAAGACAGAGATTTCCGTAAGGGGTCTCTGTTTTTATTTATAGTCAACAGCCATCAGTCTTCAGTCGTCAGCTTAATGCGGTGCTGTTGGCTGTTTATGTGTTGGCCTGCCTACGATCAAACGACTCTTGATTCAAATTCTGCGAAAACTGCAAATGCGAGAACAGGTTTTGAGGGCGGCTTTGAGGGAGCGAAGTGCCGAAGATTCTGCAAATTCGTCAATTTCGGAATCAACTTTAGTGATTAGCGATTGGCCTTTAGCTCCAATCTAGTCATCAGCTTTTAGTCGCCAGTCTCCAGCTTATTGCAAAACATTTTATGGCGGCGAAGTCGGCGAAGTCGTCGCCGCCATAACGGGTTTTTATGTCGGTCCCACGTGAGGCTGCGCACTCATAGTCGTCCACAGGATAGCTTTGCATATCAGTGTCGGAAATGTCAGTTAGCAAAATTGGCAGCAATTTCGGCAATGGCAATAATGGGTTTTGTGCCAATACAGCGGATTGCTCGGTCGGCTTTGCTGCAAAATTCGCAATAGGGCTGCTGCTGCAACGTTTGCTGCAAAAGGCTAATTTCTGGGTGTAGGCCAGTTGTGATGCGATTGTTAATCTGCGGCGAAACCCCTATCCCACACTCGCTAAAGTCGCTCGTAGCCACATCGACTACCTTCGCAAGCTCAATAGCGATAGCCCGTAGTAACAGGGCAAGGGAGTCAAATGCGATTAGCCCTTTGAATAGCATAGTTGAAATAAGAGTGTTTAGGGTGACCATTTGGAAGACCATTTGGTCGCTTTTAAGGGGCATTGGCGTTAACCCTTTTGAGAGAGTAGCATTGTTAATAGGGTTGGTAAGTGGTTGGAATTTGGTAGATAAGGTTTGTAAAAACAAACAATTGGATAGTCAATAGTTGTTAGAGAAAGAGAGAAGCTGAAAGCGATTTCTAACTCTGTATCATTGGAGGGCAAGTAGAAATGACAATGCGAATTGAAGTTTATACAGGTAAATGGGATAGTCAAAACTGGGCGATAAAAATATTAGAGCCGAGACCCGGTGATAATTATATGTTAGGCGGTTTTGACGCTTGGAGAAATGAGTTATGGGGATCAGAGGCTATTAATTCACTCAATTTGAAGCTCCTTACTGCACTTTCAACAGAGGAGTGGGTTCATGCAGAAGGTGAAGCATTAAGTATGTTTGAAGCCGATGTGAAGGCTGTGCAAGCACAGGCGCAATTAATCACGAAAAATGTTTGTATTGATGAACGTTCTATTATGATTACCACCAATCGTTTTTTAGAGGCGATTGCGCGAGCAAGATCGGTTGATGGAGGGATTCTTATTTGGTGATTGAATGTCATGGGGAAGTAGAATAACAGAAAGAATTTAGCTCCTTCCCTACGAAGGCAAATTTGCAGTTTATGATAGCAGAGAGCCTGTGACTTTTGTAAGACGGTTACAGGCTTTTTATAATTGGGTTGTTGGTAGAAGTGGACGCAGAACGCTGCATCCTACGATGGCGAGGGTAGGGTTAGGTAGAATTGATACAACGACGTTATGGCAAATAGTGATTATTCTTTAACGGCTAAGAGATTTATTTTTGGGGGTGACGTGTGAAGAAATCTGAACGGCGGCTGCGGGTGGGGGTGCTGGGGTGTGGGCCGATTTCACAGGCGGCGCATTTTGATGCCTGCCGCAAAGCACATAACGCCGACCTGTACGCGATTTGCGACCGCGCTGATGATCTGCGCGAGGCGATGGTGGCGATCCACCGGCCGCAGGTGAATTACAACGACTATGACGCGATGCTGGCGGACGAACAAGTGGAAGCCGTGATTATCGCGACCGCTGACCAATTTCATGTGCCGCTGGCGGCGAAGGCAGTTGCGTCGGGCAAGCATGTGCTGGTCGAGAAGCCGCTGGGTGTGAGCATCGAGGAATGCGAGGGGTTACGACAGCAGGTAAAGCAATCCAATGTGGTACTGCAACTCGGCAACAACAAACGCTTTGACCCCGGTATCGCCTTCGCCCACGACTTCATCAATGATGAGATCGGGCAGTTGATGGGGTTGAAGGCATGGTACTGCGACTCGACCTACCGCTACGAGATGACCGACAACTTGCAGCCGCCGATGATCGGCAGCGCACAGGTGCTGCGACCGTCAGGCGACCCCAAAAGTGACCGCCGCCGCTACTATATGCTGACGCACGGCAGCCACTTGGTCGACACAGCGCGGTATTTGGCGGGGGAGATCGTGAGTGTACAGGCCAAGCTAGTGGAACGCTTCGGCGCGTACTGCTGGTTTGTGTCGGTCGATTTTGCCGATGGCAGCGTCGGGCATTTAGACTTGGTGGTGGCGGTGCGCGGCGATTGGGAAGAAGGCTTTCAGGTTTACGGCGAACATGGTTCGGTGAAGGCCAAGATATTCCTGCCGTGGTTCCACCGTTCGAGCGAGGTTGAGTGCTTCTCGGTCAAAGATGGGCAGTATCATCGGCCTCTGGGTGCGGATGCCTACACCTATAAGCTGCAAATCGAAGGTTTCGCCGATACGATTTTGAATGGTGCTCCCCAACGCGGCGGCAGCATCGAGGATGGTATTGCGGCGATGCGGGCGATGGTGGCAGTGGCGCGGTCGGTGGAAACTGGCGCGGCTGTACGGTTGGATAATGTGATAGGTGGTGTGTGATGGAGATCGGGATATTCGCTAAGACGTTCAGCCGCCCGACAGTCGAAGCGACGTTGGATGCGGTAGCGGCGGCAGGGCTGCATGTCGTCCAATTTAATATGGTGTGTGCGGGTTTGCCTTCCATGCCGGACGCGATTGACGCGGCGATGGTCGAACGTATTCAAACCGCGATGAGCCAGCGCGATATTCGCATGGCGGCGGTGTCGGGGACGTTCAACATGATCCACCCCAACCCGCAGGTGCGGCTGGATGGGCTGCGGCGTTTAGAGGTGTTAGCGAGTGCGTGCAAGCCGATGGGTACGGGCATGATTACGCTGTGTACGGGGACGCGCGACCCCGACGATATGTGGCGGGCGCACCCCGACAACCAATCGCCGGACGCGTGGCGCGACCTGACCGATATGATGACCAAGGCGCTGGAAATCGCGGAAGCGCACGACATCACACTTGGCATCGAAACCGAGGTAGCGAACGTGGTGGATACGGCGAAGCGGGCGCGGCTGCTGCTGGACGAGATGCAGTCACCACGGCTGAAGATCATTATGGATGGGGCGAACCTGTTCCACAAAGGGGCGCTGGCGCGGATGCGGGCGGTGCTGGACGACGCGTTTGACCTGCTCGGTAGGGATATTGTGCTGGCACACGCCAAAGATTTGAGCGAGGACGGCAAGGCAGGGCATGAGGCGGCGGGAAACGGTGTGCTGGATTACGACCATTACCTGCATCTGCTGCGTGAAGTGGGTTATGACGGGGCGCTGGTGCTGCACGGGCTGGCTGAACATCAGGTAGAAACGAGCGTGGCATTCCTGCGGGGGAAGCTATAACCCCACCCCCGACCCCTCCCCGTAGTAACAATGAGGGGAGAAAATGCAAGAGAATGAACAAATTTATAAGCCATCTAACAGGTTATTACCATGCCATACTTTGAGCGCGAGGGAATACGGTTTCATTATGTGGATGAGGGTGAAGGGATGTCCTTCATTTTTCAGCACGGGTTGGGTGGGGATGTGCAGCAGACTGCGGATGTGTTTGAAACGCAGGCGGGTATCCGTTTCGTGTCGATGGAGTGCCGTGGTCATGGCGACACACGGCCTGTAGGCGATGAAGGAGCGTTTACATTTAACCACTTTGCCGATGATGTGATCGCGCTGATGGACTCGCTTGAGATTGAGCAAGCGGTGGTCGGCGGCATTTCGATGGGAGCAGGGGCGGCGTTGAATATGGCGCTTCGCTATCCGGCGCGGGTGAAAGGGCTGGTGCTGTCACGCCCGGCGTGGCTGGATGCAACGATGCCGGACAACCTGCGGGTACTGATAGAAGTGGCGCGGTATATCCGGCAGTACGGGGCAGCAGCAGGGCTAGAACACTTCCAGCAGACGGCGATTTATCAGGCGATACTGGCGGAAGCGCCGGATGTGGCGAAGTCGGTGTTGGGACAGTTTACGCATCCCCGTGCCGAGGAAACGGTCGTCAAGCTCGAACGGATGCCGCAGGACGCGCCGTGTGCTGACCGTGCGGCGTGGGCGGGTATCGGTGTACCGACGCTGGTGCTGGGTAACCATGTTGATCCGATGCACCCGTATGCGATGGCGGAAGTGCTGGCGGCGGGTATCCCGAACGCACGGCTGCGCGAGCTGGCCTCCAAGTCGGTGGATAAGGCGCGTCATGTGCAGGAGGTGCGGCAGTTTATTGGCGAGTTTTTGCGGGAAGTCCTGATGCAGAATTGAACCACAGAGACACAGAGGGCACAGAGAAAGGCAAGCGATTTAAGTAAGGTTGGGCAGGGTGCGCAACCTTTTTTGATTAGGGTGCGTATTGCTATGTGTATATGCATATATAGGAGGGAGCATATATGTCACTGCCCCATTTGCTGCTGGGTTTGCTGAGTGCAAGGCCGATGTCGGGTTATGACCTGAACAAAGAATTTGACTCGGCAGTTCAGCATTTCTGGTCAACCGACCAAAGCCAGATTTACAGGACGCTGTACAAACTGGAAGCGGAAGGTTTGGTGAAGGCGGAGATGATTGTGCAGGAGGACAGCCCGAACAAGAAAGTCTATCGGGTTACGGAAACGGGGCAGGCGGAACTGGTGCGCTGGTTGAGCCGACCGCAGCCACCGTCAGCACCGCACGAGGCATGGTTGGGGCAGTTGTACTTCAGCCACCATTTGGATAACACGGTGACGACTTCGGTGCTGGAAACGTATCGCGCGGGGATACAGGCAGAACTGGATTCGCTGTTGGCGCTGTTGGACACGCTGCCGCCGCGCGAGATGTGGTGGAAGCTGCCGCGTGAGTATCAATTCCAACTGCTCACACTGGATTACGGGTTGGAGGTGCAGCGATTCCATGCCGAGTGGCTGGATAAGGCGATTGAGCAGATCCGACAATTTGGTGATTCAACTGTGGATGGCAGCAACTCATTTTAGGCGTGATACGTAGAAGAGCATTATAACGACGTGGATAACGGAGGATGAAATGGCAACATCGTTAGTTGAGGTCAGGGGACTGACGAAAAATTTTAAACGCGCAGATGGCACCCATGTGCAGGCGGTACGCGGGATTGATCTGGACATTTTTAAGGGGGAAGTTTTTAGTATGCTGGGGCCGAACGGCGCGGGTAAAACCACGACGATTTCGATGATTAGCGGGTTGCTGACCCCTACCAGCGGCGACGCGAAAATTGGCGGTTTTTCGATTACGGGGCAGCCGATGAGCGCCAAGAAGTTGATCGGCGTAGTGCCGCAGGAAATCGCGCTGTACCCGACGCTGACCGCGCGGCAGAACCTTGAGTTCTTCGGCAAGATGTACGGGCTAGGCGGCAAAGATTTGAGCACCAGCGTGGACGAGGTGTTGGAATTCACCGACCTGCGCGAACGGGCGAAAGACCGCGTGGAGACTTTTTCGGGCGGTATGAAGCGGCGTGTGAACATTGGTGTGGGTTTGCTGCACAAACCGCAGTTGGTGTATATGGACGAGCCGACGGTGGGCGTTGACCCGCAGAGCCGCCGACGCATCCTCGATACCGTGATCCGGCTGCGCGACGAACGCAAAATGACCGTGATGTATACCACGCACCTGATGGAAGAAGCGCAGGAACTCAGCAACCGAGTGGGCATCGTCGATCAGGGTAAGATGATCGCGCTGGGGACGGTGGGTGAGTTGATCCAGCAGGTGGGCGAAGAAGACCGGCTGGTGCTGGTGGTCGGTGAGCAAAGCCTGCCGGAAGGGCTGCTGCAAAAGCTGCAAACGGTTGAAGGGGTGACACGCGCCCTTTATGATGCACCTGCCCAAGCGAGCGAGGACAGTGAGGAAACGGTGAGTGGCAAGATCACGATTTATGCCAAGCGTGGGCGCAAGGCGCTGCCGCACGTCATCCAGATTGTGAATGAGTCGAGCATTGAAATTATGTCGGTTGAAGTGCGCGAACCCGATCTTGAAGCGGTGTTCCTGCAAATGACCGGTCGCGCATTGAGGGACTGATACCATGCGTAAAATATGGACTATCGCTTGGAAAGATGTTTCAACCACCTTCCGCGACCGTAACCTTGTGCTGGTGATGCTGGCGGCACCACTGGCCGTTGCCACGATTATCGCGCTGGCATTTGGCGGGGCGAACGGTGGCGACATCCCGATTAAAGATATTCCGGTGGCTATCGTCAACCTTGACCAAGGGGCGAATGGTCAGAATTTGGGTGATATTTATGTCAGCGCGTTTGTCCCAGCAAGTGGTGGGGAAACGTCGTTCGCCTCGGCAACCTGCCCACTGGTTGAGGGGGAGACACCTGCCAGCGGCAGCAGCGTCAGCCTACAAACACTGACTGAAGGCGCGGTTCTGGATGATGCAGTGGTAGCAAAAGCCGGTGTGGACGACGGTACCTATATGGCGGCGATTATTATTCCCGCCGATTTCAGCCAGAAGGTGAGCATCGGCGCGGGGAAGCTGACGATTGAGCCGAGCAGTGTGCAGTTGTATGCCAACAGCGGCAGCCCGATACAGGCGGGGATTATCCGCAGCGTGGTCGAGAGCATTACCAACCAGATCGCGACCGGCAATGTGGCGCTGCAATCGTTGTTCGCCAGCGTCAATGATAAGTTCGGTTTGATGCAGGTAGGCGCATTGGCAACCAGCCCATCGTTCGCCGAAAACATCGCCTGTGCCTTCATGCCCGGCCTCAACAAATTGGTGATTGACCAGCAGACGGTGCAAGGTCAGCGGACGAACGGCGCAATCCCGCTGCTGATCCTGTTCGGTTCAGGGCAGGCCATGTTCTTCACCTTGTTCACAGGGCAGGGCGGCGTGTACAGCATCTTTGAAGAACGGAAGCAGTGGACGCTGCAACGGTTGGTGGTAACCCCCACGCCGCGCATCTCGATTTTGTTGGGCAAGATGTTGGGCGTACTGGTGAGCTGTATCTTGCAACTGGTGTTCCTGTTCATCGCGCTAACGGTGGTGGGCAGCATCTTAAACGGCGGCTTCGTGGTGATCTGGGGCAACAGCTACCTACTGATTGCGCTGGTGATCGTCGCGGCGGCACTGTCGGCAACCGGCCTTGGTGCGCTGCTGGCGGGTGTGGCTAAATCGCCGGAGCAGGGGCAAATCTACGGGTCGCTGGTGAGCGTGGCGATGGCGGTATTGGGCGGGGCATTCGGCTTCCAACTACCAGAAGCTTTCTCGCGTTTTTCAATCTTGTACTGGGGGTCGAACGCCTTCCAAAAATTGGCGAATGGCAGTACGGATGTCAGCCTGAACCTCATCGTGCTGACCGGATTAGGCGCAGTCATGTTTGCCATCGGCTTTTGGATGTTCAACCGCCGGTTGGATATATAGGGGGACGCGATGAATAAGATAATCACAATTGCACTCAATGATCTGCGCGTCTTTTTCCGCGAAAAGGGACAGCTTATCGGTTTGATCATCATTCCGCTGGTATTTACGATAGGGGTTGGTTTCGCGAACAGTGGCGGCAGTGGCCCGACGATGGTGCGAGTTGATGTCATCGACAGTGACAACAGCGCTTATTCAGGGCAATTTTTAGCGGATGTGCAGGCGGCGAACAGTGCCATTCGTTTTTGCCCGATGGATAATGATGAGGCTGATTTTTGCCAGCTAGGTGAAAACTCAACTCTGGATAAATCACGCTCGCTGCAACGGGTGACGAATAACGACACGCTGGCACTTATCAGCATTCCGGCTGGCTTTGAAAACGCGGTCAAAGCGGGTGAGGCGGCGACCATCACTTATAAGTCGAACGATAATGTAACCGCGCCGGGGTATATCTTGCAGGCGGTACAAGCGGCGGCAGGCAAGATGGGGTCGGCACAGGTCGCCTCGACTGTGGGTTCGTATATTGTCGAGAACACGGCAGGCATCACCTTTGCAGATGACGCAGATAAAGAGGCTTTCCGCCAGCAGATTTATGACGAGGCGGCGGCAGCAGTTAGCACCAATCCGGTAACGGTAAGCTACAGCGAAAGTGAACTGCCGGAAGGCGCGGCGAACAGCAGTACACAGGTCGGCTTCGGTCAGTCGATTCCCGGTATGGGCAGCATGTTCGTGATGTTCACGGTGTTTGGCTCGTTGTACGTGCTGATCCGCGAAAAGGTCAATTGGACGATCCAGCGGTTGGTGATGATGCCGCTGACACGCGGGCAAATCTTGGGGGGCAAAATCTTGATGTGGTTCCTCGTCGGGATGTTGCAATACACGGTGGTATTCCTGATCGGGCTTATCGTCGGCGTGAATTTCGGGCATGATTTGGTGGCACTGGTGCTGACAATGATCATCTACACGCTGAGTATCACCGCATTCAGCTTTGCTGTATCGACGCTGCTCAAGACCGAGGCGCAGGCCAACAGCGTCAGCCTGTTACTCTCGCTGATGCTGGCATCGCTCGGCGGGGCGTGGTGGTCGCTGGATGTAGTGCCGGATTTCATGCGCGTTATCGGGCATTTGTCACCGGTAGCTTGGGCGATGGACAGCTACAAAAGTTTGCTGTTCGAAAACGGCAACCTGATGACCGTGCTGCCGAACCTTGCTGTGCTGGCAGTGTTCACAACGGCGTGCTTCGCCTTCGCGGTCTGGCGGTTTCGGTACGAGTAGGAAGTTGTAAGTTTCAAGCGACAAGTAGTAAGAAGGGGCGGCTGATGAGGCCGCCCTTTTGCATATAAATTCTTATGAAATTCTTACTCGACAAAATTCGTTCGCATGTGTACTATTCATATATGAACGAAATTATAGACATCCATCACCTGCTGCCCGCCCAATTAATTGGTGTAGGTAAACGGACTACCCAACTGCTCGATGAACGGTTGGCTTCGGTCGATTTATCTAGCCCACAATTGTGGACGCTAAAGTCGATTGTCGCGGCGGACAAACTCGAAACGCTGGTGACGGTGACGTGTCTTGCGGATGTGATGCACACCACGAAGTCGAACGTTACGGCGATGGTTGACCGGTTGATTGCCGAAGGGCTGGTGACGCGCCACCAGAGTGAAGAGGACCGGCGGACGGTGGTGATCGCGCTGACGGAAGCAGGGCAACAGCGATTTGCGGCAGGTCTTGAGGTCATATGCGCCTTCCATGCTGAGTTGGCAAGCCGGTTTACGCCAGAAGAACAGCATCTCCTAAGCTGCATCATCGACAAGCTCCCGTAAACCAGCGCTCTTTTTTTGCCTATTTCGTTCACATACGAACAGTTCATATATGAACCAATGTTAGAGAGGAACACATCATGACAGCACCTATGCAAGGAAAAGTTGTTCTCGTGACCGGCGGCACCAGCGGCATCGGGCAAGAGACCGCCATCGGGTTAGCCAAGCTGGGCGCGCAGATTATCATCACAGGGCGCAACCGCGAGCGCGGGGAAATAGCGGCGAAGGAGATTCAGGCGGCAAGCGGCAACCCACAGGTTCATTTGATGATTGCGGATATGACCTCACAGGCCAGCATTCGCCAGCTTGCTGATGAAGTTTATGCCTGCTATTCACGGCTGGACGTGCTGGTGAATAACGTGGGGATGGTTGTGCCGACACGCCAATTAACAGTTGATGGGGTTGAACTGAACTTCGCCGTCAACCATTTGTCGGCGTGGTTGCTGACGACTCTGCTGCAACCGCTGCTGGAAGATAGCGCACCGGCGCGTGTCATTAATGTGACCGGTGGTATCGTCGGCAAGGTTGATCTGGAAAACTTGCAAGCCGAGAAGTCGAATTATGTGGGCTTTATGGCTTATTCGCATAGCAAAAGTATTTTAATGGCAGCGAGTTATGAAATGGCACAGCGGTTGAGCGGTAAGGGAATAAGCGTTAATGTGGCATACCCCGGTGGTGTAAACACGACTAACATGGGGCGGCAGCCTTCAACCCTGCCGATCTGGATGCGACCCTTGATGAGCGTGGTACGGCGCACGTTGAACACGACTGCCGAAAAAGCGGCGCGTTCGTCCATCTATCTGGCCTCATCGCCAGAGGTGGAAGGTGTGACAGGGCAGTACTTTAACACCAACAGCAAACTGGCGAAGTGGAACCCGACGGTTTTTGACGACCATATTCGCGAGACGGTGTGGGCATTGAGTGAGGCGCTGACGCAGCTTGAGCAGCAAACGGCAGCGGCGTAGGTTCACGATGAGAAGGGCGGCTGATGAGGTCGTCCTTTTTTTATTTCGGCGGCTCATTTGTGTAACTCGAATCCCTCGGCTATGATGGATACCACACATCAAAACGGATGAAGTATGCTTTGTCCGAACAACTATGCCTTTATTGGAATGAGTGTGTTTAAATGACCGAGCCTGCTCTTCCTCTCAATCAAATTATCGTAAGTGATTGCATCGACGCGCTGCACGCTTTGCCGGAAGCCAGCGTAGATCTGGTGTTTGCTGACCCTCCCTATAATTTGCAGCTCAAGCGTGAACTCTGGCGACCGAACATGACCGAGGTTGATGGGGTCGATGATGCATGGGATCAGTTCGAGAGTTTTGAAGCGTATGACGATTTTACACGGGCGTGGCTGACCGAGTGCCGCCGTGTGATGAAGCCGGAAGGTTCGTTGTGGGTGATCGGCAGTTACCATAATATCTTCCGTGTCGGCAAAATTTTGATGGATTTGGGCTACTGGATTATCAACGACATCGTGTGGCAGAAGGTGAACCCGATGCCGAACTTCCGCGGGGTGCGGTTTGCCAATGCCCATGAAACGTTGATCTGGGCGAAGTATTCTGAAAAATCGCGCTACACCTTCAATTATCACCTGATGAAGCATCTCAACGGCGGTAAGCAGATGCGCAGCGATTGGATTATCCCGATTTGCTCAGGGCCGGAGCGCATCCGTGTGAATGGGCAAAAAGCCCACCCGACGCAGAAGCCGGAAAAGCTACTGGAAAGGGTTATTCTAGCATCGTCCAACATGGGCGATGTGGTGCTTGATCCGTTCTTTGGCACAGGGACGACCGGCGCGGTTGCGAAACGTTTAGGCCGCCAATGGATCGGCATCGAGCGAGATGCAGCTTATGTGCGTGTGGCGAATAAGAGGATTGAGGCAGTTGTACCGAAACCCGAACAGCCCGTTGTGGTGGTGAAACGCAAGCTGCTGCGTATCCCCTTCGCGGCGCTGCTTCAGAATGAATTATTGGACGAAGGTGACTGCTTATATTTTCGGCGTGACCGGAATAAGGTGGGGCGCATTTTGGCGAACGGCAAGCTGGACTATCGGGGTTTTGAAGGATCGATACACAAAATTGCGCGGACAATCCAGCAGGGGCCGTGCAACGGATGGGAACACTGGTACTACGAAACTGCTGACGGTGATTTAGAAAGCATTGACCGTTTGCGCGACCGGGTGCGGGCGATGCAAACGCCCGAAACGGCTGCCACCGCCTAGCTCACTTACCCCCCGATTTGGCGCTGTAGCCATGCCACAATTAGGTCAATTAAGTCAGGCCGATTGGCGAGGATTTCTGTTCCGCGTCCCGCGCTGGCGAACGGCTGCGTCAGTACTTCACCACGGTTCAGAGGTTGCAGTGCTTGCAGCGCAGGGTAGGAGATGCTGTCGTCCTGACTGGCGACCATCAACACGGTGCGCGGGCTGAATGCACCCATGGCCTGCTGCATGGCGGGGTTAGTGGAGGGGCTGAGCAGTACAGCGGTATCGCATAATTGGTCAGATGCGCAGCCGATGAGCGTGGCATCCGCACCTGCTGCCGAACCGATGACCGCCAACCGCGCGGGGTCGGCGTCACCGCTGGTTAGCGCTTGCAGCATCACGGTAAAGTCGAGCTGGGCGTTCGCTTCACGCAAGGGCATTACCAGCACGGTAAAGTTCGAGTTGAAGATACGTGCAGGTAGATCACCCCACGCATTAATATCTGGCCCGATCATCAACACCCCCGGACGGCGCACCCCATCCATGCGCTGATAAAAGGTGCCGTTGAGCAGTGTGCCATCCTGCGCGGTGATAATTACCGGCGCACCCATGCTGTTGGCGGCAGGTGTGCCGATCACCGCTGGCGGCACGACACTATCCGCAGGCAGGGCGGCGACGGTCGCGTTACCGGTTGCCACAACCGCATCAAACGAGATATTGGTTGGCTGGCGCAGGTCGAGTGTAGCGCTGGCTTCGATAGTTGGCCCGCTGAGGTACATGGTGGGTGTGAGTGTGGGTGGGGGCAGAATCGTATCACAGGCTGCAAAGCACCCGCAGACGGCCATCAGCACATAACTGGCGAGGCGCTTGGGTAATACGGGCAAGATGCGTCCTGTGAATTTCATTTGCTAATAGTCGGGCGTGCGAACACGATCATGCGCTCGCAGCCATCCTCATACGGGTCTAGTTCAGGGCTGCCATAGACAGCCTCCACCGTGAAGCCACTGGCTTGCAGCAGCAGGCGAACTTCGCTGTAAAAGAAGTAGCGGAAGGTGACGGGCGCGAGGGTGCGCTTGACCGTGCCGTCGCCGCTTACTTCGTCGTAAATCCAATTGATGCGGATCAACTGGTCGGTGCGGTCAACCGTGCTGACCGAATACTGCATGACGAGATGTCCGGTTTCTGGCTCAAGGAAGGTTTTCTCGAAGATCATCGCATCCGTATCCTGTGCGGCGAAGGCATCCGCCGGATTGGGCAGGTCAAGCACCAGCAAACCGTCGTCGGTGGTGAGTTCGTGTAGGCGGCGCAAAACCTTCAACTGCTGCTCTTGTTCGTGGAAGTGCATCAAGCCGTTGTAGGGCACGATCACCAGCGGATAGCGCGTATCCGTTTTATGTTTGAGGATGTCATTCTGAATGAAGGTCAGGCGTTTTTTGAGTGCCGGTTGGCCTTCCGCAATCTGGCGGGCGCGGTCGAGCATGGCGGGTTCGATGTCGATGCCGTGTACCTCGTAACCCGCTTTGGCGAGGTGGAACATTACACGCCCTGTACCCGCGCCGACTTCAAAAATTGGCCCGTTGTATTCGTTCGCCAACTCGCTGTACATGAGCAAGTCATCCGTTTTGTCTTGATGTTCGGCATCATAATAACGGGCGATGGTGACATAAAAGCTCATGACTAACCCCTATTTCGATTTAAAAACACTTCGACAGCGCGGACGTGCGGTTCATCTGCCCACAGGGGCGGGAAAAGGTCGCGCTCGGTTTGCAGCGCTTGTTCGTAAGGTTGGTTGATACCCGCTTGCAGCAGGTTCTTGATGCCGCGCACCACCTGCGGCGCGTGTTGTATCG